>NZ_PTRL01000023.1:0-566 GCF_002966005.1 Escherichia sp. MOD1-EC5433 | reverse complement strand
AAGAAGTAGGTAGCTTAACCTTCGGGAGGGCGCTTACCACTTTGTGATTCATGACTGGGGTGAAGTCGTAACAAGGTAACCGTAGGGGAACCTGCGGTTGGATCACCTCCTTACCTTAAAGAAGCGTTCTTTGAAGTGCTCACACAGATTGTCTGATAGAAAGTAAAAAGCAAGGCGTCTTGCGAAGCAGACTGATACGTCCCCTTCGTCTAGAGGCCCAGGACACCGCCCTTTCACGGCGGTAACAGGGGTTCGAATCCCCTAGGGGACGCCACTTGCTGGTTTGTGAGTGAAAGTCGCCGGCCTCTGTATCTCAAAACTCACTTACGAGTGATGTTTGAGATATTTGCTCTTTAAAAATCTGGATCAAGCTGAAAATTGAAACACTGAACAACGTAAGTTGTTCGTGAGTCTCTCAAATTTTCGCAACACGATGGTGAATCGCAAGAAACATCTTCGGGTTGTGAGGTTAAGCGACTAAGCGTACACGGTGGATGCCCTGGCAGTCAGAGGCGATGAAGGACGTGCTAATCTGCGATAAGCGTCGGTAAGGTGATATGAACCGT
>NZ_PTRL01000017.1:0-1702 GCF_002966005.1 Escherichia sp. MOD1-EC5433 | reverse complement strand
ACGCTTCTTTAAGGTAAGGAGGTGATCCAACCGCAGGTTCCCCTACGGTTACCTTGTTACGACTTCACCCCAGTCATGAATCACAAAGTGGTAAGCGCCCTCCCGAAGGTTAAGCTACCTACTTCTTTTGCAACCCACTCCCATGGTGTGACGGGCGGTGTGTACAAGGCCCGGGAACGTATTCACCGTGGCATTCTGATCCACGATTACTAGCGATTCCGACTTCATGGAGTCGAGTTGCAGACTCCAATCCGGACTACGACGCACTTTATGAGGTCCGCTTGCTCTCGCGAGGTCGCTTCTCTTTGTATGCGCCATTGTAGCACGTGTGTAGCCCTGGTCGTAAGGGCCATGATGACTTGACGTCATCCCCACCTTCCTCCAGTTTATCACTGGCAGTCTCCTTTGAGTTCCCGGCCGGACCGCTGGCAACAAAGGATAAGGGTTGCGCTCGTTGCGGGACTTAACCCAACATTTCACAACACGAGCTGACGACAGCCATGCAGCACCTGTCTCACAGTTCCCGAAGGCACCAATCCATCTCTGGAAAGTTCTGTGGATGTCAAGACCAGGTAAGGTTCTTCGCGTTGCATCGAATTAAACCACATGCTCCACCGCTTGTGCGGGCCCCCGTCAATTCATTTGAGTTTTAACCTTGCGGCCGTACTCCCCAGGCGGTCGACTTAACGCGTTAGCTCCGGAAGCCACGCCTCAAGGGCACAACCTCCAAGTCGACATCGTTTACGGCGTGGACTACCAGGGTATCTAATCCTGTTTGCTCCCCACGCTTTCGCACCTGAGCGTCAGTCTTCGTCCAGGGGGCCGCCTTCGCCACCGGTATTCCTCCAGATCTCTACGCATTTCACCGCTACACCTGGAATTCTACCCCCCTCTACGAGACTCAAGCCTGCCAGTATCAGATGCAGTTCCCAGGTTGAGCCCGGGGATTTCACATCTGACTTAACAGACCGCCTGCGTGCGCTTTACGCCCAGTAATTCCGATTAACGCTTGCACCCTCCGTATTACCGCGGCTGCTGGCACGGAGTTAGCCGGTGCTTCTTCTGCGGGTAACGTCAATGAGCAAAGGTATTAACTTTACTCCCTTCCTCCCCGCTGAAAGTACTTTACAACCCGAAGGCCTTCTTCATACACGCGGCATGGCTGCATCAGGCTTGCGCCCATTGTGCAATATTCCCCACTGCTGCCTCCCGTAGGAGTCTGGACCGTGTCTCAGTTCCAGTGTGGCTGGTCATCCTCTCAGACCAGCTAGGGATCGTCGCCTAGGTGAGCCGTTACCCCACCTACTAGCTAATCCCATCTGGGCACATCCGATGGCAAGAGGCCCGAAGGTCCCCCTCTTTGGTCTTGCGACGTTATGCGGTATTAGCTACCGTTTCCAGTAGTTATCCCCCTCCATCGGGCAGTTTCCCAGACATTACTCACCCGTCCGCCACTCGTCAGCGAATCAGCAAGCTGATTCCTGTTACCGTTCGACTTGCATGTGTTAGGCCTGCCGCCAGCGTTCAATCTGAGCCATGATCAAACTCTTCAATTTAAAAGTTTGATGCTCAAAGAATTAAACTTCGTAATGAATTACGTGTTCACTCTTGAGACTTGGTATTCATTTATCGTCCGAGGACGTTAAGAATCCGTATCTTCGAGTGCCCACACAGATTGTCTGATAAATTGTTAAAGAGCAGT
>NZ_PTRL01000016.1:0-3153 GCF_002966005.1 Escherichia sp. MOD1-EC5433 | reverse complement strand
AATCGCAAGAAACATCTTCGGGTTGTGAGGTTAAGCGACTAAGCGTACACGGTGGATGCCCTGGCAGTCAGAGGCGATGAAGGACGTGCTAATCTGCGATAAGCGTCGGTAAGGTGATATGAACCGTTATAACCGGCGATTTCCGAATGGGGAAACCCAGTGTGATTCGTCACACTATCATTAACTGAATCCATAGGTTAATGAGGCGAACCGGGGGAACTGAAACATCTAAGTACCCCGAGGAAAAGAAATCAACCGAGATTCCCCCAGTAGCGGCGAGCGAACGGGGAGCAGCCCAGAGCCTGAATCAGTGTGTGTGTTAGTGGAAGCGTCTGGAAAGGCGCGCGATACAGGGTGACAGCCCCGTACACAAAAATGCACATATTGTGAGCTCGATGAGTAGGGCGGGACACGTGGTATCCTGTCTGAATATGGGGGGACCATCCTCCAAGGCTAAATACTCCTGACTGACCGATAGTGAACCAGTACCGTGAGGGAAAGGCGAAAAGAACCCCGGCGAGGGGAGTGAAAAAGAACCTGAAACCGTGTACGTACAAGCAGTGGGAGCCTCTTTATGGGGTGACTGCGTACCTTTTGTATAATGGGTCAGCGACTTATATTCTGTAGCAAGGTTAACCGAATAGGGGAGCCGAAGGGAAACCGAGTCTTAACTGGGCGTTAAGTTGCAGGGTATAGACCCGAAACCCGGTGATCTAGCCATGGGCAGGTTGAAGGTTGGGTAACACTAACTGGAGGACCGAACCGACTAATGTTGAAAAATTAGCGGATGACTTGTGGCTGGGGGTGAAAGGCCAATCAAACCGGGAGATAGCTGGTTCTCCCCGAAAGCTATTTAGGTAGCGCCTCGTGAATTCATCTCCGGGGGTAGAGCACTGTTTCGGCAAGGGGGTCATCCCGACTTACCAACCCGATGCAAACTGCGAATACCGGAGAATGTTATCACGGGAGACACACGGCGGGTGCTAACGTCCGTCGTGAAGAGGGAAACAACCCAGACCGCCAGCTAAGGTCCCAAAGTCATGGTTAAGTGGGAAACGATGTGGGAAGGCCCAGACAGCCAGGATGTTGGCTTAGAAGCAGCCATCATTTAAAGAAAGCGTAATAGCTCACTGGTCGAGTCGGCCTGCGCGGAAGATGTAACGGGGCTAAACCATGCACCGAAGCTGCGGCAGCGACGCTTATGCGTTGTTGGGTAGGGGAGCGTTCTGTAAGCCTGTGAAGGTGGCCTGTGAGGGTTGCTGGAGGTATCAGAAGTGCGAATGCTGACATAAGTAACGATAAAGCGGGTGAAAAGCCCGCTCGCCGGAAGACCAAGGGTTCCTGTCCAACGTTAATCGGGGCAGGGTGAGTCGACCCCTAAGGCGAGGCCGAAAGGCGTAGTCGATGGGAAACAGGTTAATATTCCTGTACTTGGTGTTACTGCGAAGGGGGGACGGAGAAGGCTATGTTGGCCGGGCGACGGTTGTCCCGGTTTAAGCGTGTAGGCTGGTTTTCCAGGCAAATCCGGAAAATCAAGGCTGAGGCGTGATGACGAGGCACTACGGTGCTGAAGCAACAAATGCCCTGCTTCCAGGAAAAGCCTCTAAGCATCAGGTAACATCAAATCGTACCCCAAACCGACACAGGTGGTCAGGTAGAGAATACCAAGGCGCTTGAGAGAACTCGGGTGAAGGAACTAGGCAAAATGGTGCCGTAACTTCGGGAGAAGGCACGCTGATGCGTAGGTGAAGCGACTTGCTCGTGGAGCTGAAATCAGTCGAAGATACCAGCTGGCTGCAACTGTTTATTAAAAACACAGCACTGTGCAAACACGAAAGTGGACGTATACGGTGTGACGCCTGCCCGGTGCCGGAAGGTTAATTGATGGGGTCAGCCGCAAGGCGAAGCTCTTGATCGAAGCCCCGGTAAACGGCGGCCGTAACTATAACGGTCCTAAGGTAGCGAAATTCCTTGTCGGGTAAGTTCCGACCTGCACGAATGGCGTAATGATGGCCAGGCTGTCTCCACCCGAGACTCAGTGAAATTGAACTCGCTGTGAAGATGCAGTGTACCCGCGGCAAGACGGAAAGACCCCGTGAACCTTTACTATAGCTTGACACTGAACATTGAGCCTTGATGTGTAGGATAGGTGGGAGGCTTTGAAGCGTGGACGCCAGTCTGCGTGGAGCCGACCTTGAAATACCACCCTTTAATGTTTGATGTTCTAACGTGGACCCGTGATCCGGGTTGCGGACAGTGTCTGGTGGGTAGTTTGACTGGGGCGGTCTCCTCCTAAAGAGTAACGGAGGAGCACGAAGGTTGGCTAATCCTGGTCGGACATCAGGAGGTTAGTGCAATGGCATAAGCCAGCTTGACTGCGAGCGTGACGGCGCGAGCAGGTGCGAAAGCAGGTCATAGTGATCCGGTGGTTCTGAATGGAAGGGCCATCGCTCAACGGATAAAAGGTACTCCGGGGATAACAGGCTGATACCGCCCAAGAGTTCATATCGACGGCGGTGTTTGGCACCTCGATGTCGGCTCATCACATCCTGGGGCTGAAGTAGGTCCCAAGGGTATGGCTGTTCGCCATTTAAAGTGGTACGCGAGCTGGGTTTAGAACGTCGTGAGACAGTTCGGTCCCTATCTGCCGTGGGCGCTGGAGAACTGAGGGGGGCTGCTCCTAGTACGAGAGGACCGGAGTGGACGCATCACTGGTGTTCGGGTTGTCATGCCAATGGCACTGCCCGGTAGCTAAATGCGGAAGAGATAAGTGCTGAAAGCATCTAAGCACGAAACTTGCCCCGAGATGAGTTCTCCCTGACTCCTTGAGAGTCCTGAAGGAACGTTGAAGACGACGACGTTGATAGGCCGGGTGTGTAAGCGCAGCGATGCGTTGAGCTAACCGGTACTAATGAACCGTGAGGCTTAACCTTACAACGCCGAAGGTGTTTTGGCGGATTGAGAGAAGATTTTCAGCCTGATACAGATTAAATCGACATGTCAGGATAAGACGTGTTGATAAAACAGAATTTGCCTGGCGGCCGTAGCGCGGTGGTCCCACCTGACCCCATGCCGAACTCAGAAGTGAAACGCCGTAGCGCCGATGGTAGTGTGGGGTCTCCCCATGCGAGAGTAGGGAACTGCCAGGCATCA
>NZ_PTRL01000015.1:0-4505 GCF_002966005.1 Escherichia sp. MOD1-EC5433 | reverse complement strand
GGATGTGCTCACGAGTCTGCGGCATCGGGCCGTCAGTCGCAGCAACAACCAGGATCGCGCCGTCCATCTGCGCAGCACCGGTGATCATGTTTTTAACATAGTCGGCGTGCCCCGGGCAGTCTACGTGCGCGTAGTGACGGGTCGGGGTGTCGTATTCAACGTGAGAAGTGTTGATGGTGATACCACGAGCTTTTTCTTCCGGCGCGTTATCGATCTGGTCGAATGCGCGAGCAGCACCGCCGTAGGTTTTAGCCAGTACGGTAGTGATTGCAGCGGTCAGCGTTGTTTTACCATGGTCAACGTGGCCGATAGTACCGACGTTAACGTGCGGTTTTGTACGTTCAAACTTTTCTTTAGACATCGATTGTCCCTCTAAGACACGGATAAATCGGTGATATCACCACATCAACCAGGCAACATGCCCGACTTGTTGAATGCAATAAACAGAAGGAAAAAACAGGGAGGAGAAAAGAAGTGGTGCTGATAGGCAGATTCGAACTGCCGACCTCACCCTTACCAAGGGTGCGCTCTACCAACTGAGCTATATCAGCACATCTTGGAGCGGGCAGCGGGAATCGAACCCGCATCATCAGCTTGGAAGGCTGAGGTAATAGCCATTATACGATGCCCGCATCCTGGAACTCGGCTACCTGATTTTCATTCTGCACTGAATATCGAGAGAAGCTCTCTTTATTCGAGCCGGTAAGCGAACTTATCGTCTCGGGCTACGCCATCGCGTGGCCGAAATTGGTGGTGGGGGAAGGATTCGAACCTTCGAAGTCTGTGACGGCAGATTTACAGTCTGCTCCCTTTGGCCGCTCGGGAACCCCACCGGACTTGATGGTGCCGACTACCGGAATCGAACTGGTGACCTACTGATTACAAGTCAGTTGCTCTACCTACTGAGCTAAGTCGGCATCAAGTAGCGCGCATTCTATGGAGACATGCGAACTCATGCAACTAAAAAATTGCATAATTTGTTTTGTTGGCCATATTTTAAACAATGCGATGAAGAAACAGCCGAATAAAGAGCAGATTAGCACATTTTTTCGGCATCGTTCTGCTTAACAATGTTCGCCAGTTAAAACACCATTCTTTTTATCAGATGGAATATCTGTCACATTGCTTTTCACCGATAGCTTCCCGTAAGCGATTTTTTCTTATTATTCCTCCCCATCTGGTGTTACCCTCCTGCCCATTAACCCATTCAACAGAACTGTGACGCGCCATGGCAAATATCGCTTTGCCGATAAAGCTATGACCGTCAGAAACATGCTTATGAGTATAAAAGAGCAAACGTTAATGACGCCTTACCTACAGTTTGACCGCAACCAGTGGGCAGCTCTGCGTGATTCCGTACCGATGACGTTATCGGAAGATGAGATCGCCCGTCTCAAAGGTATAAATGAAGATCTCTCGTTAGAAGAAGTTGCCGAGATCTATTTACCTTTGTCGCGTTTGCTGAACTTCTATATAAGCTCGAATCTGCGCCGTCAGGCAGTTCTGGAACAGTTTCTTGGCACTAACGGACAACGCATTCCTTACATTATCAGTATCGCAGGCAGTGTAGCTGTGGGGAAAAGTACAACCGCCCGTGTATTACAGGCGCTTTTAAGCCGTTGGCCGGAACATCGCCGTGTTGAACTGATCACCACCGATGGTTTTCTTCATCCCAACAAAGTGCTTAAAGAACGCGGGCTGATGAAAAAGAAAGGCTTCCCGGAATCGTATGATATGCATCGTCTGGTGAAGTTTGTTTCCGATCTCAAATCGGGTGTACCAAACGTTACGGCACCGGTTTACTCGCATCTTATTTATGATGTAATCCCAAATGGTGATAAAACCGTTGTTCAGCCTGATATCCTAATTCTTGAAGGACTAAATGTCTTACAAAGTGGGATGGATTATCCGCACGACCCGCATCATGTATTTGTTTCTGATTTTGTCGATTTTTCGATATATGTTGATGCGCCTGAAGACTTACTTCAAACATGGTATATCAACCGCTTCCTGAAATTCCGCGAAGGGGCTTTTACAGACCCGGATTCCTATTTCCATAACTATGCGAAATTAACTAAGGAAGAAGCGATCAAAACCGCCATGACTCTGTGGAAAGAGATCAACTGGCTGAACTTAAAGCAAAATATTCTACCCACTCGCGAGCGCGCCAGTTTAATCCTGACGAAGAGTGCTAATCATGCGGTAGAAGAAGTCAGACTACGCAAATAATTTGCAGGGGAGCTAATGCTCCCCTTTCTTATTTTTCTGCACTACGCAGGGATATTTCACCACCCATCCAGGGTTTTATTATTCCATCCTGCTCAAGCAATAAAGCGCCCTGTTTGTCTATTCCGCGTGAAATACCAAATATTTCTTTATCACCAATGATAAGTTTCACTGGGCGATTAATAAAATTATCCAGCTTTTCCCAGCGCGAAAGATAAGGTGCCAATCCTTCTTGCTCGAAGAGTTCCAGCGCCGCGCGTAATTCACGTATTAGCATGGCTGCCAACGTATTACGATCGAGATTGATCCCTGCTTCCTGCAATGTGATCCATCCCTGGTTAACGACACTCTCTTCAACACGACGCATTGCCATGTTGATTCCGGCGCCAATGACAATTTGTGCTGCATCGCCGGTTTTGCCAGTCAGCTCCACAAGAATGCCTGCCAGCTTGCGATCCTGCAGATAGAGGTCATTAGGCCATTTAACGCGAACTTTGTCTGCACCCAGCTTGCGTAATACTTCCGCCATCACGATACCGATAACCAGACTTAAACCAATCGCCGCAGCCGGGCCCTGTTCCAGACGCCAGAACATCGACAAATATAAGTTTGCGCCAAAAGGCGAAAACCATTTCCGACCACGGCGACCACGGCCTGCCTGCTGATATTCTGCGACACAGGCATCGCCCGATTTAAGCTCTTCGATACGATCAAGAAGGTACTGATTAGTTGAGTCAATTACTGGCAGCACGGCTACACTACCGCCATCCAGCTGACTCAATATCTGTTCAGCATTAAGTAACTGAATGGGCTCAGGCAGGCTGTATCCTTTACCCGGAACGGTAAAGACATCAACACCCCAGTCACGCAGCGTCTGAATGTGTTTATTAATGGCCGCCCGGCTCATTCCTAACGTTTCACCTAGCTGCTCGCCAGAGTGAAATTCGCCGTTCGCTAACAGCGCGATTAATTTCAGTGGTACGGTATTATCCTTCATGAAATCGTCTCCACTGCGCTAACTTCACCTGATGCACCAATAAAGCGAACTTCGGGCTCAAGCCAGACATTAAATTTTTCACCAACTTTCTGTCTTACATGATGTGCCAGTTGCACGACATCTTCGCTTTTTGCATTGCCTTCATTGACGAGAACTAACGCCTGTTGACGGTGTACCGCAGCCCCACCCATTTGCGTCCCTTTTAGCTGACACTGATCGATGAGCCAGCCAGCAGCCAGTTTTACTGAACCATCCGCCTGGGGGTAATTCGGTGCCGTTGGAAATTGTGCCAACAACGCGTTAGCCGTTTCGGCAGATACAACAGGATTTTTGAAGAAACTACCGGCATTGCCGTTCACTTTTGGATCGGGAAGCTTTGTCGTTCTCATATGGCACACTGCATCAAATACTTGCAGTGGCGTTACTGTTGAAGGCTCCAGACGAGTTAAGTCACCGTAAGTCAATACAGGTTGCCACTCTTTTGGCAGACGCAGACCTACGGCTACAATGGCGAAGCGATCCTGATATTCATGCTTAAAAATACTGTCGCGATAGCCAAAGCGGCACTCTTTGGCAGTTAAGCGCACTTGCTTGCCTGTCGCCAGTTCAACACAGTCAACATAAGCGCAAACTCGCTGTAATTCTACGCCATAAGCACCAATATTCTGGATAGGTGATGAGCCGACACAACCAGGAATTAATGCCAGATTTTCCAGACCGGGCATTCCTTGCTGCAAAGTGTATTTCACCAGATGATGCCAGTTTTCTCCTGCACCCACATGTAAATACCATGCATCAGGTTTATCATTAATTTCGATTCCTTTGATTCGGTTGATGATTACTGTTCCGCAGTAATCTTCCAGGAAAAGTACGTTGCTTCCTTCCCCCAGAATAAGAACAGGCTGTCCTTCTGCGGTCGCATGTTGCCAGGCATTGAGTAGTTGTTGTTCGTCTTCGGCACATACAATGTGCTGAGCATTATGATCAATGCCAAATGTGTTCCAGGGTTTTAAGGAGTGGTTCATAGCTGCTTTCCTGATGCAAAAACGAGGCTAGTTTACCGTATCTGCGGGGGGATGGCTTGTAGATATGACGACAGGAGAAGTTTTCACCAGCGCAAAAAGGCCATCCTTCCGGATGGCCTTTCGCTTTATCTGATGCCTGGCAGTTCCCTACTCTCGCATGGGGAGACCCCACACTACCATCGGCGCTACGGCGTTTCACTTCTGAGTTCGGCATGGGGTCAGGTGGGACCACCGCGCTACGGCCGCCAGGCAAATTC
>NZ_PTRL01000014.1:0-26543 GCF_002966005.1 Escherichia sp. MOD1-EC5433 | reverse complement strand
AGCCGCACACCAAGTTCGAATCTGAAGTGTACATTCTGTCCAAAGATGAAGGCGGCCGTCATACTCCGTTCTTCAAAGGCTACCGTCCGCAGTTCTACTTCCGTACTACTGACGTGACTGGTACCATTGAACTGCCGGAAGGCGTAGAGATGGTAATGCCGGGCGACAACATCAAAATGGTTGTTACCCTGATCCACCCGATCGCGATGGACGACGGTCTGCGTTTCGCAATCCGTGAAGGCGGCCGTACCGTTGGCGCGGGCGTTGTAGCTAAAGTTCTGAGCTAATTACTCGTTAATTAGTTTTGAATTGAAAAGGGCGCTTCGGCGCCCTTTTTGCTGCCCGTAATTTGAGCTCGAAATATTTAGTCGTAATTTCGCTCGCCGAACTGTGGCGCAAATAAAACTGTGCTATTGTAATCATAACTATTCTCATTTACACTTTGCGCAGAATTTGAACGGGAGTAATCATGTACGTTTGTTTGTGTAATGGTGTAAGTGACAAAAAAATTCGCCAGGCAGTCCGTCAGTTTCATCCTCAGTCTTTCCAACAATTACGCAAGTTTATTCCTGTGGGAAATCAATGTGGTAAGTGCATTCGCGCCGCACGCGAAGTGATGCAGGACGAGTTGATGCAGATGCCAGAATTTAAAGAGATTGCCTGAAGCTCACGCTTATTTTTTGACATCCCGCTAGCCCCATCTACGCTCTAATAGTGGAAGCGGAGGGACTATAAAATGAAAGGTGATGTTAAAATCATAAATTATCTCAATAAACTATTGGGAAATGAGCTTGTCGCAATCAATCAGTATTTTCTCCATGCCCGAATGTTTAAAAACTGGGGCCTGATGCGTCTCAATGACGTCGAATACCATGAATCTATCGATGAGATGAAACACGCAGATAAATATATCGAGCGTATTTTGTTCTTAGAAGGAATCCCAAACTTACAGGATTTAGGCAAGCTGGGGATTGGTGAAGATGTTGAAGAGATGCTGCAATCCGACCTGCGATTAGAGCTGGAAGGTGCGAAGGATCTCCGTGAGGCTATCGCTTATGCCGACAGCGTTCATGACTATGTTAGCCGCGATATGATGATCGAGATCCTTGCAGATGAAGAAGGTCATATCGACTGGCTCGAAACTGAACTGGATCTCATCGGTAAAATCGGCCTGCAGAATTACCTGCAATCACAAATTAAAGTTAAAGATTAACTGCCAGTCAGCAAACTATCCCAGCCAACAACGAAACCCGCAGCCGCCAGAAATGGTCCAAAAGGCAGCGGGTTTTTTAATGATTCTTTTCCTCTCATGAGCAGGCCAATAACTACGGCTCCGCAAGCGAATGAGGCAGCAAGGAAAACCAGCCGTGGTAAGAAGGCCCATGTATGCCAGGCACCAAGGGCGGCGAGAAATTTCACATCGCCATAGCCTAATCCTTCTTTATGTCGCAGTATGCGATAGCCCCAATAAATAACAGCGAATGCGCCGTAACCGATAGTCGCCCCCCATAATGCATCGGCTAACCCGGCAGGCTGACAAACTTGATAGAACAAAAGACCAGACCAGAGTAACGGGCAGGTAAATCTGTCAGGTAACAAGCCATGCTTTGCATCCCAGAAAAAAAGTAGGGCTGATAAACAAGCGTACAAAATCAGAAAGGGAAGGGTAGCGTCCATAAAATATCCTCTGTAGTTGGAGTATCACCATCGAATAACTTTGGATACTCAGCAACAGAGAAATCGCTGCTTTGTTAATCTGGTTCCGGTGAAAAACACTATCTTCACAACCCTACAAATTTTGTGGAATGCAGCTCGCAATCTGCACGTTGCGATTAATTTCTACGCGATGCTTGCGTCAGGCTCAGATTTACGTATAATGCGCGGGCTTGTCGTAGTTGACAGCAGGTTCGATCTGAACCTCAGTTAGCCGAATTTGGCTACCTAACAATGCTCCCAATCGGGGGGCTACGTAAGAACGGTTACACTCTCCCATCAATCGTAATGGGTCTGAGGAGTAATCATTTTCGTTTATAAAATAATTGGAGCTCTGGTCTCATGCAGAACCAAAGAATCCGTATCCGCCTGAAAGCGTTTGATCATCGTCTGATCGATCAAGCAACCGCGGAAATCGTCGAGACTGCCAAGCGCACTGGTGCGCAGGTCCGTGGTCCGATCCCGCTGCCGACACGCAAAGAGCGTTTTACCGTTCTGATCTCCCCGCACGTCAACAAAGACGCGCGCGATCAGTACGAAATCCGTACTCACTTGCGTCTGGTTGACATCGTTGAGCCAACCGAGAAAACCGTTGATGCTCTGATGCGTCTGGATCTGGCTGCCGGTGTAGACGTGCAGATCAGCCTGGGTTAATCAGGTCATTGAGCGATTGAGAGGTTGAAACAATGATTGGTTTAGTCGGTAAAAAAGTGGGTATGACCCGTATCTTCACAGAAGACGGCGTTTCTATCCCAGTAACCGTAATCGAAGTTGAAGCAAACCGCGTTACTCAGGTTAAAGACCTGGCTAACGATGGCTACCGTGCTATTCAGGTAACCACCGGTGCTAAAAAAGCTAACCGTGTGACCAAGCCTGAAGCTGGCCACTTCGCTAAAGCTGGCGTAGAAGCTGGCCGTGGTCTGTGGGAATTCCGCCTGGCTGAAGGCGAAGAGTTCACTGTAGGTCAGAGCATTAGCGTCGAACTGTTTGCTGACGTTAAAAAAGTTGACGTAACTGGCACCTCTAAAGGTAAAGGTTTCGCAGGTACCGTTAAGCGCTGGAACTTCCGTACCCAGGACGCTACTCACGGTAACTCCTTGTCTCACCGCGTTCCGGGTTCTATCGGTCAGAACCAGACTCCGGGCAAAGTGTTCAAAGGCAAGAAAATGGCAGGTCAGATGGGTAACGAACGTGTAACCGTTCAGAGCCTTGACGTAGTACGCGTTGACGCTGAGCGCAACCTGCTGCTGGTTAAAGGTGCTGTTCCGGGTGCAACCGGTAGCGACCTGATCGTTAAACCAGCTGTGAAGGCGTAAGGAGATAGCAATGGAATTAGTATTGAAAGACGCGCAGAGCGCGCTGACTGTTTCCGAAACTACCTTCGGTCGTGATTTCAACGAAGCGCTGGTTCACCAGGTTGTTGTTGCTTATGCAGCTGGTGCTCGTCAGGGTACTCGTGCTCAGAAGACTCGTGCTGAAGTAACTGGTTCCGGTAAAAAACCGTGGCGCCAGAAAGGCACCGGCCGTGCGCGTTCTGGTTCTATCAAGAGCCCGATTTGGCGTTCTGGTGGCGTGACCTTCGCTGCTCGTCCGCAGGACCACAGTCAAAAAGTTAACAAGAAGATGTACCGCGGCGCGCTGAAAAGCATCCTGTCCGAACTGGTACGTCAGGATCGTCTGATCGTTGTCGAGAAGTTCTCTGTAGAAGCGCCGAAAACCAAGCTGCTGGCACAGAAACTGAAAGACATGGCTCTGGAAGATGTGCTGATCATCACCGGTGAGCTGGACGAAAACCTGTTCCTGGCTGCGCGCAACCTGCACAAGGTTGACGTACGCGATGCAACTGGTATCGACCCGGTTAGCCTGATCGCCTTCGACAAAGTCGTAATGACTGCTGATGCTGTTAAGCAAGTTGAGGAGATGCTGGCATGATTCGTGAAGAACGTCTGCTGAAGGTGCTGCGTGCACCGCACGTTTCTGAAAAAGCGTCTACTGCGATGGAAAAATCCAACACCATCGTACTCAAAGTTGCTAAAGACGCGACCAAAGCAGAAATCAAAGCTGCTGTGCAGAAACTGTTTGAAGTCGAAGTCGAAGTCGTTAACACCCTGGTAGTTAAAGGGAAAGTTAAACGTCACGGACAGCGTATCGGTCGTCGTAGCGACTGGAAAAAAGCTTACGTCACCCTGAAAGAAGGCCAGAATCTGGACTTCGTTGGCGGCGCTGAGTAAGTCGGAGGAGTAATACAATGGCAGTTGTTAAATGTAAACCGACATCTCCGGGTCGTCGCCACGTTGTTAAAGTGGTTAACCCTGAGCTGCACAAGGGCAAACCTTTTGCTCCGTTGCTGGAAAAAAACAGCAAATCCGGTGGTCGTAACAACAATGGCCGTATCACCACTCGTCATATCGGTGGTGGCCACAAGCAGGCTTACCGTATTGTTGACTTCAAACGCAACAAAGACGGTATCCCGGCAGTTGTTGAACGTCTTGAGTACGATCCGAACCGCTCCGCGAACATCGCGCTGGTTCTGTACAAAGACGGTGAACGCCGTTACATCCTGGCCCCTAAAGGCCTGAAAGCTGGCGACCAGATTCAGTCTGGCGTTGATGCTGCAATCAAACCAGGTAACACCCTGCCGATGCGCAACATCCCGGTTGGTTCTACTGTTCACAACGTAGAAATGAAGCCAGGTAAAGGCGGTCAGCTGGCACGTTCCGCTGGTACTTACGTTCAGATCGTTGCTCGCGATGGTGCTTATGTCACCCTGCGTCTGCGTTCTGGTGAAATGCGTAAAGTAGAAGCAGACTGCCGTGCAACTCTGGGCGAAGTTGGCAATGCTGAGCATATGCTGCGCGTTCTGGGTAAAGCAGGTGCTGCACGTTGGCGTGGTGTTCGTCCTACCGTTCGCGGTACTGCGATGAACCCGGTAGACCACCCACATGGTGGTGGTGAAGGTCGTAACTTTGGTAAGCACCCGGTAACCCCGTGGGGCGTTCAGACCAAAGGTAAGAAGACCCGCAGCAACAAGCGTACTGATAAATTTATCGTACGTCGCCGTAGCAAATAATTTTAGAGGATAAGCCATGCCACGTTCTCTCAAGAAAGGTCCTTTTATTGACCTGCACTTGCTGAAGAAGGTAGAGAAAGCGGTGGAAAGCGGAGACAAGAAGCCCCTGCGCACTTGGTCCCGTCGTTCAACGATCTTTCCTAACATGATCGGTTTGACCATCGCTGTCCATAATGGTCGTCAGCACGTTCCGGTATTTGTAACCGACGAAATGGTTGGTCACAAACTGGGTGAATTCGCACCGACTCGTACTTATCGCGGCCATGCTGCTGATAAAAAAGCGAAAAAGAAATAAGGTAGGAGGAAGAGATGGAAACTATCGCTAAACATCGCCATGCTCGTTCTTCTGCTCAGAAGGTTCGCCTTGTTGCTGACCTGATTCGCGGTAAGAAAGTGTCGCAGGCTCTGGATATTCTGACCTACACCAATAAGAAAGCGGCTGTACTGGTTAAGAAAGTTCTGGAATCTGCCATTGCTAACGCTGAACACAACGATGGCGCTGACATTGACGATCTGAAAGTTACGAAAATTTTCGTAGACGAAGGCCCGAGCATGAAGCGCATTATGCCGCGTGCAAAAGGTCGTGCAGATCGCATCCTGAAGCGCACCAGCCACATCACTGTGGTTGTGTCCGATCGCTGAGACTCTGGAGACTAGCAATGGGTCAGAAAGTACATCCTAATGGTATTCGCCTGGGTATTGTAAAACCATGGAACTCTACCTGGTTTGCGAACACCAAAGAATTCGCTGACAACCTGGACAGCGATTTTAAAGTACGTCAGTACCTGACTAAGGAACTGGCTAAAGCGTCCGTATCTCGTATCGTTATCGAGCGTCCGGCTAAGAGCATCCGTGTAACCATTCACACTGCTCGCCCGGGTATCGTTATCGGTAAAAAAGGTGAAGACGTAGAAAAACTGCGTAAGGTCGTAGCGGACATCGCTGGCGTTCCTGCACAGATCAACATCGCCGAAGTTCGTAAGCCTGAACTGGACGCAAAACTGGTTGCTGACAGCATCACTTCTCAGCTGGAACGTCGCGTAATGTTCCGTCGTGCTATGAAGCGTGCTGTACAGAACGCAATGCGTCTGGGCGCTAAAGGTATTAAAGTTGAAGTTAGCGGCCGTCTGGGCGGCGCGGAAATCGCACGTACCGAATGGTACCGCGAAGGTCGCGTACCGCTGCACACTCTGCGTGCTGACATCGACTACAACACCTCTGAAGCGCACACCACTTACGGTGTAATCGGCGTTAAAGTGTGGATCTTCAAAGGCGAGATCCTGGGTGGTATGGCTGCTGTTGAACAACCGGAAAAACCGGCTGCACAACCTAAAAAGCAGCAGCGTAAAGGCCGTAAATAAGGAGCGTCGCTGATGTTACAACCAAAGCGTACAAAATTCCGTAAAATGCACAAAGGCCGTAACCGCGGTCTGGCGCAGGGTACGGATGTTAGCTTCGGCAGCTTCGGTCTGAAAGCTGTTGGCCGTGGTCGTCTGACTGCCCGTCAGATCGAAGCAGCACGTCGTGCTATGACCCGTGCAGTTAAGCGTCAAGGTAAGATCTGGATCCGTGTGTTCCCGGACAAACCGATCACTGAAAAGCCGCTGGCAGTGCGTATGGGTAAAGGTAAAGGTAACGTGGAGTATTGGGTTGCCTTGATTCAGCCGGGTAAAGTCCTGTATGAAATGGACGGTGTTCCGGAAGAGCTGGCCCGTGAAGCATTCAAGCTGGCAGCAGCGAAACTGCCGATTAAAACCACCTTTGTAACTAAGACGGTGATGTAATGAAAGCAAAAGAGCTGCGTGAGAAGAGCGTTGAAGAGCTGAACACCGAGCTGCTGAACCTGCTGCGTGAGCAGTTCAACCTGCGTATGCAGGCTGCAAGTGGCCAGCTGCAACAGTCTCACCTGTTGAAGCAAGTGCGTCGCGATGTCGCACGCGTTAAGACTTTACTGAACGAGAAGGCGGGTGCGTAATGACCGATAAAATCCGTACTCTGCAAGGTCGCGTTGTTAGCGACAAAATGGAGAAATCCATTGTTGTTGCTATCGAACGTTTTGTGAAACACCCGATCTACGGTAAATTCATCAAGCGTACGACCAAACTGCACGTACATGACGAGAACAACGAATGCGGTATCGGTGACGTGGTTGAAATCCGCGAATGCCGTCCGCTGTCCAAGACTAAATCCTGGACGCTGGTTCGCGTTGTAGAGAAAGCGGTTCTGTAATACAGTACACTCTCTCGATACGAATAAACGGCTCAGAAATGAGCCGTTTATTTTTTCTACCCATATCTTTGAAGCGGTGTTATAATGCCGCGCCCTCGATATGGGGATTTTTAACGACCTGATTTTCGGGTCTCAGTAGTAGTTGACATTAGCGGAGCACTAAAATGATCCAAGAACAGACTATGCTGAACGTCGCCGACAACTCCGGTGCACGTCGCGTAATGTGTATCAAGGTTCTGGGTGGCTCGCACCGTCGCTACGCAGGCGTAGGCGACATCATCAAGATCACCATCAAAGAAGCAATTCCGCGTGGTAAGGTCAAAAAAGGTGATGTGCTGAAGGCGGTAGTGGTGCGCACCAAGAAGGGTGTTCGTCGCCCGGACGGTTCTGTCATTCGCTTCGATGGTAATGCTTGTGTTCTTCTGAACAACAACAGCGAGCAGCCTATCGGTACGCGTATTTTTGGGCCGGTAACTCGTGAGCTTCGTAGTGAGAAGTTCATGAAAATTATCTCTCTGGCACCAGAAGTACTCTAAGGAGCGAATCATGGCAGCGAAAATCCGTCGTGATGACGAAGTTATCGTGTTAACCGGTAAAGATAAAGGTAAACGCGGTAAAGTTAAGAATGTCCTGTCTTCCGGCAAGGTCATTGTTGAAGGTATCAACCTGGTTAAGAAACACCAGAAGCCGGTTCCGGCTCTGAACCAACCGGGTGGCATCGTTGAAAAAGAAGCCGCTATTCAGGTTTCCAACGTAGCAATCTTCAATGCGGCAACCGGCAAGGCTGACCGTGTAGGCTTTAGATTCGAAGACGGTAAAAAAGTCCGTTTCTTCAAGTCTAACAGCGAAACTATCAAGTAATTTGGAGTAGTACGATGGCGAAACTGCATGATTACTACAAAGACGAAGTAGTTAAAAAACTCATGACTGAGTTTAACTACAATTCTGTCATGCAAGTCCCTCGGGTCGAGAAGATCACCCTGAACATGGGTGTTGGTGAAGCGATCGCTGACAAAAAACTGCTGGATAACGCAGCAGCAGACCTGGCAGCAATCTCCGGTCAAAAACCGCTGATCACCAAAGCACGCAAATCTGTTGCAGGCTTCAAAATCCGTCAGGGCTATCCGATCGGCTGTAAAGTAACTCTGCGTGGCGAACGCATGTGGGAGTTCTTTGAGCGCCTGATCACTATTGCTGTACCTCGTATCCGTGACTTCCGTGGCCTGTCCGCTAAGTCTTTCGACGGTCGTGGTAACTACAGCATGGGTGTCCGTGAGCAGATCATCTTCCCAGAAATCGACTACGATAAAGTCGACCGCGTTCGTGGTTTGGATATTACCATTACCACTACTGCGAAATCTGACGAAGAAGGCCGTGCTCTGCTGGCTGCCTTTGACTTCCCGTTCCGCAAGTAAGGTAGGGTTACTAAATGGCTAAGCAATCAATGAAAGCACGCGAAGTAAAACGCGTAGCTTTAGCTGATAAATACTTCGCGAAACGCGCTGAACTGAAAGCGATCATCTCTGATGTGAACGCTTCCGACGAAGATCGTTGGAATGCTGTTCTCAAGCTGCAGACTCTGCCGCGTGATTCCAGCCCGTCTCGTCAGCGTAACCGCTGCCGTCAAACAGGTCGTCCGCATGGTTTCCTGCGGAAGTTCGGGTTGAGCCGTATTAAGGTCCGTGAAGCCGCTATGCGCGGTGAAATCCCGGGTCTGAAAAAGGCTAGCTGGTAATTGTCACCAATTGAATCACGGGAGTAAAGACAGATGAGCATGCAAGATCCGATCGCGGATATGCTGACCCGTATCCGTAACGGTCAGGCCGCGAACAAAGCTGCGGTCACCATGCCTTCCTCCAAGCTGAAAGTGGCAATCGCCAACGTGCTGAAGGAAGAAGGTTTTATTGAAGATTTTAAAGTTGAAGGCGACACCAAGCCTGAACTGGAACTGACTCTTAAGTATTTCCAGGGCAAAGCTGTTGTAGAAAGCATTCAGCGTGTCAGCCGCCCAGGTCTGCGCATCTATAAACGTAAAGATGAGCTGCCGAAAGTTATGGCGGGTCTGGGTATCGCAGTTGTTTCTACCTCTAAAGGTGTTATGACTGATCGTGCAGCGCGCCAGGCTGGTCTTGGTGGCGAAATTATCTGCTACGTAGCCTAATCGGAGGAAAAAATGTCTCGTGTTGCTAAAGCACCGGTCGTTGTTCCTGCCGGCGTTGATGTAAAAATCAACGGTCAGGTTATTACGATCAAAGGTAAAAACGGCGAGCTGACTCGTACTCTCAACGATGCTGTTGAAGTTAAACATGCAGATAATACCCTGACCTTCGGTCCGCGTGATGGTTACGCAGACGGTTGGGCTCAGGCTGGTACCGCGCGTGCCCTGCTGAACTCAATGGTTATCGGTGTTACCGAAGGCTTCACTAAGAAGCTGCAGCTGGTTGGTGTAGGTTACCGTGCAGCGGTTAAAGGCAATGTGATTAACCTGTCTCTGGGTTTCTCTCATCCTGTTGACCATCAGCTGCCTGCGGGTATCACTGCTGAATGTCCGACTCAGACTGAAATCGTGCTGAAAGGCGCTGATAAGCAGGTGATCGGTCAGGTTGCAGCGGATCTGCGCGCCTACCGTCGTCCTGAGCCTTACAAAGGCAAGGGTGTTCGTTACGCCGACGAAGTCGTGCGTACCAAAGAGGCTAAGAAGAAGTAAGGTAACACTATGGATAAGAAATCTGCTCGTATCCGTCGTGCGACCCGCGCACGCCGCAAGCTCCAGGAGCTGGGCGCAACTCGCCTGGTGGTACATCGTACCCCGCGTCACATTTACGCACAGGTAATTGCACCGAACGGTTCTGAAGTTCTGGTAGCTGCTTCTACTGTAGAAAAAGCTATCGCTGAACAACTGAAGTACACCGGTAACAAAGACGCGGCTGCAGCTGTGGGTAAAGCTGTCGCTGAACGCGCTCTGGAAAAAGGCATCAAAGATGTATCCTTTGACCGTTCCGGGTTCCAATATCATGGTCGTGTCCAGGCACTGGCAGATGCTGCCCGTGAAGCTGGCCTTCAGTTCTAAGGTAGAGGTGTAAGATGGCTCACATCGAAAAACAAGCTGGCGAACTGCAGGAAAAGCTGATCGCGGTAAACCGCGTATCTAAAACCGTTAAAGGTGGTCGTATTTTCTCCTTCACAGCTCTGACTGTAGTTGGTGATGGTAACGGTCGCGTTGGTTTTGGTTACGGTAAAGCGCGTGAAGTTCCAGCAGCGATCCAGAAAGCGATGGAAAAAGCCCGTCGCAATATGATTAACGTCGCGCTGAATAACGGCACTCTGCAACACCCTGTTAAAGGTGTTCACACGGGTTCTCGCGTATTCATGCAGCCGGCTTCCGAAGGTACCGGTATCATCGCCGGTGGTGCAATGCGCGCCGTTCTGGAAGTCGCTGGGGTTCATAACGTTCTGGCTAAAGCATATGGTTCCACCAACCCGATCAACGTGGTTCGTGCAACTATTGATGGCCTGGAAAATATGAGTTCTCCAGAAATGGTCGCTGCCAAGCGTGGTAAATCCGTTGAAGAAATTCTGGGGAAATAAACCATGGCAAAGACTATTAAAATTACTCAAACCCGCAGTGCAATCGGTCGTCTGCCGAAACACAAGGCAACGCTGCTTGGCCTGGGTCTGCGTCGTATTGGTCACACCGTAGAGCGCGAGGATACTCCTGCTATTCGCGGTATGATCAACGCGGTTTCCTTCATGGTTAAAGTTGAGGAGTAAGAGATGCGTTTAAATACTCTGTCTCCGGCCGAAGGCTCCAAAAAGGCGGGTAAACGCCTGGGTCGTGGTATCGGTTCTGGCCTCGGTAAAACCGGTGGTCGTGGTCACAAAGGTCAGAAATCTCGTTCTGGCGGTGGCGTACGTCGCGGTTTCGAAGGTGGTCAGATGCCTCTGTACCGTCGTCTGCCGAAATTCGGCTTCACTTCTCGTAAAGCAGCGATTACAGCCGAAGTTCGTCTGTCTGACCTGGCTAAAGTAGAAGGCGGTGTTGTAGACCTGAATACGCTGAAAGCGGCTAACATTATCGGTATCCAGATCGAGTTCGCGAAAGTGATCCTGGCTGGCGAAGTAACTACTCCGGTAACTGTTCGTGGCCTGCGTGTTACTAAAGGCGCTCGTGCTGCTATCGAAGCTGCTGGCGGTAAAATCGAGGAATAAGTAGCAGATGGCTAAACAACCGGGATTAGATTTTCAAAGTGCCAAAGGTGGCTTAGGCGAGCTGAAACGCAGACTGCTGTTTGTTATCGGTGCGCTGATTGTGTTCCGTATTGGCTCTTTTATTCCGATCCCTGGTATTGATGCCGCTGTACTTGCCAAACTGCTTGAGCAACAGCGAGGCACCATCATTGAGATGTTTAACATGTTCTCTGGTGGTGCTCTCAGCCGTGCTTCTATCTTTGCTCTGGGGATCATGCCGTATATTTCGGCGTCGATCATTATCCAGCTGCTGACGGTGGTTCACCCAACGCTGGCAGAAATTAAGAAAGAAGGGGAGTCTGGTCGTCGTAAGATCAGCCAGTACACCCGTTACGGTACTCTGGTGCTGGCAATATTCCAGTCGATCGGTATTGCTACCGGTCTGCCGAATATGCCTGGTATGCAAGGCCTGGTTATTAACCCGGGCTTTGCATTCTACTTCACCGCTGTTGTAAGTCTGGTTACGGGAACCATGTTCCTGATGTGGTTGGGCGAACAGATCACTGAACGAGGTATCGGCAACGGTATTTCAATCATTATCTTCGCCGGTATTGTCGCGGGACTCCCGCCAGCCATTGCCCATACTATCGAGCAAGCGCGTCAAGGCGACCTGCACTTCCTCGTGTTGCTGTTGGTTGCAGTATTAGTATTTGCAGTGACGTTCTTTGTTGTGTTTGTTGAGCGTGGTCAACGCCGCATTGTGGTAAACTACGCGAAACGTCAGCAAGGTCGTCGTGTCTATGCTGCACAGAGCACACATTTACCGCTGAAAGTGAATATGGCGGGGGTAATCCCGGCAATCTTCGCTTCCAGTATTATTCTGTTCCCGGCGACCATCGCGTCATGGTTCGGGGGCGGTACTGGTTGGAACTGGCTGACAACAATTTCGCTGTATTTGCAGCCTGGGCAACCGCTTTATGTGTTACTCTATGCGTCTGCAATCATCTTCTTCTGTTTCTTCTACACGGCGTTGGTTTTCAACCCGCGTGAAACAGCAGATAACCTGAAGAAGTCCGGTGCATTTGTACCAGGAATTCGTCCGGGAGAGCAAACGGCGAAGTATATCGATAAAGTAATGACCCGTCTGACCCTGGTTGGTGCGTTGTACATTACCTTTATCTGCCTGATCCCGGAGTTCATGCGTGATGCAATGAAAGTACCGTTCTACTTCGGTGGGACCTCACTGCTTATCGTTGTTGTCGTGATTATGGACTTTATGGCTCAAGTGCAAACTCTGATGATGTCCAGTCAGTATGAGTCTGCATTGAAGAAGGCGAACCTGAAAGGCTACGGCCGATAATTGGTCGCCCGAGAAGTTACGGAGAGTAAAAATGAAAGTTCGTGCTTCCGTCAAGAAATTATGCCGTAACTGCAAAATCGTTAAGCGTGATGGTGTCATCCGTGTGATTTGCAGTGCCGAGCCGAAGCATAAACAGCGCCAAGGCTGATTTATTCGCATATTTTTCTTGCAAAGTTGGGTTGAGCTGGCTAGATTAGCCAGCCAATCTTTTGTATGTCTGTGCGTTTCCATTTGAGTATCCTGAAAACGGGCTTTTCAGCATGGAACGTACATATTAAATAGTAGGAGTGCATAGTGGCCCGTATAGCAGGCATTAACATTCCTGATCATAAGCATGCCGTAATCGCATTAACTTCGATTTATGGCGTCGGCAAGACCCGTTCCAAAGCCATCCTGGCTGCAGCGGGTATCGCTGAAGATGTTAAGATCAGTGAGCTGTCTGAAGGACAAATCGACACGCTGCGTGACGAAGTTGCCAAATTTGTCGTTGAAGGTGATCTGCGCCGTGAAATCAGCATGAGCATCAAGCGCCTGATGGATCTTGGTTGCTATCGCGGTTTGCGTCATCGTCGTGGTCTCCCGGTTCGCGGTCAGCGTACCAAGACCAACGCACGTACCCGTAAGGGTCCGCGCAAACCGATCAAGAAATAATCGGGGTGATTGAATAATGGCAAAGGCACCAATTCGTGCACGTAAACGTGTAAGAAAACAAGTCTCTGACGGCGTGGCTCATATCCATGCTTCTTTCAACAACACCATCGTGACTATCACTGATCGTCAGGGTAACGCGTTGGGTTGGGCAACTGCCGGTGGTTCCGGTTTCCGTGGTTCTCGCAAATCCACTCCGTTTGCAGCTCAGGTTGCAGCAGAGCGTTGCGCTGACGCCGTGAAAGAATACGGCATCAAGAATCTGGAAGTTATGGTTAAAGGTCCGGGTCCAGGCCGCGAATCTACTATTCGTGCTCTGAACGCCGCAGGTTTCCGCATCACTAACATTACTGATGTGACTCCGATCCCTCATAACGGTTGTCGTCCGCCGAAAAAACGTCGCGTATAACGCTTCGTTTTCCAGGTTTGTTGGAGAAAGAAAATGGCAAGATATTTGGGTCCTAAGCTCAAGCTGAGCCGTCGTGAGGGCACCGACTTATTCCTTAAGTCTGGCGTTCGCGCGATCGATACCAAGTGTAAAATTGAACAAGCTCCTGGCCAGCACGGTGCGCGTAAACCGCGTCTGTCTGACTATGGTGTGCAGTTGCGTGAAAAGCAAAAAGTTCGCCGTATCTATGGTGTGCTGGAGCGTCAGTTCCGTAACTACTATAAAGAAGCAGCACGTCTGAAAGGCAACACCGGTGAAAACCTGTTGGCTCTGCTGGAAGGTCGTCTGGACAACGTTGTATACCGTATGGGCTTCGGTGCCACTCGTGCAGAAGCACGTCAGCTGGTTAGCCATAAAGCAATTATGGTAAACGGTCGTGTTGTTAACATCGCTTCTTATCAGGTTAGTCCGAATGACGTTGTAAGCATTCGTGAGAAAGCGAAGAAGCAGTCTCGCGTGAAAGCCGCTCTGGAGCTGGCTGAGCAGCGTGAAAAGCCAACCTGGCTGGAAGTTGATGCTGGCAAGATGGAAGGTACGTTTAAGCGTAAGCCGGAGCGTTCTGATCTGTCTGCGGACATTAACGAACACCTGATCGTCGAGCTTTACTCCAAGTAAAGCTTAGTACCAAAGAGAGGACACAATGCAGGGTTCTGTGACAGAGTTTCTAAAACCGCGCCTGGTTGATATCGAGCAAGTGAGTTCGACGCACGCCAAGGTGACCCTTGAGCCTTTAGAGCGTGGCTTTGGCCATACTCTGGGTAACGCACTGCGCCGTATTCTGCTCTCATCGATGCCGGGTTGCGCGGTGACCGAGGTTGAGATTGATGGTGTACTACATGAGTACAGCACCAAAGAAGGCGTTCAGGAAGATATCCTGGAAATCCTGCTCAACCTGAAAGGGCTGGCGGTGAGAGTTCAGGGCAAAGATGAAGTTATTCTTACCTTGAATAAATCTGGCATTGGCCCTGTGACTGCAGCCGATATCACCCACGACGGTGATGTCGAAATCGTCAAGCCGCAGCACGTGATCTGCCACCTGACCGATGAGAACGCGTCTATTAGCATGCGTATCAAAGTTCAGCGCGGTCGTGGTTATGTGCCGGCTTCTACCCGAATTCATTCGGAAGAAGATGAGCGCCCAATCGGCCGTCTGCTGGTCGACGCATGCTACAGCCCTGTAGAGCGTATTGCCTACAATGTTGAAGCAGCGCGTGTAGAACAGCGTACCGACCTGGACAAGCTGGTCATCGAAATGGAAACCAACGGCACAATCGATCCTGAAGAGGCGATTCGTCGTGCGGCAACCATTCTGGCTGAACAACTGGAAGCTTTTGTTGACTTACGTGATGTACGTCAGCCGGAAGTGAAAGAAGAGAAACCAGAGTTCGATCCGATCCTGCTGCGCCCTGTTGACGATCTGGAATTGACTGTCCGCTCTGCTAACTGCCTTAAAGCAGAAGCTATCCACTATATCGGTGATCTGGTACAGCGTACCGAGGTTGAGCTCCTTAAAACGCCTAACCTTGGTAAAAAATCTCTTACTGAGATTAAAGACGTGCTGGCTTCCCGTGGACTGTCTCTGGGTATGCGCCTGGAAAACTGGCCACCGGCAAGCATCGCTGACGAGTAACCGGATCACAGGTTAAGGTTTTACTGAGAAGGATAAGGTCATGCGCCATCGTAAGAGTGGTCGTCAACTGAACCGCAACAGCAGCCATCGCCAGGCTATGTTCCGTAATATGGCAGGTTCACTGGTTCGTCATGAAATCATCAAGACGACTCTGCCTAAAGCGAAAGAGCTGCGCCGCGTAGTTGAGCCGCTGATTACTCTTGCCAAGACTGATAGCGTTGCTAATCGTCGTCTGGCATTCGCCCGTACTCGTGATAACGAGATCGTGGCAAAACTGTTTAACGAACTGGGCCCGCGTTTCGCGAGCCGTGCCGGTGGTTACACTCGTATTCTGAAGTGTGGTTTCCGTGCAGGCGACAACGCGCCGATGGCTTACATCGAGCTGGTTGATCGTTCAGAGAAAGCAGAAGCTGCTGCAGAGTAATCTGAAGCAACGTAAAAAAACCCGCCCCGGCGGGTTTTTTTATACCTGTAGTATCCCCACTTATCTACAATAGCTGTACTCTTTTTGTTCATCCCCTGGAGTATTTATGTGGTTACTTGACCAGTGGGCAGAGCGCCATATATCAGAAGCGCAAGCGAAAGGTGAGTTTGATAACCTGCCAGGTAGCGGCGAACCATTGATACTTGATGATGATTCCCACGTGCCACCGGAATTACGTGCGGGGTATCGCTTGTTGAAGAATGCCGGTTACTTACCTCCAGAACTTGAACAGCGAAAGGAGGCAATTCAACTTCTGGATATCCTCAAAGGCATTCGCCAGGACGATCCGCAATATCATGAGATTAGTCGTCGGTTGTTATTACTGGAGTTAAAGCTGCGACAAGCAGGATTGAGCACCGATTTTTTACGTGGCGTGTATGCTGAAAAATTGTTGAATAAAATCAATGATAACTAATGGAGTAAATATGTATCGCATTGGTGAGCTGGCAAAACTTGCGGAAGTAACGCCTGACACGATTCGTTATTACGAAAAGCAACAAATGATGGATCATGAAGTACGTACCGAAGGTGGTTTTCGTCTTTATACCGAAAGCGATCTCCGACGTTTGAAGTTTATTCGTCACGCCAGACAGCTCGGTTTCAGCCTTGAGTCGATCCGAGAATTACTGTCGATCCGTATCGATCCTGAACACCATACCTGTCAGGAATCAAAAGGCATTGTGCAGGAAAGATTACAGGAAGTGGAAGCGCGGATAGCCGAGTTGCAGAGTATGCAACGTTCTCTGCAACGGCTTAATGATGCCTGTTGTGGGACGGCTCATAGCAGCGTTTATTGCTCGATTCTTGAAGCTCTTGAGCAAGGAGCGAGTGGCGTTAAGAGTGGCTGTTGATTTATTGCACTGGCGGGATTACACTCGCGCCGTTAAACAACCAACTGGAGTTTTTATGAGCCGATATCAGCATACTAAAGGGCAGATAAAGGATAATGCGATAGAAGCATTACTGCATGACCCCCTGTTCAGACAACGCGTAGAGAAAAATAAAAAAGGGAAAGGCAGCTATATGCGAAAAGGAAAACATGCCAATCGGGGGAACTGGGAGGCCAGTGGCAAGAAAGTGAATCGCTTTTTTACCACTGGCCTTCTGCTTTCTG
Organism: Escherichia sp. MOD1-EC5433; assembly: GCF_002966005.1. Taxonomy (NCBI): domain Bacteria; kingdom Pseudomonadati; phylum Pseudomonadota; class Gammaproteobacteria; order Enterobacterales; family Enterobacteriaceae; genus Escherichia; species Escherichia sp. MOD1-EC5433. Next base: position 9,659 of record NZ_PTRL01000014.1, on the reverse strand, counting down.
GCGCTTGTTAAGAGCGGTTATTCTGCTCTTTCAGCAAATCACGAATTTCTGTCAGTAATACTTCTTCTTTAGTTGGTGCTGGAGCCGCCGCCGGTTCTTCTTTTTTCCGATTCAGTTTGTTGATTAGCTTAATCGCCATAAAGATGGCAAAGGCAACAATCAGAAAATCAAATACGTTTTGAATGAAGACGCCGTAATGCATAACAACAGCGGGTACATCCCCCTGCGCATCGCGTAATGTGACAGCAAACTGTTTAAAGTCGATCCCGCCAATTAATAAACCCAGTGGCGGCATGATGATATCAGCAACCAGTGAAGAGACGATCTTACCGAATGCCGCGCCGATAATGACACCCACTGCCAAATCCACCACGTTCCCGCGCATCGCAAATTCGCGAAATTCTTTAATAATGCTCATGTTATTCTCCCTATGAAACTGACATTTATAAGTCTAACAAATGTTAAGCCATTTTCCTGCCTGGAATGAATTTAATTAATCCTTGATAATCAAAGGGAAATAATAAGGCGTCATTAGACGCCTTATTAATTACAAAAAGAAAGGGCTTGGCTGGAAGAGTCTTTCGACGTCGGTAATAAACTTTTTATCTGTGAGGAACATAATTACGTGATCGCCTTGCTCAATGCGTAAATTATCATTAGCAATCATCACGTCGTTTCCACGTACCACCGCACCGATAATTGTCCCAGGCGGCAGTTTAATTTCATCAATAACCCGACCAACAACACGAGAAGTGCTCTCATCACCGTGAGCAACAGCTTCAATAGCTTCAGCCACACCGCGACGGAGTGAGGAAACACCAACAATATCAGCTTTTCGCACATGACTGAGCAACGCAGAAATAGTTGCCTGTTGCGGTGAAATAGCAATATCGATCACGCTTCCTTGAACCAGATCCACATAAGCGCGACGCTGGATCAACACCATCACCTTTTTCGCCCCCATACGTTTGGCAAGCATGGCGGACATGATATTGGCTTCGTCATCGTTGGTGACGGCAATAAACAGATCAACTTGATCAATATGTTCTTCAGCCAGCAGTTCCTGATCCGACGCATCGCCAAAAAAGACGATCGTATTCTGCAACTTTTCCGCCAATTCGGCTGCGCGCTGCTGATTACGTTCGATGAGTTTGACGCTGTAATCTTTTTCCAGACGACGCGCCAGTCCAGCGCCGATGTTGCCGCCGCCTACCAGCATAATCCGCTTATACGGTTTTTCCAGACGTTGTAATTCGCTCATCACCGCGCGGATATGTTGTGAAGCGGCAATAAAGAACACTTCATCACCAGCTTCAACGATGGTCGAACCTTGCGGACGAATGGGGCGATCGTGGCGGAAAATTGCTGCCACACGAGTATCGATATGTGGCATATGTTCGCGCATGGTCGAAAGTGCATTACCAATCAGCGGGCCACCATAATAGGCTTTAACCACAGCCAGGCTGACTTTACCCTCAGCGAAGTTCACCACCTGCAATGCGCCGGGATATTCAATCAGTCGGTAAATATTATCGATAACCAACTGCTCTGGTGCGATCAGATGATCAATCGGTACGGCATCAGAATGGAATAGCTTATCAGCATCTCGAACGTAGTCCGGCGAGCGGATACGAGCGATGCGATTAGGGGTGTTGAAAAGTGAGTAGGCTACCTGGCAGGCAACCATATTAGTTTCATCTGAACTGGTTACAGCAACCAGCATATCGGCGTCGTCGGCACCGGCCTCCCGCAATACGCGTGGATGAGAGCCATGCCCCTGCACAACACGCAGGTCAAATTTATCCTGCAAGGTCCGCAGACGCTCACCATTAGTATCGACAACGGTAATATCGTTGTTCTCACCAACCAGGTTCTCCGCCAGCGTGCCGCCAACCTGACCGGCACCCAGAATGATAATTTTCATCAGTCGCGACCCGTTATCTCATCACTTTTTGATTAGCTTAGCGTAAAAGAAGCCGTCGCCTTCTTCGGAGCCTGGCAGATTTTGCTTACCAGGTTGCTCTGGTGTTCCGGTTTCGCAAAGTACGGCATCATCCGTACGTTGCAAAAAGGCTTTAATCTGCTGGCTGTTCTCTTCCGGTAACACCGAACAGGTGGCATAAACCAGGGTTCCACCGGATTTTAAATGCGGCCAGATGGCGTCAAGAATTTCAGACTGCAACTGCGCGAGTTCCGGGATATCGCGGTCGCGACGCAACCATTTAATATCCGGATGGCGACGAATTACACCGGTCGCCGAACAAGGCGCATCTAATAAAATGCGATCAAACTGTTGCTCGCCGCACCATTGGGAAGGGTAACGGCCATCACCTTGTTTCACGATTGCCTTCATACCAAGGCGTTTTAAATTGTCGTAAACGCGAGAAAGGCGCTGTTCGTCAATATCAACCGCCAGCACTTGCGCTTCTGGTGCCACCTCAAGGATATGTGTTGTTTTACCGCCGGGGGCGGCACAAAGATCCAGAATGTGTTCACCGTTTTGTGGAGCAAGCCAGGTCATGCAACCTTGTGCTGATGCATCCTGAACGGTAACCCATCCTTCTTCAAAACCTGGTAGCGCATGAACCGGCGCGGGTGTTTCCAGGCGTACAGCGTCCGGGTAATCCGCATGTGGGAAGCCTTTCATGCCTGCTTCTTCCAGAAGTCCAATCCAGCTATCGCGGGAATGATGCGTACGATTAATGCGTAGCCACATCGGCGGGCGCTGGTTATTGGCTTCGACGATGGATTGCCACTGCTCTGGATATGCTTTTTGCAGACGCTTCAGCAACCAGGAAGGATGCAGATAACGTGCATCACTGGCATTAAACTCGGCTAATAACTCTTCTTGCTGACGCTGGAACTGGCGTAATACGCCGTTAATCAACCCTTTAAGCTGCGGGCGTTTAATCGCAACTGCGCCTTCAACTGTTTCCGCAAGCGCGGCGTGTGGCGGAATACGGGTATAAAGTAGTTGGTACAGTCCGACCATAATCAGGTAATGCACGGTCCGCTGTTTGCCGGTCATCGGACGGGCCATTAACTTATTAATCAGCCAGTCTAGCTGTGAGAGCGTACGCAGTACGCCAAAGCACAACTCTTGAAGAAGTGCTTTGTCTTTATCGGAAACTTTTTGCTGTAGCGGTGGCAGAATGTTGCTTAATGATTGCCCTTGCTCGACGACTTGTTCAATGGCCTGGGCCGCCATGCTACGTAAATTACGTTGTTTTTTCATAAGTATAAAAATGCCCGGCAAGACCGGGCTTAGAAGAGTGGACTATCAGGCCAGACGGTTGCCCGGAACAAACCATTCCCGACGAGAATTCAGGAGGTCTTGCGCGCTCATCGCTTTCTTACCCGCAGGTTGTAACGAGAGCAGGTTCAGGATGCCATCACCAGTTGCAACCTGGATGCCTTGTTTGTTGGCTTCAAGGATCGTTCCTGGTGCGGCTTTGGTTGCCGTATCAATGACCGACGCTTTCCAGACTTTAACCGGTTGTCCTTCAATTTCCAGCCAGCTCATTGGCCATGGATTGAAAGCGCGAATGCAGCGTTCAAGTTGGGCTGCCGAAAGCGACCAGTCAATACGCGCTTCTTCTTTACTCAACTTTTCAGCGTAAGTGACAAGAGTTTCGTCCTGAACTTCTGGTTTCGCCGTGCCGTCTGCCAGTTGTTTCAACGTGGTGATAAGCCCTTGTGGGCCAAGCTCTGCCAGTTTGTCGTACAGCGTACCACTGGTATCTTCTGCGGTAATCGGGCAGGAGAGTTTATAAAGCATGTCGCCGGTGTCCAAACCGACATCCATTTGCATAATGGTCACGCCAGTTTCTGCATCACCCGCCCATAACGAACGTTGGATTGGCGCGGCACCGCGCCAGCGAGGCAGCAGTGAACCGTGAACATTGATACAGCCGAGACGTGGCATCTCCAGCACAGCTTTAGGCAGAATCAGCCCATAAGCGACGACGACCATAACATCAGCTTGCAGATCGGCGACCAGTTGCTGGTTTTCTTGTGGACGCAAGGAAACAGGCTGAAAAATGGGTAAGCCTTTTTCTTCAGCCAGCACTTTGACCGGACTGGGCATCAGCTTTTTGCCGCGTCCTGCTGGTCGGTCAGGTTGGGTAAACACGCCAACAACGTTATGTCCAGAAGACAACAGCGCGTCAAGATGACGCGCTGCAAAGTCAGGTGTACCCGCAAAAATAATACGTAGTGATTCTGACACGTTAATTCTTATCCTTAAGCCCGGGCTTTCAGACGATCCAGTTTTTCAACTTTCTGACGAATACGTTGTTGTTTCAGCGGTGACAGGTAATCCATAAACAGTTTGCCAACCAGATGATCCATCTCATGCTGAATACAGATGGCTAACAGACCGTCTGCTTCCAGTTCAAATGGTTTACCGTCGCGGTCCAGGGCGCGAATTTTCACTTTCTCTGCGCGCGGTACTAAAGCACGTTGTTCAGGGATCGACAGGCAACCTTCTTCAATGCCTGTTTCGCCGCTTTTTTCTAAAAGCTCCGGATTGATTAACACCAACCGTTCGTCACGGTTTTCCGAAACATCAATAACAATGATACGTTGATGGATATCAACCTGGGTTGCCGCCAGGCCAATACCTTCTTCTGCGTACATCGTCTCGAACATATCATCGACGATACGCTGAATTTCTGCATTCACTTCTTCTACCGGTTTAGCAACTTTGCGAAGCCGCTCGTCCGGAATATGTAACACTTGCAAAACTGACATAAATCTCCAGAGATGTGTTCAGGAGTTAGAAAGATTATTTCTTCTATTCTAGACAAATCCCCCTCTGATTGACAGCATCACTGACCAATCGCAAAGATTGCTAAGGCTGCTTATGGCAGGGAGATAAGGATGGTCGATACAGAAATTTGGCTGCGTCTGATGAGCATCAGCAACTTGTACGGCGATGATATGGTCCGTATAGCTCACTGGCTGGCAAAACAGTCGCATATTGATGCGGTTGTATTGCAGTAAACAGGACTTACATTGCGACAGGCACAACGCTTTCTTTCATTTCCGCGAAAGAGTATTGAAAGCTCACTTTGTTGGTTGGAGCAACCCAACCATCATTTAATCCCTGCGGACAGCGAATTTTATCCTCCTCAACTTCTGGCGACGACAGATTACCCCGGTGCACTGTTTGTTGCAGGAGAACTGCAAGCGTTGCATTCATTTCAGCTTGCCGTTGTGGGAAGTCGGGCGCATTCATGGTATGGCGAGCGATGGGCACGATTATTTTGCGAATCGCTGGCGACACGTGGCGTAACGATTACCAGTGGACTGGCGCGTGGAATCGATGGTGTAGCGCATAAAGCGGCGGTACAGGTAAATGGCGTTAGTATTGCGGTGCTGGGAAATGGACTCAATACCATTCACCCGCGTCGCCATATTCAACTCGCCGCTAGTCTGCTTGAACAGGGAGGCGCGATCGTTTCCGAATTTCCGCTGGATGTTCCGCCACTGTCTTACAATTTCCCGCGAAGAAATCGCATTATCAGTGGTCTAAGTAAAGGTGTACTGGTGATAGAAGCTGCTTTACGCAGTGGTTCTTTGGTAACAGCACGTTGTGCGCTTGAACAGGGGCGAGAAGTTTTTGCCTTGCCCGGTCCATTAGGGAGTCCGGGAAGCGAAGGGGCTCACTGGTTAATAAAACAAGGTGCGACTCTTGTGACGGAACCGGAAGAAATTCTGGAAAATTTGCAATACGGACTGCACTGGTTGCCAGATGCCCCTGAAAATTCATTTTATTCACCAGATCAGGAAGACGTGGCATTGCCATTTCCTGAGCTCCTGGCTAACGTAGGAGATGAGGTAACACCTGTTGACGTCGTCGCTGAACGTGCCGGCCAACCTGTGCCAGAGGTAGTTACTCAACTACTAGAACTGGAGTTAGCAGGGTGGATCGCAGCAGTACCCGGCGGCTATGTCCGATTGAGGAGGGCATGCCATGTTCGACGTACTAATGTATTTGTTTGAAACCTATATTCACACAGAAGCTGAGTTGCGTGTGGATCAAGACAAACTTGAACAGGATCTTACCGACGCAGGATTTGATCGAGAAGATATCTACAATGCCCTGCTTTGGCTGGAAAAGCTTGCTGATTATCAGGAAGGACTGGCAGAACCGATGCAACTAGCCTCTGATCCACTCTCCATGCGTATTTATACCCCTGAAGAGTGCGAAAGACTGGATGCCAGCTGTCGTGGATTTCTGCTTTTCCTTGAGCAAATTCAGGTGCTTAACCTTGAAACCCGTGAAATGGTGATAGAGCGAGTGCTCGCGCTGGACACCGCAGAGTTCGACCTGGAAGACCTGAAATGGGTAATCCTGATGGTGTTATTCAACATTCCGGGCTGCGAAAATGCGTACCAGCAAATGGAAGAATTACTCTTTGAAGTGAATGAAGGTATGCTGCATTAATTATTTCTTTAATTCAGCATAAGTTGTTATGGCGAAATCAGCACTGTTCACGGTGCGTAATAATGAGTCCTGCCCAAAGTGCGGGGCTGAACTGGTTATTCGATCCGGGAAACACGGTCCGTTTCTTGGATGCTCACAGTATCCGGCGTGTGACTACGTCCGTCCTCTGAAGTCTTCAGCGGATGGACATATCGTCAAAGTTCTGGAGGGGCAGGTTTGCCCTGTATGTAGCGCAAATCTGGTATTACGCCAGGGACGCTTTGGTATGTTTATTGGCTGCAGTAACTACCCTGAATGCGAACATACTGAACTTATTGATAAACCGGACGAAACGGCAATTACATGTCCCCAATGTCGGACGGGCCATCTGGTTCAGCGCCGCTCCCGTTATGGCAAAACATTCCATTCCTGTGATCGCTACCCGGAGTGTCAATTTGCCATTAACTTCAAACCCATAGCTGGAGAATGCCCTGAGTGTCATTATCCGCTACTCATCGAAAAGAAAACCGCGCAGGGTGTAAAACACTTTTGTGCCAGTAAACAATGTGGAAAGCCGGTTTTGGCGGAATAATAACGTGAATAATAACCTGCAAGGAGACGCTATCGCAGCTGCGATAGATGTCCTCAATGAAGAACGTGTCATCGCCTATCCAACGGAAGCCGTTTTCGGTGTTGGGTGCGATCCTGATAGCGAAACAGCAGTGATGCGACTGTTGGAGTTAAAACAGCGTCCGGTTGATAAGGGGCTGATTTTAATCTCAGCAAATTACGAGCAGCTTAAACCCTATATTGATGACACCATGTTGACTGACGTGCAGCGTGAAACCATTTTTTCCCGCTGGCCAGGTCCTGTCACCTTTGTCTTTCCCGCGCCTGCGACAACACCGCGCTGGTTGACGGGCCGCTTTGATTCGCTTGCTGTACGAGTCACCGACCATCCGTTGGTGGTTGCTTTGTGCCAGGCTTATGGTAAACCGCTGGTTTCTACCAGTGCCAACTTGAGTGGATTGCCACCTTGTCGCACAGTAGACGAAGTTCGCGCACAATTTGGTGCGGAGTTCCCGGTTGTGCCTGGTGAGACGGGGGGGCGTTTAAATCCTTCAGAAATCCGCGATGCCCTGACGGGTGAACTGTTTCGACAGGGGTAAGTTGATGGAAACCTATGCTGTTTTTGGTAATCCGATAGCCCACAGCAAATCGCCATTCATTCATCAGCAATTTGCGCAGCAGCTGAATATTGAACATCCCTATGGGCGCGTGTTGGCACCCATTAATGATTTCATCAACACACTGAATGCATTCTTTGCCGCTGGTGGTAAAGGTGCGAATGTGACAGTGCCTTTTAAAGAAGAGGCTTTTGCCAGAGCGGATGCACTCACTGAACGGGCTGCATTGGCTGGCGCTGTTAATACCCTCAAGCGGTTAGAAGATGGACGCCTGCTGGGTGACAATACCGATGGCGTAGGTTTGTTAAGCGATCTGGAACGTCTCTCTTTTATCCGCTCTGGCTTACGTATTCTGCTTATTGGCGCTGGCGGGGCGTCTCGTGGTGTATTACTGCCGCTCCTTTCCCTGGGCTGTGCGGTAACAATTACTAATCGGACGGTTTCCCGCGCGGAAGAGTTAGCAAAATTGTTTGCGCACACTGGAAGTGTTCAGGCGTTGGGTATGGACGAACTGGAAGGTCACGAGTTCGATCTTATTATTAACGCGACATCCAGTGGCATTAGTGGTGATATTCCAGCGATTCCAGCATCGCTTATTCATCCAGGTATTTGTTGTTATGACATGTTCTATCAGAAAGGGAAAACGCCTTTTCTGACATGGTGTGAGCTGCAAGGCTCAAAGCGTAATGCTGATGGATTAGGGATGCTGGTGGCACAGGCGGCACATGCTTTCCTTCTTTGGCATGGTGTCCTGCCTGACGTAGAACCAGTTATCAAACAATTGCAACAGGAGTTGTCAGCGTGAATCAGGCCATCCAGTTTCCAGACAGGGAGGAGTGGAATGAGAGCAAAAAATGCGTATGTTTTCCCGCTCTGGTGAACGGTATGCAACTGACTTGTGCAATTACTGGCGAAAGTCTGGCGAATCGCTTTACAGGGGATACGCCAGAACAGTACATAGCGAATTTTCGTCAGCATCGCTGGGACCTGGAAGAAGAAGCAGAAAGCTTAATTCAGGCTCAAAGCGAAGATGATCAAGGTTGGGTTTGGTTGCTTTGATCCAGATACTCGTCTTTCCATTTCACGTAGTTATTAGCTGAATAGCGTAACCCAGACTTTTCTTCATCAGTTAACGGGCGGATCTGCTTGACGGGGCTACCGAGATACAGATATCCGCTCTCCAGCCGTTTATTTTGTGTGACAAGGCTACCCGCCCCAATCATCACATCATCTTCTACTATTGCGCCATCAAGTAAAATTGAGCCCATCCCAACCAGCACACGATTGCCAATGGTGCAGCCGTGGAGCATCACTTTATGTCCAACCGTAACGTCTTCGCCGACGACCAACGGATTGCCTTGTGGATTAGCCGTTGATTTATGGGTCACGTGTAAAACGCTGCCATCCTGGATATTGGTTCGGGCGCCGATCTGAACATAATTAACATCACCACGAATTACAACAAGTGGCCAGATCCCCACATCATCGGCCAACCGAACATCACCAATAACCACACTACTACTGTCGATCATGACTCGCTGACCGATTTGTGGAAAAAGATCCCGGTATGGGCGTAGAGTGTCTGACATACTTACCTCAACGAAAAATGATTTATCTATGACTTTGGGTGCTTTATTAGCCTTGCGCAAGTGTTTTGCTATGTAAAAATGCGCCATTTTGCATGTGAATGCAGCAAAAAGGATGAAAAAACAACAAACAGAAAAAAAGATCAAAAAAGTGCTTGTGCAAAAAATTGGGATCCCTATAATGCGCCTCCGTTGAGACGACAACGTGAAACACTTCACAAGATGTTCGTAACAACGAAGAGAAAAAATTCTGAAATTCAGGGTTGACTCTGAAAGAGGAAAGCGTAATATACGCCACCTCGCGACAGTGAGCTGAAAGCCGCGTCGCAACTGCTCTTTAACAATTTATCAGACAATCTGTGTGGGCACTCGAAGATACGGATTCTTAACGTCCTCGGACGATAAATGAATACCAAGTCTCAAGAGTGAACACGTAATTCATTACGAAGTTTAATT
>NZ_PTRL01000013.1:0-30221 GCF_002966005.1 Escherichia sp. MOD1-EC5433 | reverse complement strand
AATTAAACTTCGTAATGAATTACGTGTTCACTCTTGAGACTTGGTATTCATTTATCGTCCGAGGACGTTAAGAATCCGTATCTTCGAGTGCCCACACAGATTGTCTGATAAATTGTTAAAGAGCAGTTGCGACGCGGCTTTCAGCTCACTGTCGCGAGGTGGCGTATATTACGCTTTCCTCTTTCAGAGTCAACCCTGAATTTCAGGATTTTTTTCTTCAACCGAACCGGCTGTTTGTGTAAAGTGATTCACATCCGCCGTGTCGATGGAGGCGCATTATAGGGAGTTCTCCTGAGGCCGCAATAGAAAAATTGCAAAAAAATGACTGACTGCTGCATTCCCCAGCAAAACCCCTATTTATACCTTTTTACGCACAGAGTTATCCACAATCATAAGCGTTATTTCTGTATTCCTGACCTGCTAACCACAATCGAAATGGTGCTCACCATCGAAACAAAAAAATTCGCGAGCGTTGCGCAAACGTTTTCGTTACAATGCGGGCGAAAAATAAAGATGCCCCGTTAGGGGCGTTAGCTGAGTTTTTCGCGAAAAATTCAGCTAACGCTCTCTGTAATAGTCAAATCCAGGGGATTTACCATGCAACAACGTCGTCCAGTCCGCCGCGCTCTGCTCAGTGTTTCTGACAAAGCAGGTATCGTCGAATTCGCTCAGGCACTTTCCGCACGCGGTGTGGAACTGCTATCTACAGGAGGCACTGCCCGACTGTTAGCAGAAAAGGGGCTGCCGGTGACCGAAGTTTCCGATTACACCGGTTTCCCGGAGATGATGGATGGACGTGTGAAGACTCTGCATCCGAAAGTACATGGTGGCATTCTGGGCCGTCGCGGCCAGGACGATGCCATTATGGAAGAACATCAGATCCAACCTATCGATATGGTGGTTGTTAACCTGTATCCGTTCGCCCAGACCGTTGCCCGTGAAGGCTGCTCGCTGGAAGATGCGGTTGAGAACATCGATATCGGCGGCCCAACGATGGTGCGCTCCGCAGCGAAGAACCATAAAGATGTCGCAATCGTGGTCAAGAGCAGCGACTACGACGCCATTATTAAAGAGATGGATGCCAACGAAGGTTCGCTTCTGCTTGCAACCCGTTTCGACCTCGCTATCAAAGCCTTCGAGCACACTGCCGCCTACGACAGCATGATTGCCAACTACTTCGGCAGCATGGTTCCGGCTTACCACGGTGAAAGCAAAGAAGCTGCCGGTCGCTTCCCGCGCACGTTGAACCTGAACTTCATTAAGAAGCAGGATATGCGCTACGGCGAGAACAGCCACCAGCAGGCTGCCTTCTATATAGAAGAGAATGTGAAAGAAGCCTCCGTTGCCACCGCAACCCAGGTTCAGGGTAAAGCCCTCTCTTATAACAACATCGCCGATACCGATGCGGCGCTGGAGTGCGTGAAAGAGTTCGCCGAACCGGCATGTGTGATTGTGAAGCACGCCAACCCTTGCGGCGTGGCTATCGGCAATTCCATTCTTGACGCTTACGATCGCGCGTACAAAACAGACCCGACCTCCGCATTCGGCGGCATTATTGCCTTTAACCGCGAGCTGGATGCTGAAACCGCACAGGCCATCATTTCTCGTCAGTTTGTCGAAGTGATCATCGCACCGTCTGCCAGCGAAGAAGCCCTGAAAATCACCGCCGCCAAGCAGAACGTACGCGTTCTGACCTGCGGTCAGTGGGGCGAACGTATTCCGGGTCTTGATTTCAAACGCGTGAACGGCGGCTTGCTGGTTCAGGATCGTGACCTGGGGATGGTCGGTGCGGAAGAACTGCGTGTCGTGACCAAACGTCAGCCGACCGAACAGGAACTGCGTGATGCGCTGTTCTGCTGGAAAGTGGCGAAGTTCGTGAAATCCAACGCTATCGTCTATGCCAAAAACAATATGACCATCGGGATTGGCGCAGGCCAGATGAGCCGCGTGTACTCCGCCAAAATCGCCGGTATTAAAGCTGCCGATGAAGGTCTGGAAGTCAAAGGTTCCTCTATGGCTTCTGACGCGTTCTTCCCGTTCCGTGACGGTATTGATGCTGCCGCCGCTGCCGGCGTGACCTGCGTAATCCAGCCTGGCGGTTCTATCCGTGATGACGAAGTGATTGCTGCCGCCGACGAGCACGGTATTGCAATGCTCTTCACCGACATGCGCCACTTCCGCCATTAATGGAGCGACAGATGAAAGTATTAGTCATTGGTAACGGCGGCCGCGAGCACGCGCTGGCCTGGAAAGCGGCGCAATCGCCGCTGGTTGAGACTGTTTTTGTTGCTCCGGGTAACGCTGGCACTGCGCTGGAGCCTGCACTGCAAAACGTCGCTATCGGCGTGACCGATATCCCGGCGCTGCTGGATTTCGCGCAAAACGAAAAGATTGATCTAACCATCGTCGGCCCGGAAGCGCCGCTGGTGAAAGGCGTAGTGGATACCTTCCGCGCCGCCGGGCTGAAAATCTTCGGCCCAACCGCAGGCGCCGCGCAACTGGAAGGCTCGAAAGCGTTTACCAAAGATTTCCTGGCCCGCCATAAGATCCCTACAGCGGAATACCAGAACTTCACCGAGGTAGAACCTGCGCTGGCGTATCTGCGTGAGAAAGGTGCGCCGATCGTCATTAAAGCTGACGGCCTGGCTGCCGGAAAAGGCGTTATCGTGGCGATGACGCTGGAAGAAGCTGAAGCGGCTGTTCACGATATGCTGGCAGGCAACGCTTTTGGCGACGCGGGTCATCGCATTGTTATCGAAGAGTTCCTCGACGGCGAAGAAGCGAGTTTTATCGTAATGGTGGATGGTGAGCATGTGCTGCCGATGGCCACCAGCCAGGATCACAAACGCGTAGGCGATAAAGATACCGGGCCAAACACCGGCGGAATGGGGGCTTACTCTCCTGCACCGGTAGTGACCGATGAAGTTCATCAGCGCACCATGGAACGTATCATCTGGCCAACCGTGAAAGGCATGGCGGCGGAAGGCAATACCTACACCGGTTTTCTCTATGCAGGTTTGATGATCGACAAACAGGGCAACCCGAAGGTTATCGAATTTAACTGCCGCTTTGGCGATCCAGAAACCCAGCCGATTATGCTGCGCATGAAGTCCGATCTGGTTGAGCTCTGCCTGGCAGCCTGTGAAGGCAAGCTGGACGAGAAAACGTCCGAGTGGGATGAACGCGCTTCCCTCGGAGTGGTGATGGCTGCGGGTGGATATCCGGGCGATTATCGCACTGGCGATGTGATCCACGGCCTGCCGCTGGAAGAAGTCGAAGGCGGTAAAGTGTTCCACGCGGGCACGAAACTGGCGGATGACGAGCAGGTAGTGACCAGCGGCGGGCGCGTACTGTGCGTCACCGCGCTGGGTCATACCGTAGCAGAGGCGCAGAAACGCGCTTATGCCTTAATGACCGATATCCACTGGGACGACTGCTTCTGCCGGAAAGATATCGGCTGGCGCGCTATCGAACGCGAGCAGAACTAACGCGACAGTTTTGCTAATAGCGTTTTGCGCGTAATCCCTAACTGACGGGCGGCTTCGGTTTTGTTGCCGCCCGTTTTCTCCAGCGCCGCCAGAATCACCTCTTTTTCCACTTCCACCAACGGCTGAATGTCCTGAGTTTGAGCCAGCGGGATCGGCGTACTGGCAATCGCCAGCGGCAGCTCGCGTTCGGAAATATATTCCCCAGTCAGCAGCACCACTGCCCGTTCTACCGCGTTTTCCAGTTCGCGAATATTTCCCGGCCAGTCGTAGTGAATCAGCAGATCCATCGCCTGGGGCGTAAAGCCTTTTATCGCCTTGCGATTGCGTTCAGCAAATCGCTGCAGAAAATGGCCAGCCAGTAGGGGAATATCCTCCCGTCGTTGCCGCAGCGACGGTACTTCAATTGCCACCACGTTCAGCCGATAGTAGAGATCCTGGCGAAAACGCCCGGCCTTTACCTCAGCGGCAAGATCGCGATGGGTCGCCGCAATCAGCCGGACATCAACCGAGATGGTCTGGTTGCTGCCGACACGCTGAACTTCGCGCTCCTGAATCGCACGCAGCAGACGCACCTGCATCATCGGCGAGATATCGCCAATTTCATCGAGAAACAACGTGCCGCCATCCGCCTCAACAAAGCGCCCTTCCCGGCGTTTATCAGCTCCAGTAAACGCCCCTTTTTCGTGACCGAACAATTCAGATTCCAGCAAGGATTCGTTGAGTGCCGCACAGTTGAGCGTTACCAGTGGTTTTTCACTCCGTGCGCTACTGGCGTGAATCGCCCTGGCGACCAGCTCTTTACCGGTGCCGGAATCGCCGTGGATCAGCACCGTGGCTTCCGATGGCGCGACGAGGGCGATTTCACTGAGCAGGTGTTGCATCGCCGGGCTTTTACCGACCATACCGAACTGGCTGGCAGACACCGCAGGCGTTTCAGCGTCAACACTGTGCGTATGTGCGAGCGCCTTTTCCAGCGTCGCCTGTAGGTTATCGAAATCCAGCGGCTTGATGAGATAATCCAGCGCCCCAGTTTTCAGTGCCTCTACCGCCGTCTCGACGCTGGAGTACGCAGTCATAATCAGCACCGGAATTGCCGGGTTTAACGCTTTGATCTCTTTCAGCGTGGCGATGCCATCCATCTCTGCCATTCGCACATCGCAAAGCACAAGATCAAAAACCTGTTCCCGCACCTGCTCCAGCGCCTGTCGCCCGCTGTTCGCCAGCGCGACGTTATAGCCCCAGCCGCGCAGCAATGCCTGCAAGATGGTGCAGTGGCTAATGTCATCATCCACCACCAGAATATCGATATTATCGTGCGTCATCCTTGTGGGTCCTTACGCGTAATATTGACCGGAAACCAGAGGGTGAACGTTGCGCCTTTTCCCTCCTGGCTTGCGACCTGAATTGTACCACCGTGTTGTTCAACAATATTATGCACGACCGCCAGCCCCAGTCCGGTGCCTTCGGCTTTGGTGGTGAAGTATGGGGTGAAGATGGCTTCAAGCTGATCCGCCGCAATTCCTTTACCGCTGTCGGTAACGCTGATTTTCACGCCAGCACCGCTTTCGCTGGCCGTCACGCTAATCACGCCATGCTGACCAATCGCCTGAATGGCATTGAGATAGAGATTCAACAAGACCTGGGTCAGTCGGTCCGGATCGGCCTGAATTTGCGGCAACGTGTCGTTGGCAGTAAAGCGTAACTGGATCTCCCGGCTGTTTGCATCCTGGCTCACCAGCTGTAATGAATGGTTAATCAAGGTATTGAGATCCACCGCCTGCAAAGCCAGGTGCGTTGGCTTGACCAGTTCCAGCAACTCACTCACCACACGATTCAAACGGTCGGACTCTTTCGCCATTACCTGCGCCAGTTGATGCGCTTCCCCGCCCTCTGGTGCTCGTTCGGCAAAGTATTTCGCCAGCCCTTTAATTGAGGAAAGCGGATTGCGAATTTCATGGGCAACGCCTGCCGCCAGATGCCCCAGCGCCACCAGCTTCTCTTTGCGCTTCATTTCATCCTGTAGAAGCTTGCGCGAGCGCAGATATCGGCGATACCAGAAGAATGACAACACGCTTGCCAGCAAGACCGTCGCCAGGGCGAAGAGGATAATCAGGGTGTTTCTCTGCTCACGATCTTCAGCACTCACAATGTTACTGGCGTCGAAAGCGATAAAAATTGCTTGTGGTGTCGCGGCATACTGCTGCATATGGCGCATCCGGTGCATTCCAGCAGCAAACATCGGTTGATACTGGCGATAAATTTCCAGAACAGGCTCGCCGTCTGCGCTATCGCTCCGCCGCCACGCTTCTTCATCTCCCGGATGTAACTGCTGCATTTCCTGCGGGGAATAAAGCTGTTTTCCCACCATGCCGGAGTTGCTATGCATCACGATTATTCCTTGTTCATCCGTGACCGCAAACCAACGTACTCCAGGCTGCCCGGCCATTTCTTCCAGTAAGGCCTGCTGCTGCGCATGATGCATGCGCATCCCCATGCCGACGCGCGAGCCGGATTCGAGAGCACGGATAAGTACACTGCCTTTTTCCAGAAGCGTTTGTCTGGCGGCGGCAGTCTCGCGCCCATAATCGCGAATCACCGTCACTGCAAACAATCCCACCAGCCCAACAATGACCACGGGGAGGATCGCGCTTAACCATTTAGCTAAGGAGTCTTTAGAACGTTGCATAAAACGCATCTTCTTCTTTGCCTGTTCATCCCTTTTTGACAGCAGAAATCATGCCATCTTTTATCAGCGTTTACCCTGCGCTGTAACACAAAGGCTTAAGTTTCAATGAGTAAAAATGACTCGCTACCCGCAGCAGGCGAGTCATTTTTACTCGTTTATCATGCCAGATTACCCGTCATATCAGCGTTTCATCGTTGGCACGGAAGATGCAATACCCGAAGTAAGACAACCACTGGAGGATTAACCATGAAACGGAACACGAAAATTGCCCTGGTGATGATGGCGCTTTCAGCAATGGCGATGGGATCGACATCTGCATTTGCTCACGGCGGACACGGTATGTGGCAGCAAAATGCCGCGCCTTTGACCAGCGAACAACAGACGGCGTGGCAGAAAATCCATAATGACTTTTACGCCCAAAGCAGCGCGCTGCAACAGCAACTGGTGACGAAGCGTTATGAATACAACGCTCTATTAGCCGCTAACCCACCGGATAGCAGCAAAATTAACGCGGTCGCCAAAGAGATGGAGAATTTGCGTCAGTCGTTAGATGAGTTGCGGGTGAAACGGGATATCGCGATGGCTGAAGCAGGTATTCCGCGCGGTGCCGGAATGGGCATGGGTTACGGCGGCTGTGGTGGTGGTCATATGGGTATGGGCCACTGGTAAATCAGAACGTTTTCTCGTTGGGTTGCCAACGACAGAAATCAGAGTTTGCCACTAACAGTAATTGCGAACCTTCGGGCGCTTCCAGCCATGCCACGCTGACATCAACAGAAGAGCGGCTCTGGCGGCGCTCGATATGCGCTATCGCCTGTGAATCTAAATCAGGTTTAATGGTTTGCCCTTCGCAGGTGGTCACGGTCTGTTCCATCTCATGCCAGCGCCCCTGGCGCAGCACGACTCTCCCCTGACGTAAGGCATCGCTAATCTGGCGGATCTGATCAGCACGATAACGGTATAAATCGATTTGGTCGTTAGAAAGCTGCTGCTTTTCCCCATCGGATTCACGTTGCATAAAGCTCAGATCACCGCGATCGTCAAAACGCGCACGAATGTTCACCGGCGGTTTGCTGTAAACATTGATATTGATGAGCGTGAGGTTATCGCCCTGCCAGCGATACTCTCGCGTCGTGGTATCGCCATTGCGCCACGGACTGAACACAGCAAGCAAATGCACATTATCGCCGCTGTCTTTTCGCCAGATACGTACCGCGCCCTGGTCTTCAGCAAAACCACTGGCGGTAAAGGGAGGAAGTGAAGAGTTGTGGCTACAGGCAGTGAGAAACAGAGCGCCCGCCAGCATCGATGATCGACGCCAGAAAGACAAAAGGGGTGAAACCACCCCTTCGTTAAAACTGTTCACTGCCACGCAATATTACTTAACTGCGTCTTTCAGTGCCTTGCCAGAAACAAATGCCGGTACGTTAGCTGCGGCGATTTTGATTTCTTTACCGGTCTGCGGGTTGCGGCCAGTACGCTCAGCGCGGTGGTTCACTTTGAAGGTTCCGAAACCAACCAGTTGTACAGCATCGCCTTCTTTCAGAGACTCAGTAATTGCAGCCAGAGTGGACTCCAGAGCAGCTTTAGCCTGGGTTTTGGACAGTTCTGCTTTCTCTGCAATTACATCAATCAGTTGAGTCTTGTTCATAAGTTATCCTTACAATGTGTTTATCGCTTGCTAAGCATCGAGTGCGACGGAAATGCCAGAATAGCACTCTCCTGCATACACGCACCGATAGCCACTTTTTTTCGCCCCCCAAATGTAGACCAGACGGGGGGCGAAAGGGAAGACTCCAGGTACGACAAATCAGGCGTTAATTCACGTTTTCTGGTCTTATTGCTGAAAAATTATACCAATATTGCTCTCACCCGCCTCACGCAGGTCGGCTCTAAGGCCTTTTATCAGCTCAATGTCACGTTCTTCACACTCGGCTAAAAGTCGGAATATTTCCCACTGAATGTCCCATTCTTGCTCAACGGCTGGGTTTTCTTTCAGCTCTTCATCGCTCATTTCGCGACCAGCCTGAGTCATTTCCAGCATCGCAACGGTAGTGATGGAGGTCTTACTCACTTCCACCGCGTGTTCGAGCGTTTCGCCACTCAAACGTGAATGAACCAGTTCACTTAACGCCACGCAGGCATCGATTGCCGGATAAACGCCGTACAGATCGAAATCGTCCGCTGAAGGAATCGCTTCCTCAAATTTCTCCAGTTGGCTGTCGAAATTCACTTTTGCGTCTTTGACGGTCAGTGTTTCCCAGATGAGATCGAGAATACGGCGGTAAATTTGCCCATCACCAAAACCGGTTTGCTGGCAAAACATGGCGTAATTGGGGTACATGCGTTCGCATAAGCAGGCCATGAAAGTGACATGCTGCCAGCTTTCCAGGCGCTCCAGACGCAGATGAATCGGGTTTTGTAACATGTTGAGTTCTCAAATACGGAAATTATCCGCAGTTTACCTGAATTAGGGCTGATTTGCTGTATAGCGCACAAATGCCGGACGTTCCGAGGCCACAGCATCCGCCCAGCGCGTTGGCTCCGGCAGACGATAGCCTTTCATGCAGCGTTGTACCCACGCCAGCGCGCTATCCACGCTGACCCGATGACCCGTAGCGATAAACAGCGGGTTGCAGCGTGCTTTGCTGCGCCAGACCCAGGCCAACTGCTCGCCTTTATCCATCAGCGGCGCCAGCGCGCCCGGTTCGCTGGAGAGCGGTTCGAATTTACCGCAGAGCCGTTTTTTCGCCACGCCTATCGTTGGCACATCCACCAATAAGCCAAAATGGCTGGCGACACCAAGACGGCGAGGATGCGAGATCCCATGACCATCGACAAACACTAAATCCGGCTTTTGCGACAGCATCTCCCACGCTGCCAGCAGCGCAGGATATTCGCGGAAGGAGAGAAAACCAGGAATGTAAGGCATGGTAGTGGCGATGCGGGCCACTTTATACTCCACCAGCTCAAGCGAGGGGTATTTCAGCAGCACCATCGCCGCTCGCGTCACTTCTCCGCCCTGCTCAAACCCGACATCGGCTCCAGCGATCAGATCCGGTGGATCTTTATCAAGTCGATCCTCGCGGATCACAGAAGAAGCCAGTTCAAGTTGTTGTGAGCGTAATGACGCGAGATCCATAACCACTCCTTACTGATGATAAGGCGCAGACAGGCGATGCACTGCCTCCACAAACACGCCAGCATGTTCTGGCGGCACATCCTGATGAATGCCGTGACCAAGGTTAAAGACATGACCTTCGCCGTGACCGAAACCTGCAAGTATAGTCGCTACTTCTTCTTCAATTCGGGCTGGCGGCGCGTACAGCATCGACGGGTCCATATTGCCCTGCAACGCGACTTTATTACCCACGCGGCGGCGCGCATCGGCGATGTCGGTTGTCCAGTCCAGTCCCAGCGCATCGCAACCGGTTTCCGCCATGGCTTCCAGCCACTGTCCGCCACCTTTGGTAAACAGTGTTACTGGTACGCGGCGACCGTCGTTTTCACGCAATAAACCATCAACAATTTTATGCATGTAATAGAGCGAGAATTGTTGGTAGTCGCGCCCGGTAAGCACGCCGCCCCAGGTGTCAAAAATCATCACTGCCTGAGCACCGGCTTTAATCTGCGCGTTCAGATACAGGGTGACGCTTTTCGCCAGTTTATCGAGCAGAGCGTGCAGTGCCTGCGGATCGGCATACATCATTTTTTTGATCACTGTGAAGGCTTTGCTGCTGCCGCCTTCCACCATGTAGGTCGCCAGCGTCCACGGGCTGCCGGAAAAACCAATCAGCGGCACTTCGCCTTTCAGTTCGCGGCGAATGGTACGCACCGCGTTCATCACGTAACCCAGCTCATCTTCCGGGTCCGGAATTGGCAGTTTATCGACGTCAGCTTTGCAGGTGACTGGCGAGGTAAAACGCGGGCCTTCTCCGGCTTCAAAATAGAGCCCTAATCCCATCGCGTCCGGAACGGTGAGGATATCGGAAAAGAGGATCGCCGCGTCCAGCGGATAGCGACGCAGCGGCTGCAAAGTCACTTCGCACGCCAGTTCGGCGTTTTTGCAAAGCGACATAAAATCGCCCGCCTGAGCACGCGTGGCTTTATATTCTGGTAGATAGCGACCCGCCTGGCGCATCATCCATACTGGAGTGACATCAACGGGCTGGCGCAGCAGCGCCCGCAGATAACGATCGTTTTTAAGTTCGGTCATTTTGGCTATTCCTTAGTGCGTCAGGCGGTCAGTGTATCATCACTCATACTCTGCCCGACACATCGCCACCGTATCTTCTATCAGGCGGCGCGCCACGGTGCCAGGCGGAGGCAGTAAGGGTAAATCGTCGTAGCGATACCAGTTCGCCTCCAGCAGTTCTTTCGGGTCAATCACGATGTCGCCGCTGTCATAGTCCGCCATAAACGCAGTCATTAATGACTGAGGAAACGGCCACGGCTGAGAAGTCACGTAACGCAGGTTTTTGACTTTGATGCCACTCTCTTCCATTACTTCCCGCGCGACCGCCTGTTCGAGGGTTTCGCCCACTTCGACGAATCCGGCAAGTACCGTATGGACACCGTTACGATGGCGGGTATGCTGAGCAAGCAGGATCGAATCATTGCGGCGGATGGCAACGATAATGCAGGGGGCGATTTGCGGATAGTAACGCTCACGGCAGTGACTGCACAGCATCGCCCATTCTGTTTTGCTCGGGTACATTTCATGCCCGCAATACCCGCAGTATTTATGCGAGCGGTAAAACTCCGCCAGTTGCACGCCGCGTCCGGCTAGTTGAAACAACCCGACGTCCAGATCAATGACCTGGCGCACCGAGCCCATATCATGGCGACGCTGCTGTTGAACTAGCCAAACAGGTTCCCCCTGCCATTCGCCGATTTGTAGTGCGCGCTGACCCACAAGATCGAAATTTGCCGCTTCGCCATATGGCAATTCTCCCTTCGGCAACCATAATTTTTGCTCATGACTGACGACCCACCAGCCGTGATCTAATTTTTCAATTATACGATCCATAGCTCTTGCACTACCTTTGCATCACTGGCATGTTTAACATGGTTTTTACATTTCTCACTGAGCAGTTTTTGAATACAAACTTGCGGAGTCAATCATGCTTAACCAGCTCGATAACCTGACGGAGCACGTCAGAGGAAGTAACAAACTGGTTGATCGCTGGCTACATGTACGTAAGCATCTGCTCGTGGCTTACTACAATCTGGTTGGCATTAAGCCTGGCAAAGAATCGTACATGAGGCTAAACGAAAAAGCCCTTGATGATTTTTGCCAGAGTCTGGTCGATTATCTGTCTGCCGGACATTTCAGTATTTATGAGCGCATTCTTCATAAGCTGGAAGGCAACGGGCAACTCGCGCGCGCCGCAAAGATTTGGCCGCAACTGGAAGCCAATACACAACAGATTATGGATTACTACGATTCCAGCCTGGAAACCGCCATCGATCATGATAATTACCTTGAGTTTCAACAGGTTTTATCTGATATCGGCGAGGCGCTGGAAGCACGCTTTGTACTGGAAGATAAGCTGATTCTGCTGGTGCTTGATGCCGCCCGCGTCAAACATCTTGCTTGAGTTCTGCGCTGTTAACGCGTAATTTACATTCAACGCCCCGTTTTCGGGGCTAATTTCTTGTCGGAGTGCCTTAACTGGCTGAGACCGTTTATTCGGGATCCGCGGAACCTGATCAGGCTAATACCTGCGAAGGGAACAAGAGTTAATCTGCTATCGCATCGCCCCTGCGGCGATCGTCTCTTGCTTCATCCGTCGTCTGACAAGCCACGTCCTTAACTTTTGGAATGAGCTATGTCTGCAACAAAACTAACCCGCCGCGAACAGCGCGCCCAGGCGCAACATTTTATCGACACCCTGGAAGGCACCGCCTTTCCCAACTCAAAACGCATTTACATCACTGGCACACACCCCGGCGTGCGCGTGCCGATGCGTGAGATCCAGCTTAGCCCGACGCTAATCGGCGGCAGCAAAGAACAGCCGCAGTATGAAGAAAACGAAGCGATTCCGGTCTATGACACCTCCGGCCCGTATGGCGATCCGCAAATCGCCATTAACGTTCAGCAAGGGCTGGCAAAACTGCGCCAGCCGTGGATCGATGCACGCGGCGATAGTGAAGAACTTACCGTGCGCAGCTCCGATTACACTAAAGCGCGGCTGGCAGATGATGGCCTCGACGAGCTGCGTTTTAGCGGCGTCTTGACGCCAAAACGCGCCAAAGCAGGCCGCCGCGTCACACAGCTGCACTACGCCCGCCGGGGCATCATCACACCTGAGATGGAATTCATCGCCATTCGCGAGAATATGGGGCGCGAGCGCATTCGTAGCAAAGTTTTGCGCCACCAGCATCCGGGAATGAGCCTTGGCGCACGTCTGCCGGAAAATATCACTGCGGAATTTGTCCGTGATGAAGTCGCTGCCGGACGCGCGATTATCCCCGCCAACATTAATCACCCTGAATCAGAGCCGATGATTATTGGTCGTAACTTCCTGGTAAAAGTTAACGCTAATATCGGCAACTCGGCGGTCACCTCTTCCATCGAAGAAGAAGTGGAAAAGCTGGTGTGGTCTACGCGCTGGGGAGCGGATACGGTGATGGATCTTTCCACCGGCCGCTATATTCACGAAACCCGCGAATGGATTTTACGTAACAGCCCGGTGCCGATTGGTACTGTGCCGATCTACCAGGCGCTGGAAAAGGTTAACGGGATCGCGGAAGATCTTACCTGGGAAGCGTTCCGCGACACGCTGCTGGAACAGGCCGAACAGGGCGTAGATTACTTCACGATTCATGCGGGCGTTCTCCTGCGCTACGTGCCAATGACCGCGAAACGCCTGACCGGTATTGTGTCGCGCGGCGGTTCGATTATGGCGAAATGGTGCCTCTCCCATCATCAGGAAAACTTCCTCTATCAACACTTCCGCGAAATTTGTGAAATCTGCGCTGCTTATGACGTTTCGCTATCGCTGGGCGACGGCCTGCGCCCCGGTTCTATTCAGGACGCCAACGATGAAGCGCAGTTTGCCGAGCTGCATACGCTGGGCGAACTGACCAAAATCGCCTGGGAATATGACGTACAGGTGATGATTGAAGGCCCCGGACACGTACCGATGCAGATGATTCGCCGCAATATGACCGAGGAGTTAGAGCACTGCCACGAAGCGCCGTTCTATACCCTCGGGCCGCTGACTACCGATATCGCGCCGGGCTATGACCACTTCACGTCGGGGATTGGCGCGGCGATGATCGGCTGGTTTGGCTGCGCGATGCTCTGTTACGTAACGCCGAAAGAGCACCTGGGTCTACCCAATAAAGAAGACGTTAAGCAAGGGCTTATCACCTATAAGATTGCCGCCCACGCTGCCGACCTGGCAAAAGGGCATCCGGGCGCGCAAATTCGCGATAACGCCATGTCGAAAGCCCGCTTCGAATTTCGCTGGGAAGACCAGTTTAATCTGGCTCTCGACCCGTTTACCGCCCGCGCTTATCACGATGAAACCCTGCCGCAAGAGTCCGGCAAAGTCGCCCATTTTTGCTCCATGTGCGGGCCGAAATTCTGCTCAATGAAAATTAGCCAGGAGGTGCGCGATTACGCCGCCGCGCAAACCATTGAAGTGGGAATGGCGGATATGTCGGAGAACTTCCGCGCCAGAGGCGGAGACATCTATCTGCGTAAGGAGGAAGCGTGATGTATCAGCCTGATTTTCCTCCTGTACCTTTTCATTTAGGACTGTACCCGGTGGTGGACAGCGTACAGTGGATCGAACGTCTGCTGGACGCTGGCGTGCGAACCCTCCAGCTACGCATCAAAGATCAGCGCGATGAAGAGGTGGAAGCCGATGTAGTAGCGGCAATTGCGCTGGGTCGCCGCTATAACGCGCGGCTGTTTATTAATGATTACTGGCGGCTGGCGATCAAGCATCAGGCATATGGCGTCCATCTGGGGCAGGAAGATTTGCAATCTACCGATCTTGAGGCCATCCGCGCGGCAGGCCTGCGGCTGGGCGTTTCGACCCATGACGATATGGAAATCGACGTCGCGCTGGCAGCTCGCCCTTCTTATATCGCGCTGGGACATGTGTTCCCGACACAAACCAAACAGATGCCTTCTGCACCGCAGGGGCTGGAGCAACTGGCACGGCATATTGAGCGTCTGGGGGATTATCCCTCCGTGGCGATTGGCGGTATCAGTCTGGCGCGCGCGCCTGCGGTGATGGCGACGGGTGTCGGCAGTATCGCCGTCGTCAGTGCCATTACCCAGGCGGCAGACTGGCGTTTGGCAACTGCACAATTGCTGGAAATAGCAGGAGTTGGCGATGAATGACCGTGACTTTATGCGTTACAGCCGTCAAATCCTGCTCGATGATATCGCTCTTGAAGGGCAGCAAAAACTGCTCGACAGCCAGGTACTGATTATCGGCCTTGGCGGGCTGGGTACGCCCGCTGCGTTGTACCTGGCGGGTGCTGGCGTCGGGACGCTGGTACTGGCAGATGACGACGATGTGCATTTAAGCAATCTGCAACGACAAATCCTCTTTACCACTGAAGATATCGATCGCCCGAAATCGCAGGTCTGCCAACAACGACTGACACAGTTAAATCCCGATATTCAACTGACGGCATTACAACAACGGTTAACGGGTGAGGCGTTAAAAGATGCGGTAGCACAAGCCGATGTAGTGCTCGACTGTACTGACAATATGGCGACTCGACAGGAGATTAATGCCGCTTGCGTGGCACTCAACACGCCGCTTATTACCGCCAGCGCGGTCGGATTTGGCGGTCAGTTGATGGTATTAACGCCGCCCTGGGAGCACGGTTGTTACCGCTGCCTGTGGCCGGATAACCAGGAGCCAAAACGCAACTGCCGCACGGCAGGCGTGGTTGGCCCGGTGGTCGGAGTAATGGGCACTTTGCAGGCACTGGAAGCAATTAAGTTATTGAGCGGTATAGAGACGCCAGCGGGAGAACTCCGACTGTTCGACGGTAAATCGAGCCAGTGGCGCAGCCTGGCGTTGCGCCGTGCAAATGGTTGCCCTGTATGTGGAGGATGCAATGCAGATCCTGTTTAACGACCAACCGATGCAGTGCGCAGCCGGACAAACTGTTCACGAGCTGCTGGAACAACTCGATCAGCTAAAAGTAGGCGCGGCACTGGCGATTAATCAGCAAATCGTCCCGCGTGAGCAGTGGGCACAACATATCGTGCAGGATGGTGACCAGATCCTGCTTTTTCAGGTTATTGCAGGAGGTTGAGATGTTACGTATCGCGGACAAAACGTTTGATTCACATCTGTTTACCGGCACCGGGAAATTCGCCTCTTCACAACTGATGGTGGAGGCGATCCGCGCTTCCGGTAGTCAGCTGGTGACGCTGGCGATGAAACGCGTCGACTTGCGCCAACACAACGACGATATCCTCGCCCCGCTTATCGCGGCGGGAGTGACACTGCTGCCGAATACTTCCGGGGCGAAAACGGCGGAAGAAGCTATCTTCGCCGCTCATCTGGCACGCGAAGCTCTGGGCACACACTGGCTGAAGCTGGAGATTCACCCTGACGCCCGCTGGCTGTTGCCCGATCCCATCGAAACACTGAAAGCCGCCGAAACGCTGGTGCAACAGGGATTTGTCGTGCTGCCTTACTGCGGTGCCGATCCAGTGTTGTGTAAACGTCTGGAAGAAGTCGGTTGCGCGGCGGTGATGCCGCTCGGCGCACCGATTGGCTCTAATCAAGGACTGAAAAACCGCGCCATGCTGGAGATTATTATCCAGCAGACCACGGTTCCGGTGGTCGTTGATGCTGGCATCGGCGTTCCCAGCCATGCCGCGCAGGCGCTGGAAATGGGAGCCGATGCGGTATTGGTAAATACGGCAATTGCTGTCGCGGACGATCCCGTCAACATGGCGAAGGCATTTCGTCTGGCAGTAGACGCCGGCCTGCTGGCACGTCAGGCCGGACCGGGCAGCCGCAGTCATTTTGCTCATGCCACCAGCCCGCTGACCGGATTTCTGGAGGCATCAGCATGAAAACCTTCAGCGACCGCTGGCGGCAACTGGACTGGGACGACATCCGCCTGCGTATCAACAGCAAAACGGCTGCTGACGTAGAGCGGGCGCTAAGTGCAGCGGCACTCACCCGCGACGACATGATGGCGCTGCTATCGCCAGCCGCCAGTGAATACCTGGAACCACTGGCCCAACGGGCGCAGCGTCTGACTCGTCAGCGATTTGGCAACGTCGTCAGCTTCTACGTCCCGCTTTATCTTTCCAATCTTTGCGCTAACGACTGCACGTACTGTGGATTTTCCATGAGCAACCGCATCAAGCGCAAAACGCTGGATGAAGCGGATATCGTCAGAGAAAGCGCCGCTATTCGGGAAATGGGCTTTGAACATCTGTTGCTGGTCACTGGTGAACATCAGGCAAAAGTGGGAATGGATTACTTTCGCCGCCATCTCCCTGCCCTGCGTAAACAATTCTCCTCACTACAGATGGAAGTGCAACCGCTGGCAGAAGCGGAATACGTCGAGTTAAAACAGCTTGGTCTGGATGGGGTGATGGTTTATCAGGAGACGTATCACGAGGCGACATACGCCCGCCATCATCTGAAAGGGAAAAAACAGGACTTCTTCTGGCGACTGGAAACACCGGATCGGCTGGGTCGTGCGGGGATTGATAAGATTGGTCTCGGCGCACTAATCGGCCTTTCCGACAACTGGCGCGTTGACTGCTATATGGTTGCCGAGCATTTGCTATGGCTGCAACAGCATTACTGGCAGAGCCGCTACTCTGTCTCTTTCCCGCGCCTGCGCCCGTGTACTGGCGGGATTGAGCCAGCGTCGATTATGGATGAACGCCAGTTAGTGCAAACCATCTGCGCTTTCCGGCTGCTTGCACCGGAGATTGAACTGTCACTCTCCACGCGAGAATCACCGTGGTTTCGCGATCGCGTTATTCCGCTGGCAATCAATAACGTCAGCGCCTTCTCGAAAACGCAGCCAGGTGGCTATGCCGACAATCACCCCGAACTGGAACAATTCTCACCGCACGACGATCGCCGACCAGAAGCTGTGGCAGCTGCGTTAACCGCTCAGGGTTTGCAGCCGGTATGGAAAGACTGGGACAGCTATCTGGGACGCGACTCGCAAAGGCGATGAGACAGAATGTAAGGACGTAAATTTATTCCGAGCCACTACGGAAGATGAAAAACGCAAGGTTGTTGAAAGCCTTGCGTTTTTTTATGGTAGTGCCGTCAGCAGGAATGTTGTCCAGGGCGAAAAGCTTCTTCCTCGTTTCGCCCTGCCTTTCTTAATATTTTCCGTAAAAACTTTGCCCTCTGAATCGCCCCCATAAAAAAACCCGCCGAAGCGGGTTTTTACGTTATTTGCGGATTAACGATTACTCGTTATCAGAACCGCCCAGACCTGCGTTCAGCAGTTCTGCCAGGCTGGCAGACGCGTCTTCTGCAGTCACCTGCGGTGCAGCCGGAGCTTCACCCGCAGCACGGCGGCGCATACGATCCTGGTGATACGCATAACCCGTACCTGCCGGGATCAGACGACCCACGATAACGTTCTCTTTCAGACCGCGCAGTTCATCGCGTTTGCCCGCAACAGCTGCTTCGGTCAGTACGCGAGTGGTCTCCTGGAACGATGCCGCAGAGATGAACGACTCGGTTGCCAGAGACGCTTTGGTGATACCCAGCAGATCGCGGGCGTAAGTTGCACCCACTTTGCCGTTCGCTTCCAGTTCGCGGTTTGCGATCTTGACGCGAGAGTATTCAACCTGTTCGCCTTCCAGGAAGTCGGAGCTACCCGCGTTAACGATGGTGGCTTTACGCAGCATCTGACGAACGATAACTTCGATGTGTTTATCGTTAATCTTAACGCCCTGCAGACGGTATACGTCCTGTACTTCGTTAACGATGTAACGAGTCACAGCATGAACACCACGCAGACGCAGAATGTCGTGCGGCGCTTCCGGACCGTCGGAAATGACGTCACCACGTTCTACACGTTCACCTTCGAACACGTTGAGCTGACGCCATTTCGGAATCATCTCTTCGTAAGGTTCGCTACCGTCTACCGGAGTGATAACCAGACGACGTTTACCTTTGGTTTCTTTACCGAAGGAAACGACACCGCTGATTTCAGCCAGGATTGCCGGCTCTTTCGGACGACGTGCTTCGAACAGATCCGCAACGCGCGGCAGACCACCGGTGATATCCTTAGTACCGCCAGATTCCTGCGGAATACGCGCCAGGGTGTCACCAGAGCTGATCTGTACGCCATCTTCCAGCTGAACAATCGCTTTACCCGGCAGGAAGTACTGCGCAGGCATATCAGTACCAGGGATCAGAACGTCGTTACCCTGAGCATCAACGATTTTCAGTGCCGGACGCAGATCTTTACCACCTGCGGTACGTTCTGCGGAATCCAGAACTACCAGCGAAGACAGACCGGTCAATTCGTCGGTCTGACGAGTAATGGTCTGACCGTCAATCATATCGGTGAAGCGAACAAAACCGCTTACTTCAGTGATAACCGGCATGGTGTGCGGATCCCAGTTTGCAACGGTTTCGCCGCCTGCAACCTGTTCGCCATCACCTTTCGCCAGTACCGCACCGTAAGGCACTTTGTAGCTTTCTTTGGTACGACCAAATTCGTCGATCAGTTTCAGTTCGGTGTTACGGGAAGTGATAACCAGTTTACCGCTGGAGTTCACAACCGACTTCACGTTGCTGAGCTTGATGCTACCTTTGTTTTTCACCTGGATGCTGGATTCAGCAGCCGCACGGGACGCCGCACCACCGATGTGGAACGTACGCATGGTCAGCTGTGTACCCGGTTCACCGATGGACTGTGCCGCGATAACACCGATTGCTTCACCTTTGTTGATGATGTGCCCACGCGCCAGGTCACGACCGTAGCAGTGCGCACATACACCAAAGTCGGTGTCACAGGATACAACAGAACGTACTTTAACCGCGTCGACAGAGTTCTCTTCCAGCAGGTCACACCACTGTTCGTGCAGCAGCGTGTTGCGTGGAACGAGGATATCGGCAGTACCCGGCTTCAGAACGTCTTCTGCAGTTACACGCCCCAGTACGCGATCGCGCAGCGGCTCTTTAACGTCGCCACCCTCGATAACCGGGGTCATCATGATACCTTCATGAGTACCACAATCGTCTTCGGTAACCACCAGGTCCTGCGCCACGTCAACCAGACGACGAGTCAGGTAACCGGAGTTCGCAGTTTTCAGTGCGGTATCCGCCAGACCTTTACGAGCACCGTGGGTGGAGATGAAGTACTGGAGTACGTTCAGACCTTCACGGAAGTTCGCGGTGATTGGCGTTTCGATGATGGAGCCATCCGGCTTCGCCATCAGACCACGCATACCCGCAAGCTGACGAATCTGTGCCGCAGAACCACGCGCACCGGAGTCGGCCATCATGTAGATGCTGTTGAAGGAAACCTGCTTCTCTTCCTGACCGTCACGGTTGATAACAGTTTCAGTTTGCAGGTTATCCATCATCGCTTTGGATACACGATCGTTCGCCGCAGCCCAGATATCGATAACTTTGTTGTAGCGTTCGCCCGCAGTTACCAGACCAGACTGGAACTGCTCCTGAATTTCAGCAACTTCTGCTTCTGCCTCGGAGATGATTTCGTGTTTCTTCTCCGGGATGACCATGTCATCGATACCAACCGATGCACCGGAACGCGCTGCATATGCAAAGCCGGTGTACATGATCTGGTCCGCAAAAATAACGGTCGGTTTCAGGCCGAGAATGCGGTAGCAGGTATTCAGCATTTTGGAGATTGCTTTTTTACCCAGCGCCTGGTTGACGATGGAGTAAGGCAGACCTTTCGGTACAATCATCCACAGAATAGCACGGCCAACGGTCGTGTCCTTCAGGCTGGTTTTCGCTACTAATTCACCGTTAGCATCTTTTTCGTATTCAGTGATACGCACTTTGACGCGAGCATGCAAAGAGGCCAGGCCAGCGCGATAAATACGCTCAGCTTCTTTCGGGCCAGTCAGCACCATGCCTTCGCCTTTGGCGTTAACACAGTCACGGGTCATGTAGTACAGACCCAGTACAACGTCCTGAGACGGAACGATGATTGGTTCGCCGTTCGCCGGGGACAGGATGTTGTTGGTAGACATCATCAGCGCACGCGCTTCCAGCTGGGCTTCCAGCGTCAGCGGTACGTGAACAGCCATCTGGTCACCATCGAAGTCGGCGTTATATGCCGCACAAACCAGCGGGTGCAGCTGGATAGCTTTACCTTCGATCAGTACCGGTTCAAATGCCTGGATACCCAGACGGTGCAGAGTCGGTGCACGGTTCAGCAGTACCGGGTGTTCACGGATAACTTCGTCCAGGATATCCCAAACGACAGCTTCTTCGCGCTCAACCATTTTCTTAGCGGCTTTGATGGTGGTAGCGAGGCCACGCAGTTCCAGCTTGCCGTAGATGAACGGTTTGAACAGCTCCAGTGCCATTTTCTTCGGCAGACCGCACTGATGCAGACGCAGGTATGGACCTACGGTGATTACAGAACGACCGGAGTAGTCAACACGCTTACCGAGCAGGTTCTGACGGAAACGACCCTGTTTACCTTTGATCATGTCGGCCAAAGATTTCAGAGGACGCTTGTTAGAACCGGTGATTGCACGACCGCGACGACCGTTATCCAGCAGGGCATCTACCGCTTCCTGCAGCATACGTTTTTCGTTACGTACGATGATGTCCGGCGCAGCCAGATCCAGCAGACGTTTCAGACGGTTGTTACGGTTAATGACGCGACGATACAGATCGTTCAGGTCAGAAGTCGCGAAACGACCACCATCCAGTGGAACCAGCGGACGCAGATCTGGCGGCAGAACCGGCAGAACGGTCAGGATCATCCACTCTGGCTTGTTGCCAGACTGTACGAACGCTTCCAGCAGTTTGATACGCTTGGTCAGCTTTTTACGTTTGGTTTCGGAGTTAGTTTCGTTCAGCTCTTCACGCAGCTGCTCGCACTCTTGCTCCAGATCCATGCTCTTCAGCAGGGCCTGGATTGCTTCCGCACCCATCTTCGCGTCGAATTCGTCACCGAACTCTTCCAGCGCGTCCAGATACTGCTCTTCAGTCAGGATCTGCTGGCGTTCCAGGTTGGTCATACCGCCTTCGATAACCACATAGGATTCGAAGTACAGCACGCGTTCGATATCGCGCAGCGGCATATCCAGCAGCAGGCCGATACGGGACGGCAGCGATTTCAGGAACCAGATGTGCGCAGTCGGAGAAGCCAGTTCGATGTGGCCCATACGCTCACGGCGTACTTTGGTCTGGGTCACTTCAACGCCGCACTTCTCACAGATAACGCCACGGTGTTTCAGGCGCTTGTACTTACCGCACAGGCACTCGTAGTCTTTTACCGGCCCAAAGATACGGGCGCAGAAAAGGCCGTCACGCTCAGGTTTGAACGTACGGTAGTTAATGGTTTCCGGCTTTTTAACTTCACCGAAAGACCATGAACGGATCATGTCTGGCGATGCCAGAGCAATTTTGATCGCATCAAACTCTTCGGTTTTAGTCTGCGCTTTCAGAAACTTTAATAAATCTTTCACGGATTTGCTCCCGTCGGAGTTAGCACAATCCGCTGCCGGGTTTTACCCCGACAGCAGTGACCTGTTTGAGCGAGAATTACTCGTCTTCCAGTTCGATGTTGATACCCAGCGAACGAATCTCTTTCAACAATACGTTGAAGGATTCTGGCATGCCCGGCTCCATCTGATGGTTGCCGTCCACGATGTTCTTATACATCTTGGTACGACCGTTCACATCATCAGACTTAACGGTGAGCATTTCCTGCAGAGTGTATGCCGCGCCGTATGCTTCCAGCGCCCACACTTCCATCTCCCCGAAACGCTGACCACCGAACTGTGCCTTACCACCCAGCGGCTGCTGAGTAACCAGACTGTAAGAACCAGTGGAACGCGCGTGCATCTTATCGTCGACCAGGTGGTTCAGTTTCAGCATGTACATGTAACCTACGGTTACCGGACGTTCGAACTGTTCACCAGTGCGGCCGTCGTACAGGCGGATCTGACCAGAAGTCGGCAGGTCGCCAAGTTTCAGCAGCTCTTTAATTTCTGCTTCTTTCGCACCGTCGAATACCGGCGTTGCGATTGGCATACCTTTGCGCAGGTTTTCAGCCAGACGCATAACTTCTTCATCGCTGAAGGTACTCAGGTCAACTTTCTGGCGAACGTCAGCGCCCAGATCGTACGCACGCTGGATGAATTCGCGCAGTTTCGCGACTTCTTGCTGCTGTTTCAGCATGGCGTTGATCTTATCGCCGATACCTTTCGCAGCCATACCCAGGTGGGTTTCGAGGATCTGACCGATGTTCATACGAGACGGTACGCCCAGCGGGTTCAGTACGATGTCTACCGGCGTACCGTTTTCATCGTAAGGCATATCTTCGATCGGGTTGATCTTAGAAATTACACCCTTGTTACCGTGACGACCTGCCATCTTGTCACCAGGCTGGATACGGCGTTTAACCGCCAGATATACCTTAACAATCTTCAGCACGCCCGGTGCCAGATCGTCGCCCTGGGTGATTTTGCGGCGTTTCGCTTCGAGTTTCTTCTCGAACTCGTGTTTCAGTTCGTCATACTGCTCAGCCAGCTGTTCCAGCTGATTTTGTTTCTCTTCGTCGGTCAGGCCCAGCTCCAGCCAGCGATCGCGCGGCAGTTTGTCGAGCTTCTCAGCTTCAACGCCACCGGCTACCAGCACAGCACGGATACGGCTGAACAGACCCGCTTCGAGGATCTGCAGTTCTTCAGACAGGTCTTTCTTCGCCTGTTTGAGCTGCATTTCTTCGATTTCCAGCGCACGTTTGTCTTTTTCTACGCCATCGCGAGTAAAGACCTGAACGTCGATAACCGTACCGGATACACCGTTTGGTACGCGCAGAGAAGAGTCTTTAACGTCAGACGCTTTCTCACCGAAGATCGCACGCAGCAGCTTCTCTTCTGGAGTCAGCTGGGTTTCGCCTTTCGGCGTTACCTTACCAACCAGAATGTCGCCACCGGTCACTTCCGCACCAATGTAAACGATACCGGATTCATCCAGTTTGGAGAGCGCAGCTTCACCCACGTTCGGGATGTCAGCGGTGATCTCTTCCGGCCCCAGCTTGGTGTCACGGGACACACACGCCAGTTCCTGAATGTGGATGGTGGTGAAACGGTCTTCCTGAACAACACGCTCGGATACGAGGATGGAGTCTTCGAAGTTGTAACCATTCCACGGCATGAACGCTACGCGCATGTTCTGACCAAGCGCCAGTTCACCGAGGTCGGTGGACGGACCGTCTGCCAGCACGTCGCCACGTTCTACCGGTTCACCCAGAGACACACACGGCATCTGGTTGATACAGGTGTTCTGGTTAGAACGGGTGTATTTGGTCAGGTTGTAGATGTCGATACCTGCTTCACCCGGATACATCTCGTCTTCGTTAACTTTGATAACGATACGGGAAGCATCCACGTACTGAACGACACCACCACGTTTAGCTACCGCAGTTACACCGGAGTCAACGGCAACAGCACGTTCCATACCCGTACCAACCAGCGGCTTATCAGCGCGCAGAGTCGGAACGGCCTGACGTTGCATGTTCGCACCCATCAATGCACGGTTGGCGTCATCGTGTTCAAGGAACGGGATCAGGGACGCACCGACGGATACCACCTGCTGGGTGGATACGTCCATGTAGTCAACCTGATCGCGGCTGAACAAGCTGGATTCGCCTTTGCTACGGCAAGTTACCAGGTCTTCTACGAAGTGGCCTTCTTCATCCAGGTTGGAGTTCGCCTGGGCGATAACGTAGTTACCTTCTTCGATAGCAGACAGGTAGTGAATTTCGTCAGTTACAACACCGTCGGTCACTTTACGATACGGAGTCTCAAGGAAGCCGTATTCGTTAGTCTGTGCGTACACGGACAGGGAGTTGATCAGACCGATGTTCGGACCTTCAGGGGTTTCGATTGGACATACGCGACCGTAGTGAGTCGGGTGTACGTCTCGAACTTCGAAGCCTGCACGTTCACGGGTCAGACCGCCTGGGCCGAGTGCAGAGATACGACGTTTGTGCGTAATCTCAGACAGCGGGTTGTTCTGGTCCATAAACTGAGACAGCTGGCTGGAACCGAAGAACTCTTTCACTGCTGCGGAAATCGGCTTGGCGTTGATCATATCCTGAGGCATCAGGGTATCCAGATCGCCCAGAGACAGACGCTCTTTCACCGCACGCTCTACACGTACCAGGCCAACGCGGAACTGGTTTTCCGCCATTTCGCCAACGGAACGGATACGACGGTTGCCAAGGTGGTCGATATCATCGACTTCGCCTTTACCGTTACGGATATCAATGAGCTTTTTCATAACATCAATGATGTCGTCTTTGCTCAGGATACCGGAACCTTCGATTTCTTCGCGCAGCAGAGAGCGGTTGAACTTCATACGACCAACCGCAGACAGATCATAGCGGTCTTCAGAGAAGAACAGGTTCTCGAACAGGCTTTCAGCAGCTTCACGAGTCGGCGGCTCGCCAGGACGCATCATGCGGTAGATTTCTACCAGTGCGCTCAGACGGTCGTTAGTTGGGTCGACACGTAAGGTTTCAGAGATATATGGGCCGTGATCCAGATCGTTAGTAAACAGCGTTTCGATACGCTTGTGACCAGACTGGCTCAGCTTAGCCAGCAGATCCAGGCTCAGCTCCATGTTCGCTGCACAGATCAGCTCGCCGGTAGACTCATCAATATAGTCTTTAGCAACCACTTTACCTGCGATGTACTCAACCGGGACTTCGATCAGTTTGACGTCGTCTTTTTCCAGTTGGCGAATGTGGCGCGCAGTAATACGGCGGCCTTTTTCTACGTACACTTTACCGTTAGCTTCGATGTCGAAAGATGCGGTTTCACCACGCAGGCGTTCCGGCACCAGTTCCATCTGCAGCTTGTTATCACGGATTTCAAAGATAACTTTTTCAAAGAACAGGTCGAGGATCTGTTCAGTGGTGTAGTTCAGGGCACGCAGAATGATTGTCGCAGGCAGTTTACGGCGACGGTCGATACGTACGAACAGGTTGTCCTTCGGATCGAATTCGAAGTCCAGCCAGGAACCACGGTAAGGGATGATGCGCGCGTTATACAGCACTTTACCCGAAGAGTGGGTTTTACCTTTGTCGGAGTCAAAGAAGACGCCTGGACTACGGTGCAGCTGGGAAACAATAACACGCTCAGTACCGTTGATAACAAAGGTACCGTTGTCTGTCATGAGCGGAATTTCGCCCATGTAGACTTCTTGTTCTTTAATGTCTTTTACGGTGCCTTCCGGCGCTTCGCGCTCATAGATCACCAGACGCAGTTTAACGCGCAGCGGTGCGGAATAGGTCACGCCACGGATTTGACATTCCTGGACGTCAAACACCGGTTCGCCAAGGCGGTAGCTGACGTATTGCAGCTCGGAATTACCGCTGTAGCTCTGAATCGGGAATACGGAACGGAAAGCAGCTTCCAGACCATACTGCCCTTCAGGATCTTGCTCGATAAATTTCTGAAACGAGTCAAGCTGGATAGAAAGGAGATAAGGTACATCCAGAACTTGTGGACGTTTACCAAAATCCTTACGAATACGTTTTTTCTCGGTATAGGAGTAAACCATAGGGTTCCTCAGCTCGCTGACAAGTCGACCCATCTGTCCACTGAGCGGACAGTTTGTGCAACACTATTTTGTTGACCGGAAAATGGATACTTTCCGCAATGCCTGTTGCTATCACGCTTAAACCATTTCATTGCGATTTACACAGAACGGGTGTTCTGTCGCAGTATATTAAGTCGTCGATAGAAACAAGCATTGAAAGGCACAGCAGTAGTCAAACAGTGTGAAACGCTACTGGCGCCTTACAGCGCAAAAAGGCTGGTGACCAAAAAGTCACCAGCCATCAGCCTGATTTCTCAGGCTGCAACCGGAAGGGTTGGCTTATTTAACTTCAACTTCAGCGCCAGCTTCTTCCAGAGCTTTTTTCAGTGCTTCAGCGTCATCTTTGCTCACGCCTTCTTTCAGAGCAGCTGGAGCAGATTCTACCAGGTCTTTAGCTTCTTTCAGACCCAGGCCAGTTGCGCCACGTACTGCTTTGATAACAGCAACTTTGTTAGCGCCAGCAGCTTTCAGAATTACGTCGAATTCAGTTTTTTCTTCAGCAGCTTCAACCGGGCCAGCAGCTACAGCTACAGCAGCAGCAGCGGAAACACCGAATTTTTCTTCCATTGCAGAGATCAGTTCTACAACGTCCATTACAGACATAGCTGCAACTGCTTCAATGATTTGATCTTTAGTGATAGACATTTAAATTGTTCCTGAATATCAGAATAAGTTTATACGTAAGCGAATGCGTTAAAAAGATAACTGCGATTAAGCAGCTTCTTTCGCATCGCGTACAGCAGCCAGAGTACGAACCAGTTTGCCAGCCGAAGCTTCTTTCATGGTTGCCATCAGGCGTGCAATTGCTTCTTCGTAGGTCGGCAGAGTTGCCAGGCGGTCGATCTGAGACGCCGGGATCAGCTCACCTTCAAAGGCAGCGGCTTTGACCTCAAATTTTGCATTCGCTTTCGCGAACTCTTTGAACAGACGAGCTGCAGCGCCCGGGTGTTCCATAGAGTATGCAATCAGGGTCGGACCAACAAACGCGTCTTTCAGGCACTCGAACGGAGTACCTTCAACAGCACGACGCAGCAGGGTGTTACGAACAACACGCATGTATACGCCAGCTTCGCGACCTGCTTTACGCAGTTCAGTCATTTTATCTACAGTCACGCCACGGGAATCCGCAACCACTGCAGACAGCGCGCCTTTGGCTACTTCGCTGACTTCAGCAACAATCGCTTGTTTGTCTTGAAGATTTAAAGCCATTAGCTTTGCTCCTGGATGTTTGCCAGAGAAAATCTCTGGAACTCACTTCACTCCTCCAAATGGAGAGAGCGTCTTAATTACGGTGAGCAGAAACAAGCCAGAATATAAAAGAATAATCTTAGCGTTCTGTCACCGTCTACGCAGGGGATTAAGTTTCTTGCGAAACTCCTGCGGTCTTCGACGGAGGCCTGGATAGGCCAGGCTCCAACGAACAAATCTTTTTAGCTGCTAACTTTCGTTAGCATACGTGGGGGTAAGATTGTAGACAAAATCACCGCCCACGTAAAGGCATTAGTTTGCAGAAGC
Source organism: Escherichia sp. MOD1-EC5433 (assembly GCF_002966005.1). Taxonomy (NCBI): domain Bacteria; kingdom Pseudomonadati; phylum Pseudomonadota; class Gammaproteobacteria; order Enterobacterales; family Enterobacteriaceae; genus Escherichia; species Escherichia sp. MOD1-EC5433. Next base: position 2,727 of record NZ_PTRL01000013.1, on the reverse strand, counting down.
GCTCAGGCCAGCCTGGTCAACTGCAACACCTGCACCCATGGTGGTGGAGATGCTAACTTTCTTGATGTACACGCCTTTCGCCTGAGTCGGTTTTGCTTTTTTCAGCGCAACCAGCAGAGCTTCCAGGTTTTCTTTCAGTTTGTCAGCGTCAAAGTCCACTTTACCGATGGTGGTGTGGATGATGCCGTTTTTGTCGTTACGGTAACGAACCTGGCCAGCTTTAGCGTTTTTAACCGCTTCAGCAACGTTCGGCGTTACAGTACCCACTTTCGGGTTTGGCATCAGGCCGCGCGGCCCCAGAACCTGGCCCAGTTGGCCAACAACGCGCATTGCATCCGGAGAAGCAATAACAACGTCAAAGTTCATTTCGCCTTTCTTGATCTGGTCAGCCAGATCTTCCATACCTACCAGTTCAGCGCCTGCAGCTTTAGCAGCTTCAGCGTTTGCGCCCTGGGTAAATACAGCTACGCGAACGGAACGGCCAGTACCGTGCGGCAGTACAGTTGCACCACGTACGTTCTGGTCAGATTTACGAGCGTCGATGCCGAGGTTAACAGCAACGTCCACGCTTTCTACGAATTTAGCAGTCGCCAGCTCTTTCAGCAGAGCGATAGCTTCGTTGATGTCATACTGTTTGGTCGCATCAACTTTCTCGCGGATAACACGCATGCGCTTGGTCAGTTTAGCCATTTCTTAGTCCTCCACTACCAGGCCCATGGAACGTGCAGTACCTTCGATGGAGCGAGTCATCGCTTCAATGTCGGCACCAGTCATGTCGGCAGCTTTGGTCTGCGCGATTTCCTGCAGCTGAGCGCGGGAAATTTTACCCACTTTGTCTTTGTTCGGCTTACCGGAACCAGACTTGATACCAGCCGCTTTTTTCAGCAGAACTGCTGCCGGCGGAGTCTTGGTAACGAAAGTGAAAGAACGGTCAGCGTAAACGGTGATAACTACCGGAATCGGAAGACCTTTTTCGATGGAATCAGTTTTTGCGTTGAACGCTTTGCAGAATTCCATGATGTTTACGCCCTGCTGACCCAGAGCCGGACCTACTGGCGGACTCGGGTTAGCCATACCAGCTGCAACCTGCAGCTTGACATAGGCTTGTACTTTCTTAGCCATTATAAATTCCTCAAGTTGGGTAATAACGCCTCTGAGAGGCTCCCCGTGATATAAAAAATCGTTTTACGGGCAAGGCCCATAAAAACAAAAGGCGCGAAATTGTATTCCAATCTCACGCCTTGTGCAACGATTTAATCGCCGCTTTTTTGATCGCTGGATTAGGCTTTTTCAACCTGGCTGAAGTCCAGCTCTACCGGGGTCGCACGCCCGAAGATAGAAACAGAGACTTTCAGACGAGACTTCTCGTAATCCACCTCTTCAACGACGCCGTTGAAGTCAGCGAACGGACCATCATTAACACGAACCATTTCACCCGGTTCAAACAGCGTTTTCGGACGCGGCTTATCACCAACCTGCTGCAGGCGGTTCATAATCGCATCAACTTCTTTATCGCTGATTGGCGCAGGACGATCGGAAGTACCGCCGATGAAGCCCATCACACGCGGTACGCTGCGCACCAGGTGCCAGCTCGCGTCGTTCATCACCATCTGAACGAGGACGTAGCCAGGGAAGAATTTGCGTTCGCTTTTGCGACGCTGACCGCCACGGATCTCAACGACTTCTTCAGTCGGAACCATGACTTCGCCAAACAACTCTTCCATGTTGTGTAATTTGATATGCTCACGCAGCGACGTTGCTACGCGGCCTTCAAAACCGGAAAACGCCTGAACGACGTACCAGCGCTTTTTAGGAGCTTCAGACATCTCAGAACCTCAGGCCAGTGATAAAGGATACCAGGCGAACCAGAATACCATCCAGTCCCCACAGGATCAGTGACATTACTGCGGTAACCGCAGCCACAATCAGCGTGGTGTGCAATGTTTCCTGGCGAGTCGGCCAAATGACCTTACGGACTTCGGTACGCGCTTCACGGGCAAAAGCAACGGTTGCTTTACCTTTTGTCGTTAACAGCGCGACACCACCCGCTGCAGCAATCAGAATTACTACGGCCAGCGCACGCAGCGGCAGCATAATGTCGCGATAAAGGTAGTTGCCGACGATTGCCACCAGGAGCAATGCCACCACAACGACCCACTTCATCGCTTCCAGGCCGCGCCCGCTTCCTTGAGCTTCGGTATTCGCACTCATAAACCAACCTGTCAGAAGTATTCTACAAACATTTTCACCCCGCGATAGCGAGGCAAACCAAATCGAAACGCGTATTCGCTTTTCGGATTATACGCCCTCAACAGAGCCTGTCTCAGCAATGATTATGACAAAGAAAATCACTGATGAGCCAGGTTCTGGTACGAAAGCGTGCAAAAAGGGCATCAAATGATGCCCTTTTATTGCGCATTGCGTCAAATGTTATCGGCAATTAGCTCAGAACTTTAGCTACAACGCCCGCGCCAACGGTACGGCCGCCTTCACGGATTGCGAAACGCAGACCATCGTCCATCGCGATCGGGTGGATCAGGGTAACAACCATTTTGATGTTGTCGCCCGGCATTACCATCTCTACGCCTTCCGGCAGTTCGATGGTACCAGTCACGTCAGTAGTACGGAAGTAGAACTGCGGACGGTAGCCTTTGAAGAACGGAGTATGACGGCCGCCTTCATCTTTGGACAGAATGTACACTTCAGATTCGAACTTGGTGTGCGGCT
>NZ_PTRL01000012.1:0-86264 GCF_002966005.1 Escherichia sp. MOD1-EC5433 | reverse complement strand
TTGCTTTTCTCTGCCGGAATTCTCAGGAGAATCCCGCTGACCCGGCGGCTTGTCTGCCGTTGTTCCGTGTCAGTGGTGGCGCATTATAGGGAGTTATTCTGAGCTGACAAGAGGAAATTTAAAATAATTTTCCGAATGCGCGTTTTTTATTCTTTATGCTTATTTCAGCGTCGGTTTGTCGGTTAAATGGGCAATTTCCCGGGCGAAATTCGCCACTTGCTCCCAATCGGTATAGACAACTTCTTTGCGCGTATCCGTTTCACCGCCTGACATCTTCATGATGAGCTTGATCATAAAGCGGTCGTACCAACGATAGCGGGGATAACGCAGCGCCCCGGCAATGACTGCACAGCGATCGGGACGCCATTGTGAGTTCATCAGAAACTTCCGCGCGTAGCTATTAGTCTGCACAGTACGCTTCTCCGGTTTACGCGCCACCAGGTTTACGGAGTAAAAGGCGCTCGGCATTGAGTTCAGCTGCGTCGCATGTTTTTTGACAAATTCCTGGAACGCAGAATGGTAGTGACCGTAGCGAATAGACGCGCCAATGACCACGCGATCGTAGTTTTCCCACTGTGGCTCTTCAATGCGGTGCACATTAGCGACATCCGCCTGGATCCCCAGTTCTTTCAGTTCCGAAGCCAGGTAGGAGGCAATCTCGCGCGTTTGTCCGTCCCTTGTTGAGAAAAGAATTAATGTTTTCACGTATTACTCCATCATTCACGCCAGAAAGTCGGGGTAAAGAGCACCAGCAATGTAAACACCTCGAGACGACCAAACAACATATTGGCAATCAGGATCCATTTAGCCACCGGGTTCATGCTGGTAAAGTTATCAGCAACCACGCCAAGCCCCGGCCCCAGGTTATTCAATGTCGCCACAACCGAAGCAAAGGCAGAAAAGTCATCCACGCCAGTGGCGATAATCGCCAACATACTGACAATAAATACCAACGCATAGGCCGAGAAAAATCCCCATACAGCCTCGAGGATACGTTCCGGCAGTGCACGGTTCCCCAACTTAATGCTGTAGACGGCGTTCGGATGCACCAGTCGTTTCAGCTCACGGTTCCCCTGTTTGAACAACAGTAAGATGCGGATCACTTTCAGGCCACCGCCCGTTGACCCGGCGCAACCGCCGATAAAAGCTGAACATAACAGCAGTACCGGCAAAAAGAGCGGCCAGCGGGCAATGCTGTCAGTCGTAAACCCAGCGGTTGTCGCCATCGACACCACCTGGAAAAACGCCTGGTTAATCGTCATCAGCGCCGAACTGTAGACATTATGAAACCACAGTACGAGTGTACAAATAACCACCAGCGTAAACTGTACGCCGATAAACATGCGAAATTCCGGATCGCGCCAGTAAACCTTCAGACTACGACCACTTAGCAGCGAGAAGTGCAGGCCATAGTTACAGCCGGAGATCAGCAGGAAGATAGCAATGATAGTGTTAATTGTCGGGCTATCGAAATAGCCAACGCTGGCATCATGGGTTGAGAAGCCGCCAATGGCGATTGTCGCGAAGCTATGACCGATGGCATCAAAAGCATTCATTCCGGCAAACCACAGCGCCAGCGCACAGGCGACGGTCAGCAAGACATAAATCAGCCACAAGGTTTTCGCCGTTTCCGCAATACGCGGGCGCATTTTGTTATCTTTCAGCGGGCCGGGCATTTCTGCGCGATAGAGCTGCATCCCACCCACGCCGAGGATAGGCAGTATCGCAACCGCCAACACGATGATCCCCATCCCGCCAAACCATTGCAGCATCTGGCGATAAAAGAGGATGGCGTGAGGGAGCGAATCCAGCCCCACCAGCGTAGTGGCTCCCGTAGTGGTCAGGCCGGAGAAAGATTCAAAAAACGCATCGGTAATCGTGAGGTTCGGGCTTTCCGAGAAGATAAAAGGGAGCGCACCGACGCTACCCAGCACGGTCCAGAACAGCACCACTATCAGAAACCCCTCACGGGATTTCAGTTCGCCCTTCTCTTTGCGGTTCGGCCACCAAAGCATAGAGCCAATGGCGAGGGCGACAAAAAAGGTCTGGGTAAAAGCGCGGCCCGCTCCATCCCGGTAAATGAGTGCTACCAGCCCAGGGATAATCATGGTCCCTGAAAATAAGATGACCAGTAGTCCAACGATTCGGGTAATGGCGCGAAAATGCATCTCTGCCGCTTCCTTAGTTCTGCAAAACGAAGTGGGGATTATTCTTCAATCGCTAACAATTGCAATGAACCACGGCTAAAATCCGCCAGCTTTGCGGAAAATTCAGCCACTTTCGCCGCCGGAAGCGCCAACCGCAGCAGAACGAATGCCTGATAATCACTGTTGATAATTTTGCCACCACACTGCCCCAGCAACGCTTCAATGCCGGTTAACTGACTATATTCACATTGCAAAGTATATTCGGTTAATGGCGTCTTGCGTTGGGTCGTTAGCTGTCGCAGCGCCTGATTCACGCCGCCACCATACGCTTTCACTAACCCACCAGTGCCCAGCAAGATGCCACCGTAGTAGCGCACCACCACGGCGGTAATTTCCCCGACGCCGCTGCCCATTAGTTGGGCGAGCATCGGTTTACCTGCCGTTCCCGCAGGTTCCCCGTCATCAGAGAAACCCAGTTGTTGAGAATCATCCGGTGCGCCAGCTACCCACGCCACGCAATGGTGGCGGGCATCTGGGTGCTCTGCCCGCACCGATTCAACAAACGCTTTCGCCGCCTCGACGCCATCGGTATGCGCCAACAGCGTAATGAAGCGGCTCTTTTTGATCTCTTCAACGACCGTGACCGGTGCCGCAGGAATTAACCAGCTTTCCATCACGCCAGTTTCAGATCCCGGGTCATGTTTTCCACGTTGTTTTCGTGGATCACCACGTTGTCTTCGATACGAATGCCGCCGAACGGTTTCAGTGCTTCAATTTTCTGCCAGTTGAAGTGTTTACTGAACTGACCTTCACGCCACGGCGCCAGCAGCGATTCGATGAAGTAGATACCCGGTTCGATGGTTAACACCATGCCTGGCTGGAGAATACGGGTGCAGCGCAGGTACGGATATTTTGCCGGTGCCGCGAGGTGCGTACCGCTATCATCCTGCATAAAACCGGCTACATCATGCACCTGCAGACCAAGCGGATGGCCAATACCGTGCGGCATAAACGGTCCGGTGAGATCGTTTTCGACCATCGTTTCTTCACTCATATCGGTGATGATTTGATGTTTACGCAGCAGTTTGGCGATGCGCTGATGGAACTGGATGTGGTAATCCACATAGCTGACGCCTGCTTTCATGGTGGCGATCAGCGCCAGTTGTTCATCATTTACGTCTTTCACCAGCTGTGCGTAGTCGTTGTCGCTTTTTGCCGACCAGGTACGGGTCAGGTCAGCCGCATAGCCGTTATATTCTGCCCCGGCATCCAGCAGGAAGCTGCGCATCTCTTCCGGCGCCTGATGATCCAGTTTGGTGTAATGCAGCACCGCAGCATGTTCGTTAAGCGCCACAATGTTGCTGTAAGGCACGTCGGTATCACGATGACCGGTCGCGGTCAGATAGGCAATGTTGATATCGAACTCGCTCATACCTGAACGGAAGGCTTCTTCTGCCGCGCGATGACCGTTGACTGCCATTTTCTGCGCTTCACGCATACAGGCCAGTTCGTACTCGGTTTTGAAGGAGCGGTAGTAATGCAGGTAGTCGATCACCCCTTTCGGGTTGATATTACTGGCCTCAATGCCCAGTTGCAGCGCACGTTCCGGCACTGGGCCAATATAGCCAATATTGCCGCGCGCAGCGGGCAGCAGGCTACCAATGCCATCGGCTTTCGGCAGCGCGATCACTTCCACATCCTCAGTCCAGAAAGAGGTCGGCAAAGGTTCGACGTTGTGCCAGTAATCAACCGGCAGATAAAACCACAGTTTCGGCTTGTTCACGCCATCCACCAGCAGCCAGCAGTTTGGCACCTGAGTTACCGGCACCCACGCTTTAAATTGTGGGTTCACTTTAAACGGATAAGGATGATCGTCGAGAAAAACATTGAACAGCTCGCCGGAGTGAATAAGTAATGCATCCAGCTTGAAGCGCGCCAGTGCATCGCGAGTCCGTTCCTGTAAGGTAGCTATATGATTTTTATAGAGCGAGGCCAGTGATTCCATTTTTTACCCTTCTGTTTTTTTGACCTTAAGTCTCCGCATCTTAGCACAACGTTAATACAGAGCGTGATTTCTGCCGAGCGTGATCGAATCGGCATTTCTTTAATCTTTTGTTTGCATATTTTTAACACAAAATACACACTCCATTTCATCTGGTACGACCAGATCACCTTGCGGATTCAGGAGACTGACATGCTTTACAAAGGCGACACCCTGTACCTTAACTGGCTGGAAGATGGCATTGCCGAACTGGTATTTGATGCCCCAGGTTCAGTTAATAAACTCGACACTGCGACCGTCGCCAGCCTCGGCGAGGCCATCGGCGTGCTGGAACAGCAATCAGATTTAAAAGGGCTGCTGCTGCGTTCGAACAAAGCGGCCTTTATCGTCGGTGCTGATATCACCGAATTTTTGTCCCTGTTCCTCGTTCCCGAAGAACAGTTAAGCCAGTGGCTGCATTTTGCCAATAGCGTGTTTAATCGCCTGGAAGATCTGCCGGTGCCGACCATTGCCGCCGTCAACGGCTACGCGCTGGGTGGTGGCTGCGAATGCGTGCTGGCGACCGATTATCGTCTGGCGACGCCGGATCTGCGCATCGGTCTGCCGGAAACCAAACTGGGCATCATGCCGGGCTTTGGCGGTTCTGTACGTATGCCACGTATGCTGGGCGCTGACAGTGCGCTGGAAATCATTGCCGCCGGTAAAGATATCGGCGCGGACCAGGCGCTGAAAATCGGTCTGGTGGATGGCGTAGTCAAAGCAGAAAAACTGGTTGATGGTGCGATGGCGATTTTACGCCAGGCCATTAACGGCGACCTCGACTGGAAAGCGAAACGTCAGCCGAAGCTGGAACCGCTAAAACTGAGCAAGATTGAAGCCACCATGAGCTTCACCATCGCTAAAGGGATGGTCGCGCAAACGGCGGGGAAACATTATCCGGCCCCCATCACCGCAGTAAAAACTATTGAAGCGGCTGCCCGTTTTGGCCGTGAAGAAGCCTTAAACCTGGAAAACAAAAGTTTTGTCCCGCTGGCGCATACCAACGAAGCTCGCGCACTGGTCGGCATTTTCCTTAACGATCAATATGTAAAAGGCAAAGCGAAGAAACTCACCAAAGACGTTGAAACCCCGAAACAGGCCGCTGTGCTGGGCGCAGGCATTATGGGGGGCGGCATTGCTTACCAGTCTGCGTGGAAGGGCGTGCCGGTGATCATGAAAGATATCAACGACAAGTCGTTAACCCTCGGCATGACTGAAGCCGCGAAACTGCTGAACAAGCAGCTTGAGCGCGGCAAGATCGATGGTCTGAAACTGGCTGGCGTGATCTCCACGATCCACCCAACGCTCGACTACGCCGGGTTTGACCGTGTGGATGTTGTGGTAGAAGCGGTTGTTGAAAACCCAAAAGTGAAAAAAGCCGTGCTGGCAGAAACCGAGCAGAAAGTTCGCCCGGATACCGTACTGGCCTCTAACACTTCAACCATTCCTATCAGCGAACTGGCCAACGCGCTGGAACGCCCGGAAAACTTCTGCGGTATGCACTTCTTTAACCCGGTGCACCGGATGCCGTTGGTGGAAATTATTCGCGGCGAGAAAAGCTCCGACGAAACCATCGCGAAAGTCGTCGCCTGGGCAAGCAAGATGGGCAAGACGCCGATTGTGGTGAACGACTGCCCCGGCTTCTTCGTTAACCGCGTACTGTTCCCCTACTTCGCTGGATTCAGTCAGTTGCTTCGCGACGGCGCGGACTTCCGCAAAATCGACAAAGTGATGGAAAAACAGTTTGGCTGGCCGATGGGTCCGGCATATCTGCTGGATGTCGTGGGGATTGATACCGCGCACCACGCCCAGGCAGTGATGGCAGCAGGCTTCCCGCAGCGGATGCAGAAAGATTATCGCGACGCCATCGACGCGCTGTTTGATGCCAACCGCTTTGGTCAGAAGAACGGCCTCGGTTTCTGGCGTTATAAAGAAGACAGCAAAGGTAAGCCGAAGAAAGAAGAAGACGCCGTCGTTGACGGCCTGCTGGCAGAAGTCAGCCAGCCGAAGCGCGATTTCAGCGAAGAAGAGATTATCGCCCGCATGATGATCCCGATGGTCAACGAAGTGGTGCGCTGTCTGGAAGAAAGCATTATCGCCACTCCGGCAGAAGCGGACATGGCGCTGGTCTACGGCCTGGGCTTCCCTCCGTTCCACGGCGGCGCGTTCCGCTGGCTGGACACCCTCGGCAGCGCGAAATACCTCGATATGGCACAGCAATATCAGCACCTCGGCCCGCTGTATGAAGTGCCGGAAGGTCTGCGTAATAAAGCACGTCATAACGAACCGTACTATCCCCCGGTTGAGCCAGCCCGTCCGGTTGGCGACCTGAAAACGGCTTAAGGAGTCACAATGGAACAGGTTGTCATTGTCGATGCAATTCGCACCCCGATGGGCCGTTCGAAGGGCGGTGCTTTTCGTAACGTGCGTGCGGAAGATCTCTCCGCTCATTTAATGCGTAGCCTGCTGGCGCGTAATCCGGCGCTGGAAGCGGCTACTCTCGACGATATTTACTGGGGGTGTGTGCAGCAGACGCTGGAGCAGGGTTTTAACATCGCCCGTAACGCTGCGCTGCTGGCAGAAGTGCCGCACTCTGTCCCTGCGGTGACCGTCAATCGCTTGTGTGGTTCATCCATGCAGGCATTGCATGACGCAGCACGGATGATCATGACCGGCGATGCGCAGGCATGTCTGGTCGGCGGCGTGGAGCATATGGGCCATGTGCCGATGAGCCACGGCGTCGATTTTCACCCCGGTCTTAGCCGTAATGTCGCCAAAGCGGCGGGCATGATGGGCTTAACGGCAGAAATGCTGGCGCGTATGCACGGTATCAGCCGTGAAATGCAGGATGCCTTTGCCGCGCGATCACACGCTCGCGCCTGGGCCGCCACACAGTCGGGCGCATTTAAAAATGAAATCATCCCGACCGGTGGTCACGATGCCGACGGCGTCCTGAAGCAGTTTAATTATGACGAAGTGATTCGACCGGAAACTACCGTGGAAGCCCTCGCCACGCTACGTCCGGCGTTCGATCCGGTCAGCGGTACGGTGACGGCGGGTACGTCTTCTGCTCTCTCCGATGGCGCAGCTGCCATGCTGGTAATGAGTGAAAGCCGCGCCCGTGAATTAGGCCTTAAGCCGCGCGCCCGTGTGCGTTCGATGGCGGTCGTTGGTTGTGACCCATCGATTATGGGTTACGGCCCGGTTCCGGCCTCTAAGCTGGCGTTGAAAAAAGCGGGGCTTTCTGCCAGTGATATCGGCGTGTTTGAAATGAATGAAGCCTTTGCCGCGCAGATCCTGCCGTGCATTAAAGATCTCGGGTTAATGGAGCAAATTGACGAGAAGATCAACCTCAATGGTGGCGCGATCGCGCTGGGTCATCCGCTGGGTTGTTCCGGTGCGCGTATCAGCACCACGCTGCTGAATCTGATGGAACGCAAAGACGTCCAGTTTGGTCTGGCGACGATGTGTATCGGCCTGGGTCAGGGCATTGCGACGGTGTTTGAGCGGGTTTAACCACTTGCCGGATGCGGCGTAAACGCCTTATCCGGCCTACGGTTCAGAACTATTTGTAGGCACGATAAGACGCAACAGCGTCGCATCGGGCATTGTTTGCCGGATGCAGCGTCGATGTAAATGCCACTGATTAACAGTTTAGTTGCCGTTCTTCCCGCCTGTCAGGGGCGGGTTTTTTTATGGCTTAGATAAACGCAAACGCATCGCCAAACAGGCGGTCTTCCCGCGCATTACGCTCACTGCAAAACAGGTCACGAGCGATTTTCGCCATCTCAAAACGTCCGGCAATGTAGATATCATGCTCTGCCAGCGTACCGTGATCCTGCAACACCGCCGTTAAAACCGTGCCAGTACGCCCACGCCAGCCCGCTTCCGGTTGTTCAACCACCGGCACCACTTGCAGACCAGGATGCTTAAGCGAAAGCGCCTCAAGTTCGGAAAGATCATAAAGGTGCTGCTCTTCACGCCCGCCCCAGTAAATGGTGATATCACGATTGGGATTACGCGCCAGCGCCGTCAGCAAAATCGAACGGGCATAAGAGAACCCGGTGCCGCCCGCAATCAGAATCATCGGACGCTCTTCATCATCGCGCAGCCACGCATCACCGTGCGGAATATCGACCACGATTTGATGATCTTTGAGGATGCGATCCATGACTGCTTTCGCGTAAAGGTTGATTTCAGAAGCGCCAATATGCAGCTCAATGAAACCTTGTTCATTCGGCGTCGAGGCCATTGAGAACGGGCGTTTATCGCGCTCGTCCATCACTACCATCAAATACTGACCAGCACGAAAAGAAAAGGCCGCGTCTGGCACGATTCGGACACGATATACGGTATCCGTGATAGCTTCTACCGAGGTCACTTTACAGCTTAAGGTTGTCATGCGCTTTCTCTGTCGGATCGATAAATAGGGCAATACAAACGCGCCTCAGGCGCTTTTACCGTTGTTAAAAATAGCCAGTTCATCCCAGATGGCGTCAATATGCGCGACAACATCCGGATCTTTTTTGATGGGACGTCCCCATTCACGCTGGGTTTCCCCTGGCCATTTATTCGTGGCATCCAGCCCCATTTTTGAACCCAGCCCGGACACAGGCGAGGCAAAATCCAGGTAATCAATGGGTGTATTTTCTACCAGAACGGTATCCCGCGCCGGGTCCATACGGGTAGTAATCGCCCAAATCACATCATTCCAGTCGCGTGCGTTGACATCATCATCGCAAACGATCACAAATTTGGTGTACATAAACTGGCGTAAGAACGACCAGACGCCCATCATGACGCGCTTCGCGTGCCCGGCGTATTGCTTTTTGATCGTCACAACCGCCAGACGATAGGAACAGCCTTCCGGCGGCAGGTAAAAATCGACAATTTCCGGGAATTGTTTTTGTAGAATCGGCACGAACACTTCGTTCAACGCCACACCCAGTACCGCAGGTTCATCCGGCGGACGACCAGTATAGGTGGAGTGGTAAATCGCATCTTCACGCTGAGTAATATGCGTCACGGTAAATACCGGGAAACTATCGACTTCATTATAGTAACCGGTGTGGTCGCCATACGGCCCTTCTGGCGCCGTTTCGCCTTGTTCGATATACCCTTCCAGCACAATTTCCGCACTGGCGGGCACTTCAAGGTCATTGGAGATACACTTCACCACTTCGGTTTTGGTGCCGCGTAGTAATCCGGCAAATGCATACTCTGAAAGCGTATCTGGAACGGGCGTGACTGCACCGAGAATTGTGGCGGGATCAGCACCCAGCGCCACAGAAACCGGGAAACGTTCGCCCGGATGCACCGCACACCACTCCTGGAAATCCAGCGCGCCGCCGCGATGCGACAACCAGCGCATAATCAGCTTGTTTTTACCAATCAACTGCTGGCGATAAATGCCAAGATTCTGCCGCTCTTTGTGCGGGCCACGCGTTACGGTCAACCCCCAGGTAATCAGCGGAGCGGCATCTTCCGGCCAGCAGGTCATAATGGGAATGCGGTTAAGATCGACATCCTCGCCGGAGACGATTTTTTGCTGACAAGGCGCACCACGTAACCGTTTCGTTGGCATGTTCAACACCTGCTTAAACTGCGGCAGCTTATCAAACAGGTCGCGGAAACCTTTTGGCGGCTCCGGCTCTTTCAGAAACGCTAATAATTTACCGACTTCACGTAGCGCCGAAACATCTTCCTGCCCCATGCCCATCGCCACGCGCTTCGGCGTACCGAACAGGTTGCACAGCACCGGCATCGAGTACCCTTTAGGGTTTTCGAACAACAGCGCAGGCCCACCGGCACGCAATGTGCGGTCAGCAATTTCAGTGATTTCCAGATGCGGATCCACCGGGAGCGTGATACGTTTTAGCTCACCCTGCTGTTCAAGCAGAGTCAGGAAGTCGCGTAAATCGTTATATTTCATGGCGTCCATTGTAGCCTCTTAATCTGCGCCCATTATACGGCGTTCATCTTCGCGATGCTGTAAATTTGTTAAATTAGCGTGAACTCAGGCGCTATAACGCAAACCGGGGAATATAATTAACTTAACGCATCGCTTTTGCTATTCTTGCGCCCCGATTAAACGGATAAGAGTCATTATGCAATCCTGGTATTTACTGTACTGCAAGCGCGGGCAACTTCAACGTGCCCAGGAACACCTCGAAAGACAGGCCGTTAATTGCCTGGCACCGATGATCACCCTGGAAAAAATCGTGCGTGGCAAACGTACCGCAGTCAGTGAGCCGTTGTTCCCCAACTACCTGTTTGTGGAATTTGATCCAGAAGTGATTCATACCACTACCATCAACGCCACACGTGGTGTCAGCCACTTCGTGCGCTTTGGTGCATCGCCAGCGATAGTCCCATCGGCTGTGATTCATCAGCTGTCGGTGTATAAACCGGAAGACATTGTCGATCCGGCAACGCCATATCCAGGTGATAAGGTGATTATTACCGAAGGCGCATTCGAAGGTTTTCAGGCCATTTTCACCGAACCCGACGGCGAGGCACGCTCCATGCTATTGCTTAATCTTATCAATAAAGAAATTAAGCACAGCGTGAAGAACACTGAGTTCCGCAAACTCTAGAACGCAATCCCAAACAGCGTTTTGACATTGGCATCTGTGGTGGCCGCCAGCCACGCAGCATCCTCCCCTCGCCAGTGCGCAATACGTTGCACAATATGAGGCAGATAAGCAGGCTCGTTACGCCGGGATGATGGCTTTGGCGTGAGATCGCGCGGGAGTAAATACGGCGCATCGGTTTCGATCAGCAATTTCTCCGCCGGAATAAATGGCAACAGATCACGCAATTCCAGCCCGCGTCGTTCATCGCAAACCCAACCTGTAATGCCGATATAAATTCCACGCGCCACGCACGCCTGCATCTCTTCGCGTGTGCCGGTAAAGCAATGAAGAACCGCACCAGGCAGTTTATTCAGCCACGGCTCCAGCAATGTCATAAACCGCTCATGGGCATCGCGACAGTGCATAAATACCGGCATGTTTAATTCTGCGGCAATACGTAGCTGGGAAACAAAAGCGCGTTCCTGCTCTTCCGGCGTAGAAAAGTTGCGGTTAAAGTCGAGACCACACTCACCAATCGCCACTACTTCTGGCAGCGCGACCAGTTCAATAATTGCTTCTTCGGTCGCAGCTTGCCACTGGCTGCTGTCATGAGGATGCACGCCCGCCGTTGACCAACAGTGCGGATACTGACGCGCCAGTTTTTGCGCCTGCTGGCTTTCACGCAGGTTAGTGCCGGTGATGAGTAGCCCATCAACTCCCGCAGCAAAAGCGCGCTCTACAACATCACCACGGTCTTTCGCAAATTGTGAACTGGTCAAATTAACGCCGATATCAAACATCCTGCACTCCATATGACAACCGCCCTGACGGGCGGTTGAATTTATTCTTCAGTTTTTTCGCTTTCAGCGTCGTTTTCTTCTTCCCGGTTTCGGCCTTTACCAACGTAAAAGCGGGAGAAGAAGACACCGATTTCAAACAGGCAGTACATCGGGATCGCCAGCAGCGTTTGCGAGAAGACATCCGGCGGCGTCAGCAGCATCCCAACGACGAATGCGCCAACCAGCACATACGGGCGTTTTTTGCGTAAGTCTTCTGGCGAGGTAATCCCCATCCAGCACAGCAGCACAATGGCAACCGGCACTTCAAACGAAACACCAAACGCCATAAACAACGCCATAACGAAGCTTAAGTAGCTGGCGATGTCGGTGGATACCTGTACCCCTTCCGGCGCGGTATTGGCGAGGAAGCCAAATGCCAGTGGAAAGACCACGAAGTAGGCGAACGCCATGCCGATATAAAACAGCAAAGAGCTGGAAACCAGCAGAGGCACCACCAGGCGACGTTCGTGCTTATACAACGCCGGGGCGATAAACGCCCACACCTGATAGAGAATCACCGGCGCTGACAGAATCAGCGATACCATAAAGGTCAGCTTGATCGGCGTAAAGAACGGCGAGGCCACATCGGTGGCGATCATCGTTGAACCTTGCGGCAATTGCTTGATCAACGGCGCGGATACCAGGTGATAGATATCATTGGCGAAATAGACCAGGCACAGAAATATCACGATCACCGCGATAATGCAGTTCAGCAGACGCTTACGCAGCTCAATCAGATGCGTGATAAGCGGTTGAGTATCTTCTACAGACATGTTTACGGTTTATCACTCGACGAAGGGGAAGGTGCAGCGGTTTTCGGTTCAGCGTCCGCAACAGGTTTTACCACCGGCTCTGGCGTGGTTTCTGGCTTCTGTTCCGGCGAACTGGCCTGCGTTTGTGCAGCGGCAGGGGTTACTCCCTCATGCGCAGCTTCATTATCTTTCACCACCGGATTATGGATGGTGTGCGCTTCATCACTCGCCTTTTCAGGATCGTTTGCAACATAGGAACGCTTCATCGATTCTGCAGCCTGGCGCAGTTCATCCATTGACGCTTTCAGTTCAGGCGTCAGGTTGGTCAGACTTGCCTTTTCAACCTTTTTCAGGCTGTCCTGAAACTCCTGGAGTTTTAACTCCTGGGTCAGTTCGTTCTGCACCGTTGTCGCCAGTGAACGCAACGCGCGAATCCAGCCTGCTACCGTTTTTACCGCCACAGGCAGTCGTTGCGGCCCCAGAACGACGAGGCCGATGATGAACACCAATAGCAGTTCGCTAAAACCGATATCAAACACGGATTACACCTGCTCTTTATCGTGGCGCTTCGCGTCTTCTGTTTTAGCCTGTTCCTGATTCGTATCCGCCTGCTTATCGGCGATAGTTTTTGCAGTAAAATCAGCATCCTGACTGGTTTTATCCTGCTTTGGTTCATCATCGCTCATTGCTTTTTTAAAGCCTTTAATTGATGCACCAAGATCGGAACCGATGGAGCCGAGCTTTTTGGTGCCAAAAAGCAGTACAACGATGACGGCAATAATCAATAACTGCCAAATACTGATACCACCCATACATGTTCCTCTGTGGTAGATGATGATTAAACAAGGCCGCATTATACGTTACACGGCCCGCCTTGAGCGATGAAAAAATCAGCGTGTTTTGCGCCAACCGACAAACCAGGCGATCAGACCACCTGCCATTAACCAGCCGGGCATCAGCCCCCATTCCGGTCGGCTGACCAACAAGAATGTGCCGCTTAATACTAACGTCGCGCCAATTCCGAGAAAATAACGCGATTGTCCCTGACGTACATGATTTGCCTGAAGCTCGCGGGCAATCTTATCAACACTGTGCTGTAAATACTTGCCCTGGCGCAAACTGTCGTAAACCAGTTCAGGCAGTTCTGGCATTTTTTCGACCCAGAACGGCGCTTTTTCTTTAAATGCTCTCACCAGCGCAGGAATACCAACCTGATCTTTAATCCATGACTCGAGAAAAGGCTTCGCCGTTTTCCATAAATCGAGCTGCGGATAAAGCTGGCGTCCTACCCCTTCGATGTAGAGCAAGGTTTTCTGGAGTAACACCAGTTGCGGCTGTACTTCCATATTGAAACGACGCGCCGTATTAAACAGATTTAACAGCACATGTCCAAATGAAATTTCTGCCAGCGGTTTCTCAAAAATAGGTTCACAGACAGTACGAATGGCAAATTCGAACTCTTCAACGTTGGTATCTGGTGGCACCCAGCCAGAATCAACGTGCAGTTCCGCTACCTTGCGATAGTCACGGTTAAAGAAGGCGATAAAGTTTTCCGCCAGATAGCGTTTATCTTCTTTGTTTAGCGAGCCGACAATCCCACAATCAATACCGATATACTTCGGATTTTCCGGGTGTTCGAAGCTTACGAAGATGTTGCCAGGGTGCATATCGGCATGGAAAAAGCTGTCGCGAAAGACCTGAGTGAAGAACACCTGCACACCGCGTTCCGCCAACAATTTCATGTTGGTGCCGTTTTTCTCCAGCGTCGCGACATCCGAAACTGGAATGCCATAGATACGCTCCATCACCATCATCCCTTCACTGCAATAGTCAGGGTAAACTTCCGGGATGTAGAGCATCGGGCTATTTTCGAAATTACGCCGAAGCTGAATGGCGTTGGCAGATTCCCGCAGCAAATTCAGTTCATCAAGCAACGTCTTTTCGTACTCGCGCACCACTTCGGTTGGACGCAGACGGCGACCATCCGGTAGTAAACGCGGCACCCACCGGGCCAGACGATAGATGAGTTTCAGATCCGCTTTTATGACTGGCAAAATATCCGGGCGAATGACTTTAATCACCACCTCTTTGCCATTCGATTTCAACCGAGCAGTATGTACCTGTGCTACGGAAGCCGATGCCAGCGGCTTAATGTCAAAATCATCAAACCACGCTTCCACCGGCAGACCGCCCATCGCCGCTTCAATTTGTGCTTTCGCCAGTTCGCCGTCAAAAGGCGCGACTTTATCCTGCAAGAGCGCCAGTTGGTCAGCAATATGCGGCGGAAAAAGGTCACGGCGGGTCGATAGCATCTGTCCAAACTTGATCCATACCGGACCCAGTTCTTGCAGCGCCAGTCGCAGTCGTTCACCTAATGGTTTGTCTTTATGCAGATTCGGCATCCAGAATAATGAGTATCGCCATAACCGCAACGGCAAAGTGATACGCATTTTAGGGATCAGTTCATCAAGTCCGTAACTTAAAAAAGTGCGAATGATGAAATACAGGCGCCGTACTTCACCTGGCGTCATTAAACTGCCTCCAGTTTTTCCAGCCGTTTGGTTAGCTCATCGACGGCTCGCTCAACGGCGGATGTCTCTTCCGCAAACCAGGCCACTTCAAGCGGACCAGGCGCCATACGCCACTCTTCAGTAATGGCTTCCGCCACGTAGCGTTGCTGGCGTTGAATACCGTGATGCAGGAACTTCGCGCCACCACGCAGGGCTTTGCTAATGCCTTCGGCGGCGATATCACCCGTATAAGGTGCCAGCAGTTCCGCTGGGTCGAACTCCGCCAGATCTGCCAGCGCAACAAAGTTTTGCACCACCTGAATATCGCCCTGCACTTCCAGCTCACCGCTACGAATCAGTGCAGCAAGCTGCTGGCGATCGCGAAGTTTCGGCAACACGCTGGCATAAGCGATAACAGTGCAGTCAGCATCGCCTGCCCATTCTCCCAGTACATCGACCTGACGTTCGCTGAACACCAGAATCAACGATGTCGAAAAGCCTTTTACCTCCACGCGCAATACTTTACCCAGCAGACGCGAGCGGGCGGTTTTCAGCGCGGGTGAGCGATACAGGAAGGTGTTGAGCAGACTTTCGATTCCTGCCGTCACTAAAGGTTTAAAAGGCATTTCCGGTCTCCTGTCAGAACTTATAACCACGATGCAGCGCCACAACGCCAGCCGTCAGGTTGTAATAATCGACACTTTCGAATCCGGCATCTTGCATCATGGCTTTCAGAGTATCCTGATCGGGATGCATACGGATGGATTCAGCCAGATAACGGTAGCTGTCGGCGTCATTCGCGACCAGCGAGCCAATACGCGGCAGAACATGGAAGGAGTAAGCGTCATAAGCTTTGCTTAACGGCTCGATAATCGGTTTCGAGAACTCAAGCACCAGCAGGCGGCCGCCGGGTTTCAGCACGCGATACATTGAACGTAGTGCTTTATCTTTGTCGGTGACGTTACGCAGACCAAACGAAATGGTGATGCAATCAAAGGTGTTATCCGGGAACGGCAGCGCCTCGGCGTTCGCCTGAACATACTCAACGTTGCCAATCACACCGATATTACGCAGTTTCTCGCGCCCCATTTTGAGCATGGATTCATTGATATCGGCGAGGACCACCTTACCCGTTTCACCGACCAGGCGAGAGAATTTCGCTGTCAGATCGCCGGTGCCGCCAGCCAGATCCAGTACAGTCTGCCCACGGCGTACGCCGCTGCAATCGATCGTGAAACGCTTCCACAAACGATGAATACCAAATGACATCAAATCATTCATAACATCGTATTTCGATGCCACGGAATGGAAAACGTGGGCGACCATATCCGCTTTTTGCTCTTTCGCGACGGTCTGAAAACCAAAGTGCGTCGTTTCTTGTGACTTATCCACCATCTCAATGCCTGCTCATCAAAAAATTGTTCCAGAAGTGTAACAGATTGGGCGTCGATGCCCTAGATTTCTACCCGGCGTAACTACCCCCAATGGGCTAGCGCGACTGCTGATTATATTCATCATCGCGTTGATAAGCTTCATCATTCGGCTGCCCCGGAACCGACCGCAGTCGATACTCTTCATCCTGACTCACCGCCTGTTCAGCCAAATCCGGATTAATCTCGCGTTTAATTTCTACCCCTAAACCGCGAAACGCTTCTGCCTGCGCCAGCACATTTCCGCGACCTGAAGAGAGTTTTTTCATTGCCTGACGATAGTTATCCTGCGCTTTGTCCAGACTTTGACCTATCGCAGACATGTCATCGATGAACAAACGCATCTTGTCGTACAGCTTGCTGGCGCGATCGGCGATTTGCTGGGCGTTGCGACTTTGATGCTCATAACGCCAGAGATTGGCGATAGTACGCAACGCCACCAGCAGCGTGGTCGGGCTAACCAGCATGATATTGTTTTTCAACGCTTCTGTTATCAGCTCCGGCTGGCGATCAAGCGCCAGTAAAAACGCAGGCTCGACGGGGATAAACATCAGCACGTAATCCAGGGTTCTTAGCCCCGGCAGCTGTTGATAATCTTTACGTCCCAGCAAGCGGATGTGGTTACGCACCGACGCGATATGTTCCTGCAATGCACTTTCGCGGGTGTAGTCGTCTTCCGCGTTGAAGTAGCGTTCATAAGCGATCAGCGTCATTTTGGCGTCGATCACCACGTCTTTCCCCTGCGGTAGCCGCACGATGACATCCGGCTGCATCCGCGAGCGGGCGTCATTTTCGATACTCACCTGGGTTTCGTATTCATACCCTTCACGCAAGCCAGATGCCTCCAGTACTCGCGTTAATACCACTTCGCCCCAGTTGCCCTGGGTTTTATTGTCGCCTTTCAGCGCACGCGTCAGGTTGATTGCCTCCTGGGCCATTTGCGCGTTGAGCTGCTGGAGATTGCGAATTTCGTGGGTCAGGGTATGGCGTTCTTGTGCTTCTTTACCGAAGCTGTCCTGAACCTGACGGCGAAAACCGTCCAGTTGTTCACGCAGCGGCGACAACAGGCTGTTCAGGCTCTGACGGTTTTGCTCATCAACGCGGCGATTGCTGTGCTCGAAAATACGGTTGGCGAGGTTTTCAAACTGCTCGCTCAAACGCTGCTCGCTGTTAATCATCTGGCGAATTTTATCGTCAGCGTGTTGCTGTGCGGCCTCCATCCGCGTGGTCACTTCACGCAGATCAGCCTCCAGCGAGGTGTTAATACTTTGCAGGCTACGCACTTCGTTATTGAGTAATTCACACTCTGTGCGCCAGTGTTCACTTTGGGTAATTTGTTGTTTTGCCGCGCTTAACTCCGCGACCATCTCTTCACGTTCAGCTAATTGCTCGGCTTTTTGCTGCGCATGTTGATAACTGGCAAACAGCCAGCCGATGGCCACACTGACCAGCGCAATAATGGCATAAACAATGATTGAGAAATCCACAAAGCCTCCTGACGCAACAACTTACCCGCACAAAATAGAATTGTGCTGTACAAACGTCCAGTTGGAAAGGCATTTCCTGCGAGGCGCTACGCAAAAATACAAAAGGCCGAACGCGTCGGCCTTCAGACAGGAGAAGAGAATTACAACAGACGACGCGCCGCTTCCACCACGATTTTCACCGCATGGCTTTCGGTTTGTTTCATCGTCTCAGCATTCGGGATCTCTTGCTGGGTGCGGTTAACGATAACACCCGCGACCATACCGGCACGCAGGCCCTGACTTGCACACATGGTCAGCAGGGTTGCAGATTCCATTTCATAGTTCATCACGCCCATCGCCTGCCACTCTTCCATAGAACCTTTAAAGTGACGGACTACGCGACCAGAGTAAGTATCGTAACGTTCCTGACCTGGGTAGAAGGTATCAGAAGAAGCTGTCACGCCAACGTGCGTCGTCGCGCCAATAGATTTCGCAGCTTCAACCAGCGCAGTCGTACATTCGAAATCAGCGACAGCCGGGAACTCCAGCGGTGCGAAGTGCAGGCTCGCGCCATCCAGACGAACAGACGCCGTGGTAACCAGTACATCGCCAACATTAATATGCGGCTGAATAGCGCCAGTTGTACCGATACGCAGGAAGGTGCGAATGCCCAGCTGTGCCAGTTCTTCAACGGCAATAGAAGTAGACGGACCGCCGATACCGGTAGAGCAGACAATAACAGGTTTACCATCCAGCTCTGCACGCCAGGTGGTGAATTCGCGGTGAGATGCCAGCTTAACCGGCTTATCCATCAGCGCGGCGATCTTTTCCACACGATCCGGGTCGCCAGGGACGATGGCAAGCGTAGCCCCTTGTAAATCGTTTTTAGTGAGGCCGAGATGAAAAACATCAGACTTGGACATATACAACTCCTCTGTGAATCGGTTTAGTCAGAAGAAGCAAAAAGGTACTTTACCGAAGGGATTAAGATTTTTTCGTGATAATCATCACTATGATGCAAATGTGTTGCATACATTTACTCATCAAAAGTGACCTAAATCACATAATTTACTCTTAAGTCAGTAAGGCTGCTTAAAAGATGAGCCATTTGAGGCAATGTGAATTGTTGCACGCTGACTATAGTTAACATTGCGCAAAATTTTTATAAGGGTACGGAGAATACCATGACAACAACACAACACTCTGGATTTGCACCTGCTGCATCCCCCCTCGCCTCAACCATCGTTCAGACCCCGGACGATGCGATTGTGGCAGGGTTCACCTCTATCCCTTCACAAGGGGATAACATGCCTGCTTATCATGCCCGTCCAAAGCAGAGCGATGGCCCACTACCAGTGGTCATTGTAGTGCAGGAAATTTTTGGCGTGCATGAACATATCCGTGACATTTGTCGCCGTCTGGCGCTGGAGGGGTATCTGGCTATCGCACCAGAACTCTACTTCCGCGAAGGCGATCCTAATGATTTCGCCGATATTCCCACGTTGCTCAGCGGTCTGGTAGCAAAAGTGCCTGACTCACAGGTGCTGGCCGATCTCGATCATGTTGCCAGTTGGGCGTCCCGCAACGGCGGCGACGTCCATCGCTTAATGATTACCGGATTTTGCTGGGGCGGGCGTATCACCTGGCTATATGCCGCGCATAACCCGCAATTGAAAGCGGCGGTGGCGTGGTACGGCAAGCTGACAGGCGATAAGTCGCTGAACTCACCGAAACAACCTGTTGATATCGCAACCGATCTCAACGCGCCGGTTCTCGGCTTATATGGTGGTCAGGATAACAGCATTCCGCAGGAGAGCGTTGAAACCATGCGCCAGGCGCTGCGGGCTGCTAATGCGAAAGCAGAGATTATCGTGTACCCGGACGCCGGTCATGCGTTTAACGCCGATTATCGCCCGAGCTATCATGCTGAGTCCGCAAAAGACGGTTGGCAGCGTATGCTGGAATGGTTTAAGCAGTATGGTGGGAAGAAGTTGCTGTAATGAGAAAAGACCGGGTGGCATTGCCACCCGGTTTATGTTTACCCCCGACGCAAATTCTGCGCCGCCTGCACCATGTTCGCCAGTGCCGCGCGGGTTTCTGGCCAGCCGCGCGTTTTCAGGCCGCAGTCCGGGTTGACCCACAGGCGCTCTGCCGGAATGCGTTTTTCCGCTTTCTTCAGCAAGGCTTCAATCCATTCCACGCTCGGTACGTTTGGCGAGTGAATGTCATAGACGCCTGGACCGATTTCATTCGGATAATCAAACTCTTCGAATGACTCCAGCAACTCCATGTCGGAACGCGAGGTTTCGATAGTGATGACGTCAGCATCCAGTGCCGCAATCGAATCCATGATGTCGTTGAACTCGCAATAACACATGTGAGTGTGGATTTGTGTGTCATCTTTCGCCACGGCGGCGTTGATACGGAAAGCCTCCACGCCCCACTGGAGATAGGCGTCCCAGTCACTACGACGCAGCGGTAAACCTTCGCGCAGCGCCGGTTCATCAATCTGGATGATGCCAATTCCAGCGGCTTCCAGATCGGCCACTTCATCACGCAGCGCCAGCGCAATTTGTTTGGCGATGGTTTCACGGCTGACATCTTCGCGCGGGAACGACCAGCAGAGAATGGTTACCGGGCCAGTCAGCATCCCTTTCACCGGTTTGTCGGTCAGCGATTGCGCATACTTCGCCCACTCCACGGTAATCGGTGCCGGGCGGCTAACGTCACCAATGACAATCGGTGGCTTCACGCAGCGGGAACCGTAGCTCTGTACCCAACCGTTTTGCGTAAAGACAAAACCGTCGAGGTGCTCGCCAAAGTATTCCACCATGTCATTACGCTCAGCCTCGCCATGTACCAGCACATCCAGTCCCAAACGTTCCTGCTCAACAATGGCCTGCTTGATATGTTCCGCAATGCCCGTGCGGTAGTTGTTGGCGTCGAGATTACCCTTTTTGAAATCCAGACGCAGGGTACGAATTTCCGTGGTTTGCGGGAAAGAACCAATCGTGGTGGTCGGCCACGCTGGCAGTTTAAAACGCGCACGCTGGGCTTCGGCACGCACTTCATAGACATTCGCACGCTGACTGTCCTGGGCGGTGATCGCCGCCAGACGCTTTTCTACCGCCGGATTATGTACGCGGGTTGAGTGACGACGCGCCTGAATCGGGGCGCTCCACTCTGCCAGAGCTGCCGTGTCACCACTGTTCAGCGCATCGCGCAGCAGCGCCAGTTCATGGCATTTTTGCAGGGCGAAGGCAAACCAGCTTTTCACTTCTGCATCAAGACGCGTTTCCACGCTCAGGTCGATGGGGCTATGCAGCAGTGAGCAGGAAGATGCCACCCACAAATCACGTTTGCCGACAATGTCCTTAATTTGCGCATATTTCTCGGTAAGATCGGCGCGCCAGACGTTACGACCATTGATCAGACCCGCAGACAGCAACCAGTCAGAAGGCAGACGCTTGTGCAGTTCTGCTACGTCATCTTTACCATGCACGAAGTCGACATGCAGACCCTGAACAGGCAGCACAGTAATCGTGTCGAGATTTGGCGTTACGCCTTCAAAATAGGTAGTCAGCAGCAGTTTCACCTGCCCCTGTAGAGCATCGTAAGCAGGTTTATACGCGTCCAACCACGCCTGCGGCAGTTCCAGCACCAGCGCCGGTTCGTCAATCTGTACCCACTCAATACCGCGTTTTGCCAGTTCTGCCAGCACTTGCTGATAAACCGGCAGAATGTCGTTCAGCAGGCTCAGGCGGTCAAACTGTTCACCTTTCACCTTACCCAGCCACAGCCAGGTAACCGGCCCCAGAAGCACAGGTTTCACCTTGTGACCCAGCGCCAGCGCCTCGTCCACTTCATCCAGCAGCTGCGTCCAGGTCAGTTTGAACTGTTGGCCTTTAACGAATTCCGGCACCATGTAGTGATAGTTGGTGTTAAACCATTTGGTCATTTCCGCCGCCGCCGCAGGTTCACCTGTTGGCGCACGACCGCGACCAATACGGAACAGGGTGTCGATATCCACCGAACCGTCTTTATTCTGATGACGCGCCGGAACGTTACCCAGCAGCAGGCTGGTGGTCAGAACATGATCGTACCAGGCAAAGTCACCTACCGGCAGCAGGTCAATACCCGCCTGCTTTTGCTGATCCCAGTGACGAGCACGCAATTCACGCCCTACTGCCAGTAATTCTTCACGCGTGGAGTTCCCCGCCCAATAACTTTCTTGCGCTTTTTTCAGCTCGCGACGCAGGCCAACGCGAGGGAAACCGAGGGTGTGATTAAGAATTGTCATTATATGCCCCTTATGGAATTTTTAGTATTTAGCCGTCCAGATGTTTACACATCCATAATTGGCGGTTACTGTATATTCCTCAAGCGCAAATTATTCATGCCGAAGTGAAGGACTTTCATGATCGAAGTAAAACACCTGAAAACGCTACAAGCGTTGCGGAATTGCGGCTCGCTCGCAGCCGCTGCGGCGACGTTGCATCAGACGCAATCCGCCCTGTCTCACCAGTTTAGCGATCTGGAACAACGCCTTGGCTTCCGGCTATTTGTGCGTAAAAGCCAGCCGCTACGTTTTACGCCGCAGGGAGAAATCCTGTTGCAACTGGCAAACCAGGTGCTGCCGCAAATCAGCCAGGCACTGCAAGCCTGCAATGAACCGCAGCAGACGCGCCTGCGCATTGCCATTGAGTGCCATAGCTGTATTCAGTGGCTGACGCCCGCGTTAGAAAATTTCCATAAGAACTGGCCGCAGGTAGAGATGGATTTTAAATCGGGCGTGACGTTTGACCCGCAGCCCGCGTTGCAGCAGGGCGAGCTGGATCTGGTGATGACCTCCGATATTCTGCCGCGCAGTGGCCTGCATTATTCGCCGATGTTCGATTATGAAGTACGCCTGGTGTTAGCACCTGACCATCCACTGGCCGCGAAAACACGAATCACGCCGGAAGATCTCGCCAGCGAAACGCTGCTGATTTATCCGGTACAGCGTAGCCGACTGGACGTCTGGCGGCATTTTCTGCAGCCCGCAGGCGTTAGCCCGTCGCTGAAAAGCGTCGATAACACTTTATTGTTGATTCAGATGGTTGCCGCGCGGATGGGTATTGCCGCTCTACCACATTGGGTCGTGGAGAGTTTTGAGCGCCAGGGTCTGGTTGTGACCAAAACCCTGGGCGAGGGATTATGGAGCCGACTGTACGCCGCCGTGCGCGACGGCGAGCAGCGTCAGCCAGTGACAGAAGCGTTTATTCGCTCGGCGCGCAATCACGCCTGCGATCATCTGCCGTTTGTAAAGAGCGCGGAGCGACCCACTTCCGATGCACCCACAGTGAGGACAGGATCACCAGCGCGCCTGTAATAAATGTTGGCCAGTGCGGCTGTTGGTGCCAGATAGCCAGGTTAACCAGTAATCCTGCCGGAACGTGCATATTGTTCATAATGCCCAGCGTTCCGGCGTCCACCTGAGTCGCGCCGTAGTTCCACATAAAATAACCAATCCCGGAAGCCACCACGCCAAGAAACACCAGAATGCCCCATTGCAGCGTGGTTTGCGGCATTTTCTGCGTATTGCCCAGCAAGAACCATGCAATCGCCGCCACCAGGAACGCGCCAAGATAGAACCACGCAAAGGCGTTATGCTGCGGCATCGGGCGAGTTTCCATCAGGCGTTTGTAACCCACCATGCCGATGGCAAAAGTGATATTGGAGAGTTGCACCAGCAGCAAGCCGGTCCAGAAGTGATCGGTGACCTGATCGTAGCGAATAATTCCGGCACCAATCACTGCCAGCAAGGCGCTAAAAGCGTAGCCCCAGCGCAGACGGCGCTTGCTCATGATGTCATAAATCAGCGTGATGTAGAGCGGCGTCAGGACGGTAAATAACAGCAGTTCAGAGACTGTCAGGTAGAGATAGGCACGGAAACTCAGCATATACATAATGCCAAGCTGCATCGCGCCCACCAGCATATACAGGCCAATGGTTTTCAGGCTATTGCCACGGGTACGCAGGAACGGCAGGAAAACGAGCGCCGCCAGCCCAACGCGTACCAGCACCGAAAAATAGCTGTCGACGTGCCCCGCAAGGTACTCGCCATAAAAGCTAAAGGAGAAGGCCCACAGAATCGTGGTGATGATAAGTAGCGCCACAATGGAAAACTCTTTGATTAACGAGTATCCATTGTAGCGAAGTATCAGGTTGACAACTGACCAAATAAAGAACGATTACGATAAATAGAGCTTACGCAGATAATGCGGCACCGCGTCGTCGGCGTTAGTTCCAATCACTTCCAGTTCCGGATGCAGATCTTTCAGGCGCTGGTGCGCGCTGCCCATAATGCAGCCTTTCCCCGCCATCGACAGCATTTCGGCGTCGTTCATTCCATCGCCAAAGGCAATGCAATCTTGCAGGCTGTAGCCCAGCTTCTTCGCTACCGCTTCCAGCGCATGGCCTTTCGAAACGCCACCCGCCATCACTTCAAGACAAGTTAAGGTAGAGAAACTGACGTTGACGCGATCGCCCCAGCGAGCGTTGATAGCCTGCTCCAGCGGCAACAGTGTTTCATGAGACTCACTGGTGAAGAACACTTTGCTGACGCCTTCCGGCTCCAGCAATCCTGGCTCATACAGCGCATATTTGAACACCGCTTCTTTAAAAAAGCGCATCTCTTCCGGACGATGGCGATTCATAAACCATTCATCATCACGATAAACGTTAGTAATGATGTCCGGGTTGTCGTTGACTACACCAAACAGGTCGCTGGCAATGTCATGATCCAGGTTATGCGCGAAAATCAGATTACCATCCAGATCGTGCACGCGCGCGCCATTGGAGGTAATCATGTAAGACTTAATCTCCAGATTATCGCGAATTTGCCCCACGTCGACGTGGTGGCGACCCGTCGCAAACACAAAGTTGATGCCACGCGCGGTGAGCAGTTTCAGGGTTTCTTTGGCGTAAGGGGATAATGTATGGTCGGGAGAAAGTAACGTACCATCTAAATCAGACGCAACAACCTGATACATAAGAAATTTAAACCTCTATAGAGCGATTTCCGCTGGGTGAGTTATGCCGGTTGAAAAATTCAACGATGGCGTGGAGCGCGACTGAGCGCATTGCGTCCTTTTCAAAAAGGATCTCATGGTACGCACCTTTAATTACCAGCGGCCGCCCCCCTTCTACAGGATGGCCCGCTGCGGCGCGGAGTTCACAAAAACGGTCGTGCATACGGTTATCTACCACGCGTTCCTCTTCAGCCTGCAAGAGAAGCGTTGGCGTGGCGTCATCACCCGCACCGGCTAACACCTGTTCGCCAGCCAGAATACTTTCGCGTACCCAATGGTAGGTCGGCCCACCGACGCGAATCGTTGGGTCATCAGCATAGAAACGCAAATTACGTCGATATCGCTGTCTGCTGTGGGTCAGAACATTGATGGTAAACGGCAGCGCGCGCCAGCGCCCGGTGCCAATCGCATAGCCATCACGAAAACGTGGGTGCGCTTCTGCCCAGTTAAGGATCTGCCGCGCCATAAATGATGGCATACGAATCACAATCCCAAACATTGGCGCAGTTAGCGCAATGGCATCGCATACGCCGGGGTGACGTTGCAGAAACAGCGTGGAGATTGCACCGCCCATCGAGTGCGCCAGTATATAGCGTTTACGCCACGGACCTGGCTGGACCTCTTGTTGCCAGAACGCCGCCAGATCATCAACATAATCATTAAAGCGATTAACATGCCCGAGATGCGGATCGGCTAACAGTCGACCGGAACGCCCCTGACCGCGATGGTCGATGATTAACACATCAAACCCCAGATGGAACAGGTCGTAGGCCAGCTCCGCATACTTTACATAGCTCTCAATACGCCCCGGACAAATGACGACTACCCGATCATGTTGCGGAGCGCGAAAGCGGACAAAACGCACCGGAATGTCATCCACGCCGATAAACTCTGCTTCGTCCCGCTGACGCCAGAAGTCGGTCAGTGGCCCCATCGTAAAAGCAGCAAACGCTTTTTCTCTTGTTTCCCAGTCTTTTTGCTGCTGAAACATCGGGTAATCTGCCTCTTAAACCACGTAAAATCGTTTTTTTAAGCGTGCCTGACACAACGCTGCGACAGTAGCGTATTGTGGCACAAAAATAGACTATCCGGGAGATTCCCATGACCTTTGAATGGTGGTTCGCCTACTTACTAACATCGATCATTTTAAGCCTCTCGCCAGGCTCTGGCGCAATCAACACCATGACCACTTCGCTCAACCACGGTTATCGCGGCGCGGTAGCGTCTATTGCAGGGCTTCAGACCGGACTGGCGATTCATATTGTGCTGGTTGGCGTGGGTTTGGGAACGCTATTTTCCCGCTCGGTTATTGCTTTTGAAGTGTTGAAGTGGGCAGGCGCGGCTTACCTGATTTGGCTGGGAATCCAGCAGTGGCGCGCCGCTGGTGCAATTGATCTTAAATCGCTGGCTCCTACCCAATCGCGCCGCCACCTGTTCCAGCGGTCAGTGTTTGTGAATCTTACTAATCCCAAAAGTATTGTGTTTCTGGCTGCGCTATTTCCGCAATTTATCATGCCGCAGCAACCGCAACTGATTCAGTATATCGTGCTCGGCGTCACCACTATTGTGGTCGATATTATTGTGATGATCGGTTACGCCACCCTCGCCCAACGGATCGCACTCTGGATTAAAGGGCCGAAGCAGATGAAGGCGCTGAATAAGATTTTCGGCTCGCTGTTTATGCTGGTGGGGGCGCTGTTGGCATCGGCAAGACATGCGTGAAAAATAATGTCGGATGCGGCGTAAACGCCTTATCCGACCTACTCTGATGATGCGTCTGGCATCAACGCGAAATAATCAAATGAATGCCAAATCCGGCAAATAACGCTCCGGCAAAACCGTCGATCCACTTCGCCAGACGTTGATAACCCCGGCGCATTTGCGGTAGCGCAAACAGGCTGGCAACAACGGTAAACCACGCCAGCGTTTCGACAATAATCAGCGCGAAAATGCCCCAGCGTTCGGTGGTGCCGACGTTATCGCCGACAAACAGTGAGAACACCGAACCAAAGTAGATAATCGCTTTCGGATTCGCGAGATTGGTCAGTAAGCCTTTCAAGAAACTGCGCCCGCTTTTCGCCAGCTCGACTTGTGGCGCAGGCGCAGAAACAGCCTCTTTTTTCAGCGCACCGCGCAGCATCTGGTAACCCATCCAGCAAAGATACAGGCCTCCGCCAACCATAATCAGCGTATGTAGCCAGGCCATTTTTTCGATAATCAAATGTAGGCCAAGCAGCGCGATTCCTGCCCAGACCATGACGCCGCAGGTTATGCCCAGCACGCCCATCATCGCTTCTTTACGCGAACGGCTAACGGCAGTTTGAGAGACAAAAAAGAAATCGGGACCGGGGCTCATAAGCGCCACGATGTGCACCATGGCAACGGTGAGAAATAACATCAACATACATTTGACTCGCGGGGAAAACGTTTACGGAATGTTCATCCTGGCACTTTTTTGTGCCGCTGACTACTCTTCGTCGTCGCCGTCGACATGAGCGCGAATCAGCGTCATAAACGGTTTACCAAAGCGTTCCAGCTTGCGCATCCCGACACCGTTTACACTCAACATTTCGCTGGCGGTGATCGGCATCTGTTCAGCCATCTCAATCAAGGTAGCGTCGTTAAACACCACATACGGCGGGACATTGCTTTCATCGGCAATAGATTTACGCAATTTGCGTAATTTGGCGAACAGTTTACGATCGTAATTGCCGCCGAAGGATTTCTGCATCGCTTTCGGTTTGAGTGCCACAATACGCGGCACGGCGAGTTGCAAAGAGGATTCGCCACGCAGCACCGGACGCGCGGCCTCTGTCAGTTGTAGCGCAGAATGCTGGGCGATATTTTGCGTCACCAGACCGAGGTGAATCAGTTGGCGGATCACGCTCACCCAGTGCTCATGACTTTTATCACGCCCCATGCCGTAGACTTTCAGTTTGTCATGACCATAGTCGCGGATACGCTGATTATTAGCACCACGGATCACTTCCACCACATAGCCCATACCAAACCGCTGATTCACACGACCAATGGTAGAAAGCGCAATCTGCGCATCGTTTGAACCATCGTATTGTTTCGGCGGATCAAGGCAGATATCGCAGTTCCCACACGGTTCCTGACGCCCTTCGCCAAAATAGTTGAGCAGCACCAGACGACGACAAGTTTGCGCTTCGGCAAACGCCCCCATCGCATTGAGTTTATGGCGCTCGATATCCTGTAGCTGCCCCTGCGGCTTCTCTTCCAGACAGCGGCGCAACCACGCCATATCTGCCGGATCGTAAAACAGCATTGCTTCCGCAGGTAGGCCATCACGCCCGGCGCGACCTGTTTCCTGATAGTAGGATTCAATATTGCGCGGAATATCAAAATGCACCACGAAGCGGACGTTAGGTTTGTTGATGCCCATACCGAACGCCACGGTCGCCACCACAATTTGCAGGTCATCGCGCTGAAATTTTTCCTGCACGTCGGCGCGGACATCGTTTTCCAGCCCTGCGTGATACGCAGCTGCGCTAATACCCTTGCTTTGCAGGCGCGCAGCGGTATCTTCTACCTTCGCACGACTATTACAGTAAATAATCCCCGACTTACCGCGTTGTTCCTGCACGTAACGCATCAGTTGATCGAGCGGTTTGAACTTCTCCATCAACATATAGCGAATATTCGGGCGGTCAAAACTACTGATTTGAATCAGCGGATCGTTAAGCCCCAGCAGGCGCACGATATCCTGGCGGGTGGTGTCATCGGCTGTAGCGGTTAGCGCCATAAACGGCAGCGTCGGGAAACGCTGGCGTAACTGACCGAGCGCAGCATATTCCGGGCGGAAATCGTGCCCCCATTGGGAAATACAATGCGCTTCATCAACGGCTAATAAGACAGGATTCCAGTGCGCCAGGTGTTCAAGGAAGTTATCCAGCATCAGGCGTTCCGGCGCGATATACAGCAGGCGAATTTGCCCGGTGCGGCAGCCTGTCATCACTTCAAGCTGCTGCTCTCGGTTTTGCGTCGAGTTAAGGCACGCCGCCGCTACACCGTTGGCTTGCAGTTGATCCACCTGGTCTTTCATCAAGGAAATCAGTGGTGAAACAACGACAGTAAGACCGTTCAATAACAACGCAGGGATTTGATAGCACAGGGATTTTCCGCCGCCAGTTGGCATGACGACGAGGCAATCGCGACCGGAAAGTACGGTGTCGATAATTTCTTCCTGGCCGGGGCGAAACTGTTGGTAGCCAAAGGTTTCTTGTAAAACCTGCTTAGCTCCGGACTCCAGATTCAACACTTCCGCCTGCGCCACATTCACCCCGATTGCCTGAAATAAAAACAGGCGCTATTTTCAGCGCCTGCGCGAGAAACTGCAATGCTTTTAGTCTCTGGCAGGATAATCCTGGATGCTGGATTCCAGGTTTGCCTTTCAATCAACTCGCATTAGAACAGGTCGTTTAGCATAACCCCCACACCGACGCGGGTCTGGTTAAAGTTATAGTCGATGAGCGATTCGCCGTAACCGCTGTAAACCTGAGTATAAAGACGCACATGTTTGGTGATCGGGTAACTTAAGCCTAACTCCGCACCACCGTAACCGGTATTCCAGTTGTACTGTCCTTTCGCACTCAACACCGCATCACCGAGGTGATAGCCGATTTTAAGCTGGTAGTAACCCATATATTTGGTGATATCCGGGTTATCGTCAGTATTACCCACCACATACCACGGTTTGACTTCCACCAGCCAGTTGCCGTTTTCTGCCATCAGGCGGGTGTAGATACGGTTCCAGCTACGGGACGTCGGGTCGGAACGCCCGTTAGAGTCATGATTGTACCCCAGCTCCACATCGCGCAGTGTCCAGCCAGCAAAGCGGTAATCGGTAGCAAAACCGAGGAACAGTTGCGGTTCATAGTTAGTTTCACGAAACGGCGATGACTCTTCGCTATTAGAAAGCTGCCACCAGGATTTTTGGGTGTAAGATGCACCCAGAACAGAGTTTGCCCCCAAAATCCCACGCCAAAGCGGAAACGCCAGACTTAACTGGAACTTCACTTCATCCTTACGCGCGTTTTCTGCCCAATCGTAACTCGCAATCGCTTCTTTATTCAGATCGCTGGTCTGGGTATAGATGATGTAGTTGGTGTCATAAGGATAAAGGGTGAAAGGATTATCATGTTCCTGCAACATATTGGCGATGATGCTGCCACGTACTGCAGGCGCATCATGCACATCTTTCACCGTTGCTTCTTGTGCATTTGCCACTATCGGCAGCATACACACTGGCAACAAGCAGCCCAGTAGAGTCCGCATCGATCGTGTTCTCCGTAACGAATTATTGATTAGATGAATATTTTTTCTGCGGGCTATTTTACATACTTAACTCAATTGCCGTTAGTTATCCCTTCCTAAAGTAGAAACCAACAACAAAGAAGCATAAAATCAACATTTCGTTAACCAACGAAGTGTAAGGATGATATGTCTGCTGTACTGACCGCTGAACAAGCCCTGAAATTAGTGGGTGAAATGTTTGTCTATCACATGCCGTTTAACCGGGCATTGGGGATGGAACTGGAGCGTTACGAAAAAGAATTTGCGCAGCTGGCTTTTAATAATCAGCCAATGATGGTCGGTAACTGGGCGCAAAGTATTTTGCACGGCGGGGTGATTGCGTCGGCGCTGGATGTCGCCGCTGGTCTGGTATGTGTAGGCAGCACTTTAACGCGTCACGAAACCATTAATGAAGATGAACTACGCCAGCGACTATCGCGGATGGGCACCATTGATCTTCGCGTCGATTATCTGCGTCCAGGCAGGGGTGAGCGTTTTACAGCCACCAGTAGCCTGTTACGTGCGGGTAATAAAGTCGCCGTCGCCCGTGTCGAACTGCACAATGAAGAACAGCTTTATATTGCCAGTGCTACCGCCACCTATATGGTAGGTTGAAAATCTAAAAGCAGGTAAACTGCTGAAACTGATGACAAACGCAAATTGCCTGATGCGCTACGCTTATTAGGCCTACCAGAGAAATGCAATGTATTGAATTTGCATTCTTTTGTAGGTTGGGTAAGGCATGAACAAAGCGCACTTTGTCAGCCATCTGAGCAGGTAAACTGTAATTAACAACAAAAAATGAGTTTTCCAATGGATACAAAACAAACGCGGCAGGGCGTATTACTCGCTCTTGCCGCTTATTTTATTTGGGGTATTGCACCTGCGTACTTCAAACTGATTTATTACGTACCTGCTGATGAGATCCTGACGCATCGTGTAATCTGGTCGTTTTTCTTTATGGTGGTGTTGATGAGCATCAGCCGCCAGTGGTCCTATTTAAAAACCCTGATTCAGACGCCGAAGAAAATATTTATGCTGGCAGTCTCTGCTGTGCTAATTGGTGGCAACTGGTTACTGTTTATCTGGGCAGTGAACAATCACCATATGCTGGAGGCCAGTCTTGGATACTTTATTAATCCACTGGTGAATATATTACTGGGGATGATTTTCCTCGGCGAGCGATTCCGCCGGATGCAATGGCTGGCAGTGATTCTGGCGATTTGTGGTGTGCTGGTCCAGCTCTGGACCTTTGGTTCGCTGCCAATCATCGCACTGGGACTGGCATTTAGTTTTGCCTTCTACGGCCTGGTACGCAAGAAGATTGCGGTTGAAGCTCAAACAGGCATGTTAATCGAAACCATGTGGCTGCTACCCGTGGCGGCGATTTACCTGTTTGCTATTGCTGATAGTTCTACCAGCCATATGGGGAAAAACCCAATGTCGCTGAATTTACTGCTGATCGCCGCTGGTGTTGTCACCACTGTACCGCTGTTGTGTTTTACCGCCGCCGCCACGCGCCTGCGTCTCTCAACGTTAGGCTTTTTCCAGTACATTGGCCCGACGCTGATGTTCCTGCTGGCCATGACGTTTTATGGTGAAACACCGGGTGCCGATAAGATGGTGACTTTCGCCTTTATTTGGGTGGCGCTGGCAATTTTTGTGATGGATGCGATTTATACGCAGCGTAGAACGTCCAAATAAAAAATAAATATATTCTGAAAAAATGTGCCTGCTCTTGCATGAGAGTGGGCATATTGCCATGCTGGCAGGAGAATCACACAGGGATGTAAAATCAATGTTACGTATATTTATACCTACATCTAAAGGCAGAATTTCCAGACGCCGTTATTTGTTTTCATTTATTTTAACAAATTTAGTTTGTGTCTTACTTATTGCTTTTTCTGGCGAGGCCGGATCAGGATTTTTTGTTATAATATCTACCATTCTTCTCCATTATCTCGTCATCAATATGAATTGCCAACGACTCCGTGATAGTGGTTTCACGTATATAAAAACGTATATTTTTTGCACATTAGCTGTCTATACCATCTCTATCATCACCATGATTGCCGAACATTTTGATTGTTCAGGCAATGGTTCAATGATTTTCTTAATTTGCTATTTTACCACTTTCAGTATGCTAATACTTGCACCTACTGATTCATCAAAATAATAGTTACGGAGTATTTATGAGTAAGGGATATATGAACGATGGTTCATTAAGTGAAAAATGGAAATACCGATTTAATTTTTATGACCAATATGGTTTTCCTGGATTCTGGGGGGCAACACCAGAATATAAAACAGCATTTAAAGCATTAAAAATAAGGCAACGATTAACTATTCAAATGAATTTCATTGCTTTTTTCTTCTCCTGGATATATTTATTTGTCCTGGGATTATGGAAAAAAGCAATTATAGTTCTATTACTTGGCATTCTCTCACTATTGATTGGTGCATTAATTGGCGTTAATGTACTGGGATTCGCTGTAGCAGGCTATGTTGCTGTTAGCACAAATAAATGGTTCTATGAAAAAGAAGTAAAGGGTATTGATACCTGGAGCCTCTAAATAACAGGTGGCTTAGCCAGGCTAAGCCACCGCTCTCGTTTTTTACAACCAGTTCTTCCGCTTAAAGTACAGATACGGTGCCAGACCCGCGAGAATCATAAAGATAATCGCGCCTGGGTAGCCGAAACTCCACTTCAGTTCTGGCATAAACTCAAAGTTCATCCCGTAGCTGGAAGCGACCAGTGTTGGCGGCAGGAACACGACGGATACCACCGAGAAGATTTTGATGATGCGGTTCTGCTCGATGTTGATAAAGCCCATCGCCGCCTGCATCAGGAAGTTTACCTTCTGGAACAGGGATTCGTTATGCGGCAGCAGGGATTCGATATCTCGCAGGATTTCACGCGCCTGCTCCAGTTGCCCGCCAGGTAAACGCGCCTTGCGTACCAGGAAGTTGAGCGCGCGCTGGGTATCCATCAGACACAGACGAACTTTCCAGCCGATATCTTCCAGTTCCGCCAGTGTGGAGAGCGCCTCGTCGTACTCATCGCCCTGATGCCCCTCCATAATTACCCGGCTCAACTGCTCCAGATCGCTGTAGATGTTTTCAATTTCATCCGCCAGCTGTTCGATTTTGGTTTCGAACAGATCCAGCAGCAGCTCGTAGGCGTTACCGTCAACCATTGACTGACTACGGGCGCGCATACGATACAGACGGAATGCAGGCAGCTCGCGCTCACGCAGAGTAAACAGGCGACCATCACGGATGGTAAATGCCACAGTGGAGTTACCGGCGTGATCTTCCGCATCTTCAAAGAAGAAGAAGGAGTGAATATGCAGGCCATCATCGTCTTCAAAGAAACGCGCCGATGCTTCGATGTCTTCCAGTTCCGGGCGGGTTGCCAGGCTCTGGCCAAGTTCAGATTGTACGCGCAGTCGCTCGTCGTCATCCGGTTCGACAAGATCAATCCATACTGCATCTACAAGGGGTTGTGACTCTTCGACTTCCAGCCGGGTCAGTCGGTTATTTTCCAGTTGAAATGCGCTCAGCATGACCGGGACTCCCAATGCTTAAAATATCGGACAGTTCGGTGGGCACACAGAAACAAATTGGGTTTCAGACCATTAAACAGCCTGACTCAGCGCGACGGGAAAAATTGAGGTCGCTGACAACCGCTAAGGCTATCAGCAAAAGGGGATAGCCTTAGGAGTTGATCCTGGATGACAGGATAATGAGCCAGTATCTACTGGGTGTGTCCAAGGCGAATGTCCTCTTAGAGTGATCGTGCGCGCATGTTACGCCAGCAAAATTTTGCCGTCAACACGCAACGGAACACCACAGAACAATAGTTGAACTTCGCGCTTTTTGGTACTCGTCAAGGTCGTTAACAGGATAAAAAAATCACACAGCCAGGACCTATAATGGCGCATCGGCTACTCATTGGTAAAGGAATGATCACCTTGAATCTCAAACGGATTTTTCTCGCCCTCGTCTTACTCCCCTTGTTTGCTGTTGCTGCTGATGACTGCGCGCTCTCAGATCCGTCGCTGACAGTACAGGCGTATACCGTTAACCCTCAGACAGAGCGGGTGAAAATGTACTGGCAAAAAGCCAATGGCGAAGCGTGGGGAACGTTACATGCGCTGCTGGCGGATATTAATAGCCAAGGGCAAATTCAGATGGTGATGAACGGCGGCATCTATGATGAAAGCTATGCGCCGCTCGGTTTGTACATCGAAAACGGTCAGCAGAAGGTGGCGCTAAATCTCGCCTCAGGGGAAGGGAACTTCTTTATCCGTCCTGGCGGCGTGTTTTATGTCGCGGGAGATAAAGCCGCTATCGTTCCGCTGCAGGCATTTAAAGCCAGTAAAGAGATTCAGTTCGCAGTGCAGTCAGGGCCAATGTTGTTAGAAAACGGCGTAATTAATCCGCGCATTCACCCGAATGTTGCCTCGCGTAAAATTCGTAACGGTGTAGGGATAAATAAACAAGGGAACGCTGTGTTTTTGTTGAGCCAGCAGGCGACAAATTTTTATGATTTTGCCTGCTATGCCAAAGCAAAACTGGACGTCGAGCAGCTGCTTTATCTTGATGGCACGATCTCGCATATGTATATGAAAGGCGGAGCACTCCCGTGGCAACGCTATCCTTTTGTTACCATGATTTCCGTCGAGCGGAAAAGTTAGAATGATAGTTTTGTGTCAGATACTGAATATGGTGCTGATGCCGGATGCGGCGTAAACGCCTTATCCGGCCGCAATTTATTGAATCTGCATGATTTTGTAGGCCGGATAAGGTGCACAGCACCGCATCCGGCAACGTTACACCGTCTCCAGCCGGGCGTAAGCCGCCACCAGCCATTTGATTCCCTGGCCCTGGAACGCCACCTGCAAACGGCTATGTTCGCCGCTGCCTTCCATATTGACGATAGTGCCTTCACCAAACTTAGCGTGGCGCACGCGCTGGCCGAGTTTGTAGCCGCTGTCGTTCTCGACCATCGGCGTACCCATACGCTGATGGCTGACCGGACGGCTTACCGTAGCGCGCAAGCGTACCTCTTCCACACACTCTTCCGGCAGCTCACCGATAAAGCGCGATGGGCGATGGTAAACTTCTTTGCCGTACAGGCGGCGGGTTTCCGCGTAAGTCAGCGTCAGTTTCTGCATCGCGCGGGTTACACCAACGTAGGCCAGACGGCGTTCTTCTTCCAGACGCCCGCCTTCATCCAGCGACATCTGACTTGGGAACATGCCCTCTTCCATACCGACAATAAACACCTGCGGAAACTCCAGACCTTTCGCCGAGTGAAGCGTCATCAACTGTACCGCGTCCTGCCAGGTATCCGCCTGCCCTTCACCTGCTTCGAGCGCCGCGTGAGAGAGGAACGCCTGTAGCGGCATTAAATCTTCGTCTTCTTCGTTGTAGCTGAACTGGCGCGTTGCCGTCACCAGTTCCTCTAAGTTTTCGATACGCGTCTGGCCTTTTTCGCCTTTCTCCTGCTCGTACATGGTGCGCAGGCCGGAGTCTTTAATTACCCGGTCAGTCTGTACATGCAGCGGCATATCGGCAGTTTCTTGCGCTAAGGCGTCGATCAGTTCCATAAACCGCTGCAAGGCGCTGGCAGCACGACCAGCGAGAGCTTTTTCCTGCAACAGTTCACGACACGCCTGCCAGAGAGTTAACTGGCGATCGCGCGATGTCTGGCGCACTACGTCCAGCGTCCGGTCACCAATACCCCGCGTTGGCGTATTGACCACGCGCTCAAATGCCGCATCATCGTTGCGGTTGGCAATCAGGCGTAGATACGAGAGCGCATCTTTGATTTCCTGACGTTCGAAGAAGCGCATCCCGCCGTAAATGCGATACGGCATACTGGCCTGCAATAAAGCTTCTTCCAGTACACGCGACTGGGCGTTGCTACGGTAGAGGATAGCGCACTCAGCGAGCGCCCCGCCGTTGTCCTGCCAGGTTTTGATGCGGTTAACCACGAAACGCGCTTCATCGAGTTCGTTAAAGGCGCAATAGAGGGAAATCGGCTCACCGTCCGCACCATCGGTCCACAGTTTTTTACCCAGACGCCCATTGTTGTTTTCAATCAGGGCGTTGGCGGCGCTCAGAATATTGCTGGTAGAGCGGTAGTTTTGCTCCAGACGAATAGTTTCGGCACCGGGGAAATCATTGAGGAAACGCTGAATATTCTCGACCTGCGCCCCACGCCAGCCATAGATTGACTGGTCGTCATCACCAACAATCATTACTTTGCCGGTATCGCCCGCCAGCAGGCGGATCCACGCATACTGAATGTTGTTGGTATCCTGGAATTCGTCCACCAGAATGTTGGTGAAACGTTCGCGATAGTGCTGAAGGATATGTGGCTTGTTAAGCCACAGCTCATGTGCACGTAGCAGCAGTTCCGCGAAGTCCACCAGACCCGCGCGATCACACGCTTCCTGATACGCCTGATACACCTTCTGCCAGGTTTGCTCCACCGGATTACCGTAGCTTTGAATATGATGCGGACGCAGTCCTTCATCTTTCTGGCTGTTGATGTACCACATTGCCTGACGTGGCGGCCACTGCTTCTCGTCGAGATTCATCGCCTTGATCAGACGTTTAAGCAGGCGCAGTTGGTCTTCGCTATCGAGGATCTGGAAATCCTGCGGCAGGTTGGCGTCCATATGGTGCGCACGCAGCAGGCGGTGCGCCAGCCCGTGGAAGGTGCCGACCCACATGCCGCCCTGACTGGTGCCCATCAGTTGCCCGATACGATGGCGCATCTCCGCCGCCGCTTTGTTGGTAAACGTCACCGCCATAATCGAATACGGTGAGCAGTTTTCCACGCTCATCAGCCAGGCGATACGATGCACCAGTACACGCGTCTTACCACTGCCCGCGCCCGCCAGCACCAGAAGATTGCTGCGTGGCGCGGCCACCGCTTCGCGCTGTTTGTCATTAAGGCTTTCGAGCAGGTAAGAAACGTCCATTGGCACCGCCGCGTAAAAATAGGTTGGGCGGAGAAGCGCAACGCCCTCCGCCAAAAAGCTGGGTATATATACAGATTTGCTGATTATATCAGCGAGGTCAGAGATGCCAACCGGGAAATTTCCAG
Organism: Escherichia sp. MOD1-EC5433; assembly: GCF_002966005.1. Taxonomy (NCBI): domain Bacteria; kingdom Pseudomonadati; phylum Pseudomonadota; class Gammaproteobacteria; order Enterobacterales; family Enterobacteriaceae; genus Escherichia; species Escherichia sp. MOD1-EC5433. The sequence continues at coordinate 48,992 of NZ_PTRL01000012.1, read as the reverse complement.
ATGCGGCAGTAAACGGCTGTCCCTGGTTTGCATCAGATCGCCATTTTCCGGTCTGATCCAACAGGCCTGCATTCCGCTGCGGATCGCCCCACCCACGTCGGTGGTAAGATCGTCACCTACATGTAAGATCTCGCCGATCGGCACATTGAGTTTTTCTGCCGCCAGAAAGTACATATCGCTGAACGGCTTCGAGCGTCCGTGTGGGCCAGCGCGCAGCACAAACTCAAAGTAGTCGCCCAAACCAAACAGTTCCGGCTGTGCGTTACCGTTGGTGATCGCCACCAGCGGCCATTTCTTCGCCAGCTGTTTTAAGGTGTCGTGGGTTTGCTGCGGAACATCGATCCGACTGCGCCATTTGGCAAAGTTGATCATCGCAGCATGTGCGCCTGCACTGGCCTCTTCGGCACTCAGCCCGGCATCGAGCATCGCTTGTTCAATCGAGCGAAAACGCCAGCGCGTCACGTCGTGATAAATCTCGGGTTCCGCTTCCCGTACCGCCTGGCGCAGGCGTTGCAGATCTTCATTCTGGAAGCTGCGCAGCGCCGGATGATAATTTTGTACAAAGGTAAGCGCCTCTCGCTCGGTGCGCAAAATCACCGGACGGTTATCGTAAAGGGTATCATCCAGGTCAAAGGTGAGCGCCGAGATGCGCCCCAAAGGCCGGTAAAAACGCATTATTTCCCCCGTTTGGCGCGTGGATGCGCCGCATCGTACACCGAGGCAAGGTGTTGAAAATCAAGATGAGTATAGATTTGCGTGGTGGAGAGGTTGGCATGACCCAGCAGCTCCTGCACACCACGAAGATCGCCGCTCGACTCCAGCATATGCGTAGCGAACGAGTGACGTAATTTATGCGGGTGAACGTGATTATTCAGCCCCTGTTTGATGCCCCATTCGGCAAAGCGTTTTTGTACGTTACGCGCAGAGATGCGTTTGCCCAGTTTCGACAGGAAAAGTGCGTCGTCTTCACTGCCAAACAGGTCGCGTAAATCAAGCCAGTGCTCAATCCACGCCACGGCGTTACGACCAATCGGCAGGCGGCGCTCTTTGCTGCCTTTTCCCATCACCCACACTTCGCCGGACTCCAGGTCGAGATGTTTGATATCCAGCCCCACCAGTTCGGAAAGACGCAGCCCCGCGCCGTACATCACTTCCAGCATTGCCCGGTCGCGTACAGCGAGGGGATCGTTAATATCAATATCCAGCAGCCGATTCATATCATCGACATCGATATTTTTCGGCAGATGACGCGGCGCTTTCGGTGCCGAAACACCTTTTGCCGGGTTAGCTTTGAGTTCGTTCTGGCTAACCAGCCAGTCAAAAAAGCTACGTAGCGCAGAAAGCCGTAACGCGAGGCTTGCCGCTCCCAGCCCTTTACGGCGACTGCGTACAGCAAAATTACGCACCATCGTCACATCACATTGTTGCCAGCTTTGCAGGCCGTTTTCGCTGGCAAAATTGATGATCGCCTCAAGCTGGCGCTGGTAGTTAACCAGGGTAATCGGGCTAAGTTGACGCTCCACGCTCAAATAACGTAGGTAGCGTTCCACATCGGTATGTAAATCGGTCATACGCGTTCAATCCAACGCTCCAGAAGCTCCGGCATCATCAGCGCAATTTCATGGAGTAACTGCGTTCCCTGCCCTTGTTGATAGTGACTGGCATCACGGCTGGTGAACAGCACCACACCAAGATCAGCATCACTTCCCAGCATCGACATCGCCACCGATCCCACCGCTTTCGCTTCCGGCAGCACCACCAGCAATTCAGGCCCGTTAAGCGGCCCCAGATAATGCGGTTCCTGCCCCAGACGCTGAATACGCAGAGGTTCGAAAGCCTGACGGCTTAATGCCAGATGGGTATGGTTCGACGGCGCGCCTAAACGCCAACGATCCGGGAACAGGCGCAGACTCGCACCCGCCAGGCCAAGATCGCGTGCCCACCGATGAAAGCGCATTAGCATGTCGTCGAGACTGCTGGCGGCAGTAAGAGTGCGCTGCAAATAGAGTAAGCGATAAAACAGGCCTTCGTTGGCGATAGCCTGTTCCATCAACAGCGCCATGTTCTCTTCCAGAACATGAATATGGTTACGCGCGCGAGCCATATGCCATTCGACGAGCGAAACGGTGCCACGTACCGGATGCGGCACTCGAATTGCCTCTACTGCGTGCGCATTGCGGATAAAAAACTCAGGATTTTTAATCAGGTAATCGACAACCGCCCGGTCATCAAGCTCCGTGAGTGTTTCCTGTAGTTCTTCCCCTGGTTGCTTCATAGATGAATAAATCCGTCGTAAACATGTACTGCCGGACCCGTCATATATAACGGATGACCCGGACCTTTCCAGGCAATATCAAGGCGACCACCAGGGAGTTCCACACGAACTTCTTCGGCCAGCAAACCTTTCTGAATCCCTACCGCTACCGCCGCACACGCGCCGCTGCCGCAGGCTTGGGTTTCACCTGCCCCACGCTCATAAACGCGTAAACGAATATGCTCGCGCTTAACCACTTGCATGAAACCAATGTTGGCGCGCTCCGGGAAACGTTCGTGGCTTTCCAGAACTGGCCCCAGTGTTTCTACCGCCGCAGTATCGACATCATCGACCTGAATCACGCAGTGCGGATTTCCCATCGACACCACGCCGCATAAGATTGTCTGCTCGGCGGCGCGCATGATATAGGTCTTTTCCGCTTTGTTGGCGCGAAATGGCACGGCGGAAGGTTCGAAATTTGGTTCCCCCATATTTACCCGTACCAGATCGTCATCAGTGACGGTCAGTACCATCCGACCATTGGCGGTGCTGACGCGAATATCGCGCTTATTGGTCAGCCCTTTCAGGCGTACAAAGCGGGCAAAGCAGCGTGCACCGTTGCCACACTGCGCCACTTCACTACCGTCAGCATTGAAAATGCGATAGTGGAAATCCAGTTCTGGATCGTACGGCGGCTCAACCACCAGTAGCTGGTCAAAACCCACACCCAGGTGCCGATCCGCCAGGCGACGAATCAGATCCGGTGAAAAAAAGACATTCTGCGTTACCGCGTCGACGACCATAAAATCGTTGCCAAGGCCATGCATTTTCGAGAACTGCATTATCTACTCCATTCACGCGGGTACAGAAACTGACTTTTAGTAATTCACCTGAGATGGGCCATCGCCAGTGGCGCGGTCGTTTTTATCCGGCAACGTGGATTGTGTTTGCGTATCTACCGGTTTGGTCGGCGGTGGCGCGTTTTTATCTGCGGGCGGGAAATAGAGCGGACCTTTCAGACCGCAGCCCGTCAGGCTGAAAAGAGTAAGTAATACAGTGAGTGCTTTAAACACGTTTTTCATTATGGATTGCCTGTAAAGTTCATCGCTTTCTGCTTTCTATCATCGCAGGAGAAGACGTAAAAGCAAGCGTTTAGCGACTCTTTATGAAGTCTGAAAAGTGAGGAATTGCTGCGAGTATAACGCTTACAAGAGAGGATTTATGTTTTGCTGGTAGTTTCGTGATCGACACCTCGCGCCAGGATGGCTTTATGTACTATCGCAATGTTTATACCTGGATCGATACAGAGGTAAGGGTTACGTCATTCCCCTGCCCGGCGAAAACACACTTCAGAGAGGAAGATGTGCGTGAGATTCAAAACAGAGACATTATTATTCCGGTGACGGAGGAATCATGCCGGAATGCAGCAGACGGGCAAACTTTGAAGCCCTGACCCCATGCCGCTATACTGCCGCCATCACCTAAAAACAGGATACAACAATGAACGACAGTGAATTTCATCGCCTGGCTGACCAACTGTGGCTAACCATTGAAGAACACCTGGACGATTGGGATGGCGACAGCGATATCGACTGCGAAATCAACGGCGGCGTACTGACCATTACCTTTGAAAATGGCAGCAAAATTATTATCAACCGCCAGGAACCACTGCACCAAGTATGGCTGGCAACCAAACAGGGCGGCTACCACTTTGATCTGAAAGGCGACGAGTGGATTTGCGATCGCAGCGGCGAAACCTTCTGGGATTTGCTGGAACAGGCGGCGACGCAGCAGGCGGGAGAGACGGTGAGCTTCCGTTAAGATTTCATGCCGGATAAGCCTCGCTTTCCGGCATACTCATCACGAAAAATACTGCTGTAACAGCGGCGTGTCATTATCCTGATTGGCTGGCGGCATGTTGCCGATAGATTTGGTACGGAACGGAATGACCTGTTCGCGACCATCGACCTTCACAATCTGATAGAACTGCGGCAGGTTGAAGTTGATGAAACTGGAGCCGTAAGTGAAACGGTCGTGCGATGACGAGTAGAAGCGGCTGACGTCACGCACCAGCTCCTCTTTGCTACCTTCGCAGTGGTGATACACCTCAACCCGATTGCTTTCATCGAGAATGTAGATATTAAAACCGTTCTCATCATGCGTTTCTTCGAAGAAGAACTGGATTATCCCTTCGCTGGCAAAGCCATCCACTACTGCCGGTAATTTGACGTGATTGGTCTCAACCTGCACTGACAAACCATGCAGTTTGTTATGCGAAATAGCACCATAAAACTCAATAGCATTTTCCAGTTTCTGCACAGACACATTCAGGCGTTCGAAGAACAAGCCCCAGGTTTGACCAGAAACACGCAGCGCCTTGAAGCGCCCGGTTTCCTGGCGAGTGCTGGAAAGACGCAGTTCGATACACTCAGAAACCAGTTGTTGCACGCGAGTACGGATTAATCCGCGCAGATGCTGACTGTAGCAGAAGACTTCTACGCTATCCGGCGGCGCGGCGTCCTGATGCATTTTGCCAAGGATGGTTTTCAGGGCTTCAATCATCGACTGCTCGCCGTTGAAATGTAGCGTGCGCACTTCGTTCCATGAATTGCGATACAACAGGTCAACACTACCCACCAGGCATTTTTGCTCTTCGCCAAAGCTGAAGACATCCAGCTTACGGAAATCGAAATGTACTACCTGGTTACGAAACGCTGTCGTCGGGTCATATTCCAGGTTGACGATAATCGCCAGATGGCGGATCTCACAGGGGCTGTAGAGCGCCTTCGGCGTCGGCGCAGGTAAACGCAACGGGAAATGGTGCGACACATCAGCCACCATCTCCTGCAACTTAGGCAGATCGACAATGCCGTTGCCTTTAATAAACAGATGCGTCCGTGATGTCAGCAAGCCATTAAACCACGCCCAGGCCACCAGCTTATTCAGATAGCGGTTATATTCCAGCGGCTGATGACTGATGATCGACTCGATTGTCGGCGCACGGTTATACAGATACCAACCTGAACGGTTGGCACGACCCGGCGGCACATAAATAAAGGTCAGGTTTGGCTCGGAAAGATCCGGTGAAATCTGCGGGTTTACCAGCGTCACTTTCCCCGGTAATGCTTCAAACGCAGCGTACAGTTTACGCGTCAGCACGCCGATATCCTGCGGGCTGGCGGAAACGCTAAGGTTATTGCGACGGGCAAAGCGGATCAGATTACGGTAGCTCTGCATCATCGCATCAAGCAACTCGTTGTGCGCTTCACGCACCTGATCAATCTTCCAGTTGGCGCGATTATCAAGCATCGCCAGACGGGCTTCGTCCCATCCCCACTCTTTTACCAGTTGGCTTAATACTTCACGACGCCAGCCTACGCAAGCGCGTTCGCGGCTGAGTTTTTCGCACACTTTTAAATAGAAGCAGCGACGCACTAAATCCAGACGGGTGAAATCTTCAATTGCCGTCAGATATTCAGTAACGCGCTCCAGCATCATGCAGTAAGGATCGAGACCAAATGACACTATCTCGCCATCGTGCAAACGCTGTTTGATATCTTTCGCCAGCAGGCGTGGGTCTGGATATTCCCAGGAATAAGCTTCCAGCAGCAGTGTTTTCAGCACCGCTTTGTATGGAGAATCGATGCTTTTGTAGAGTTGCCAAAGGCTGGCGCCAAAGTACTCTTCAGCGGAAAGCGAGCTTAAGCCACCGAGATCCAGCCATTCATTAGGCGTGAGCACGCCCTGCGCGTAGAGCGTCATTACGTAGTCATCGTAATGCTCCTCTTCGTCGCACGGCACCATATTCCACAGAATACGCTTACCAGCGAGACGCACGGCGGTACGATAAAATTCGTCAAGCAGCAGTATATGCTGGGTAGAGCCACAATCTTCGCCCCCCAGACTACCACTTTCATTATGGCGGAAACGGTTTTCATCAATCAGGAAGAAGCTGACTTCCACGCCCAGCGAGGCGGCCCAACTTTCCAGCAGGCTGCATTTACGTTGTAGTAACTGGCGCTCTTCGCTATCGAGCCAGGATTGATGGCAGACCCAGATATCCAGGTCGGAGGAACAGCTTTGCCCTATAGACGAGGTGCTGCCCATGGTGTATACGCCAGTAATCGGAAGCTCGCCTTTTGGCGGATCCTGTACTGACATTCCACGATACAGTTCCAGTTCGTTCAGGTAGTGGCGTTGGGTTTCATCAGGCGTGTAAAGGCAAATGCCTCTGGGAACATTACCATCAAGGTAACCCGGCATTAGCGGATGGTGATAGTGCAACAATGTCGGCAGCAGACTGTAGACCTGTTGGAATGCAGGCCCCATAGCAGCAAGCGCGCGATCCACGCGCAATTGATTTATGGCATCCAGTCTCTGTTTCAGAGTCTCAATATAGAGGTACAAGACGTATCGCCTGATTTGCTACCCGTCATATCTGTGATTCCGCCAACATCAACGGAAACACGCGGCATTCGGGATATTTCGTATGTCAAAGGTAACCGTACCACTTTCCGCGCCTGGTTTTTTTAGTTTCACGACGAAAAAATGGTCTAAAACGTGATCAATTTAACACCTTGCCGGTTGACCGTAAAGAAAGATGCGCTACATACAAGTGTAGCACCGTTTATTCTCTGTAAATTCCGTATTACGACGGCTTGAAGCGCCTGTCAGGAACCAGCGCCTGGCTACATTTTACGTTTTGCACAGGCATCGACGTTTCACCACAACACTGACATCGCTCCGGCAAGGATGTTAGGATGGACCATGGATGATAATGACGGTAACAAGCATGTTAGACAATGTTTTAAGAATTGCCACACGCCAAAGCCCACTTGCACTCTGGCAGGCACATTATGTCAAAGACAAATTGATGGCGAGCCATCCAGGGCTGGTGGTTGAACTGGTGCCGATGGTAACGCGCGGCGATGTGATTCTTGATACGCCGCTGGCGAAGGTTGGCGGAAAAGGCTTATTTGTGAAAGAGCTGGAGGTCGCGCTCCTGGAAAACCGTGCCGATATCGCCGTGCATTCAATGAAAGATGTGCCGGTTGAATTTCCGCAAGGACTGGGGCTGGTCACCATTTGCGAGCGCGAAGATCCTCGCGATGCCTTTGTTTCCAATAACTATGACAGTCTGGATGCGTTACCCGCAGGCAGCATCGTCGGAACTTCCAGCTTACGCCGCCAGTGCCAACTGGCTGAACGCCGTCCGGATCTCATTATCCGTTCTCTGCGCGGCAATGTCGGTACTCGTCTGAGTAAACTGGATAATGGCGAATACGATGCCATTATTCTTGCCGTAGCTGGCTTAAAACGTTTAGGACTGGAGTCTCGCATTCGTGCTGCGCTGCCGCCTGAAATTTCTCTTCCGGCAGTAGGACAAGGTGCTGTAGGCATTGAATGCCGCCTTGATGATTCGCGCACCCGCGAGGTACTCGCCGCGCTGAATCACCACGAAACTGCGCTACGCGTCACCGCCGAACGCGCCATGAATACCCGCCTCGAAGGCGGTTGTCAGGTGCCGATTGGTAGCTATGCCGAACTTATCAATGGCGAAATCTGGCTGCGTGCGCTGGTTGGCGCACCGGACGGTTCGCAGATTATTCGCGGTGAGCGCCGTGGTTCGCCGCAGGATGCCGAGCAAATGGGCATTTCGCTGGCGGAAGAGCTGCTGAATAACGGCGCGCGCGAGATCCTCGCCGAAGTCTACAGCGGAGATGCGCCAGCATGAGTATCCTGGTCACCCGCCCATCTCCCGCAGGAGAAGAGTTAGTGAGCCGTCTGCGCGCACTGGGACTGGTGGCCTGGCATTTTCCGCTGATTGAGTTTTCTCCGGGTCGGCAACTGCCACAACTTGCCGACCAGTTGGCAGCACTGAGCGAAGGCGATCTGGTATTTGCCCTTTCGCAACATGCCGTTGCTTTTGCACAGTCACAGCTGCATCAGCAAGGTCTCAAGTGGCCCGCCCTACCCGCTTATTTCGCCATTGGTCGCACTACCGCACTGGCGCTGCATACCGTGAGCGGACACGAAGTTCGTTATCCGCAGGATCGGGAAATCAGCGAAGTCTTGCTACAATTACCTGAATTACAAAATATTGCAGGCAAACGTGCGTTAATTTTACGTGGCAACGGCGGTCGTGAGCTGATCGGGGATACCCTGATGGCACGCGGTGCTGAAGTCATTTTTTGCGAATGTTATCAACGATGCGCCATTCATTACGATGGTGCAGAAGAAGCGATGCGCTGGCAGTCTCGCGAAGTGACAACTGTCGTTGTTACCAGCGGTGAAATGCTGCAACAGCTCTGGTCGCTGATTCCACGATGGTATCGTGAGCACTGGTTACTACGCTGTCGACTACTGGTTGTCAGCGAGCGTCTGGCGAAACTCGCCCGGGAACTGGGCTGGCAAGATATTAAGGTCGCCGATAACGCAGACAACGATGCGCTTTTACGGGCATTACAATAACTCTCATAACAGGAAGCCATAATGACGGAACAAGAAAAAACCTCCGCCGTGGTTGAAGAGACCAGGGAGGTCGTGGACACCACGCCACAATCTGTCACAGTAGAAAAAAAGAGTAATAACAGTACTGCTCTAATTTTAAGTGCGGTGGCTATCGCTATTGCTCTGGCTGCAGGTGTCGGTTTGTATGGCTGGGGTAAACAACAGGCCGTCAGTCAGACGGCCACCAGCGATGTTCTGGCTAACCAACTCGCGGCTCTGCAAAAAGCCCAGGAGAGCCAAAAAGCCGAGCTGGAAAGCATCATAAAACAACAGGCTACGCAGTTAGAGCAGGCAAATCGTCAGCAAGAAACGCTGGCCAAAAAGCTGGATGAAGTTCAACAAAAGGTCGCCACTATTTCAGGTAGTGACGCCAAAACCTGGCTGCTGGCGCAGGCTGATTTCCTGGTGAAGCTCGCCGGACGTAAGCTGTGGAGCGATCAGGACGTCACTACCGCTGCGGCATTGCTGAAAAGCGCAGACGCCAGCCTGGCGGATATGAATGACCCGAGTCTGATTACCGTTCGCCGGGCAATTACCGATGATATCGCCAGCCTTTCTGCGGTCTCGCAGGTAGATTATGACGGCATCATCCTCAAGCTGAATCAACTTTCTAATCAGGTTGATAACCTGCGTCTGGCCGATAATGACAGTGACGGTTCGCCGATGGATTCCGATGGTGAAGAGCTTTCCAGCTCCATCAGCGAATGGCGCATCAATCTGCAAAAAAGCTGGCAGAACTTTATGGACAACTTCATTACGATTCGCCGTCGTGATGACACCGCCGTACCGCTGTTAGCGCCGAATCAGGATATCTATCTGCGCGAAAATATTCGCTCTCGCCTGCTGGTCGCTGCACAAGCTGTGCCACGTCATCAGCAAGAGACTTACCGCCAGGCGCTGGAGAACGTCTCCACCTGGGTACGTGCTTACTACGATACTGACGATGCCACCACCAAAGCGTTCCTCGACGAGGTGGATCAGTTAAGTCAGCAAAATATCTCGATGGATCTCCCGGAAACCCTGCAAAGCCAGGCAATGCTGGAAGAACTGATGCAGACTCGCGTGCGCAATCTGCTGGCGCAACCAGTAACACCAGTAGCGGAGGCTGCACCTGCACCGCAAGCTGATACACCGGCAGCCGCGCCGCAAGGAGAATAACCATGCTAAAAGTGTTATTGCTCTTTGTGTTGCTGATTGCAGGCATCGTCGTCGGCCCAATGATTGCCGGACACCAGGGTTACGTGCTGATCCAAACGGATAACTACAATATCGAAACCAGCGTCACGGGACTGGCAATCATTTTGATTCTGGCGATGGTGGTGCTGTTTGCTATCGAATGGTTACTGCGACGGATTTTCCGCACAGGCGCACACACTCGCGGTTGGTTTGTCGGCCGTAAGCGTCGCCGCGCGCGTAAACAGACCGAGCAGGCGCTGCTGAAACTGGCGGAAGGCGATTATCAGCAAGTCGAAAAGCTGATGGCGAAAAATGCCGATCATGCTGAGCAACCCGTAGTGAACTATTTGCTGGCTGCCGAAGCCGCGCAACAGCGTGGTGATGAATCGCGCGCCAATCAGCATCTGGAACGCGCGGCAGAACTGGCGGGCAATGATACTATTCCGGTAGAAATCGCCCGCGTTCGCCTGCAACTGGCGCGTAATGAAAACCATGCGGCACGCCACGGCGTGGATAAGTTGTTGGAAGTAACGCCACGCCATCCAGAAGTATTACGTCTGGCTGAACAGGCTTATATCCGCACGGGCGCATGGAGTTCGCTACTGGACATCATCCCATCAATGGCGAAAGCCCACGTTAGCGATGAAGAACACCGCGCAGCACTGGAACAACAGGCATGGATTGGCCTGATGGATCAGGCGCGGGCTGATGACGGTAGTGAAGGCTTGCGTAACTGGTGGAAAAATCAAAGCCGGAAAACGCGTCATCAGGTGGCGTTGCAGGTGGCAATGGCGGAACACCTTATTGAGTGTGATGACCATGACACCGCCCAGCAAATTATCATCGACGGCCTGAAACACCAGTATGACGATCGTTTGCTACTGCCGATCCCACGCCTGAAAACCAATAATCCAGAACAACTGGAAAAAGTGTTGCGCCAACAGATCAAAAACGTGGGCGACCGCCCGCTGTTATGGAGCACATTGGGTCAGTCGCTGATGAAGCATGGCGAATGGCAGGAAGCATCCCTCGCCTTCCGCGCGGCGCTGAAACAACGCCCGGACGCTTATGATTATGCATGGCTTGCCGACGTGCTGGACAGACTGCACAAACCGGAAGAAGCCGCCGCGATGCGCCGCGACGGTTTAATGCTAACGTTACAGAATAACCCGCCACAGTAATCCTTTCTCACCTGGAGGCACAGAGCCTCCGGGCCTTTCCTGAAGGGATAAAAAAACGCCTGCTCTTATTACGGAGCAGGCGTTAAAACAGGTCTGTATGACAACAAGTGGGTGCTTCACTCAACGTTGTGTCCATGGTGTCTGATGAGGCAAAAGCGACATCTGTCAGTGGACGATAAGCACCGTAAACGGCTCTGCGTCATTCCGGAGTTTATGAGGCACTAAGGCGAACATAAGAAATGGAATGAGCATCTACTCAATCATTATGCCATATAGGACAAGGAAATAACATCCTTTAATACTTGTTATGAGATAATTCTGCACCCTGTTTTCATTCACTTGCAATAATTACATTGGTGAATGTTATCTCAAATCTGGCAGCCTTTGGTTATATACTTCATGAATAGTTAAAGTCGTTAAATAGGCAATATAAATATTAATTGAATTCAAAATCAAAATAGCATCAATAATCAATATTATATAATAAACCAGCCTTACATATCCGCCACACTGGAGGTAGGATTGAAAATGCTCTCCTGATATTCATATTTATTTCCACGGTATATAAATAATATATTTCCATAAATTATTTATATAATTATTTTATCAGGGAGAGGGATCTCAATTATCAATGCTTAATTACGTCGTCGTTTTGATGACAGGAAACCGGAGCATTTCGCATGGAAATTTCTTTTTCACCCAAACTTCTTGTTATTGCTGTTGCCACTGCTATTCCCCTTATGGCCAGTGCAGCAGATACCCCGTCAACTGCCACCGCACGCAAAGGCTTTGCCGGATACGATCACCCAAATCAATATCTGGTTAAACCGGCAACCCAAATTGCCGATAATATGATGCCGGTAATGCAGCACCCGGCGCAGGATAAAGAAACCCAGCAGAAACTGGCAGAACTTGAGAAAAAAACCGGTAAGAAACCGAACGTGGTTGTTTTCTTGCTGGACGATGTGGGCTGGATGGACGTTGGCTTTAACGGCGGCGGCGTGGCGGTGGGTAACCCAACGCCAGACATTGACGCCGTTGCCGGCCAGGGGCTGATTTTAACGTCTGCTTATTCACAACCCAGTTCTTCACCAACCCGCGCAACGATTCTCACTGGACAGTATTCCATCCACCACGGCATTTTGATGCCGCCGATGTACGGACAACCTGGCGGTCTGCAAGGGTTAACGACACTACCGCAACTGCTGCATGATCAAGGCTATGTCACTCAAGCCATCGGGAAATGGCACATGGGGGAAAACAAAGAGTCGCAGCCGCAGAACGTCGGCTTCGATGATTTCCGTGGCTTCAACTCAGTGTCCGATATGTATACCGAATGGCGCGATGTTCACGTAAATCCGGAAGTCGCCCTGAGCCCGGATCGTTCTGAATACATCAAACAATTACCGTTCAGCAAAGATGACGTTCATGCCGTGCGCGGCGGTGAGCAAAAAGCCATTGCCGACATTACGCCGAAATATATGGAAGATCTGGATCAACGCTGGATGGAATATGGCGTTAATTTCCTCGATAAAATGGCAAAAAGCGACAAACCTTTCTTCCTCTATTACGGCACTCGCGGCTGTCACTTTGATAACTACCCGAACGCAAAATATGCGGGAAGTTCTCCGGCGCGCACCTCTTACGGCGACTGTATGGTTGAGATGAACGATGTGTTCGCCAACCTGTATAAAGCACTGGAGAAAAACGGTCAGCTCGATAACACGCTGATTATCTTTACCTCCGATAATGGCCCGGAAGCCGAAGTGCCGCCACACGGTCGCACACCGTTCCGTGGCTCTAAAGGTTCGACCTGGGAAGGCGGCGTCCGCGTACCGACTTTCGTGTACTGGAAAGGCATGATCCAGCCGCGTAAATCTGACGGTATTGTCGATCTGGCGGATATTTTCCCAACCGCGCTGGATCTGGCGGGTCATCCTGGGGCGAAAGTGGCAAATTTAGTGCCGAAAACCACCTTTATCGATGGCGTGGATCAGACTTCTTTCTTCCTCGGAACAAACGGTCAGTCCAATCGTAAAGCCGAGCACTATTTCCTGAATGGTCAACTTGCTGCCGTGCGTATGGATGAGTTCAAATATCATGTTCTTATTCAGCAGCCATATGCCTATACCCAGAGCGGATATCAGGGAGGATTCACCGGTACAGTAATGCAAACGGCGGGCTCTGCGGTATTTAATCTCTATACCGATCCGCAGGAAAGCGACTCCATCGGCGTGCGACATATTCCGATGGGAGTACCGCTACAGACCGAAATGCATGCGTATATGGAGATCCTGAAAAAATATCCGCCACGCGCGCAGATTAAATCTGACTAAGCAGCTACCTTTGCCGGATGCGATGCTGATGCAGCTTATCCAGCCTACAGAACGCTGCAATTTATTGAATTTGCACGATCATGTAGGCACCGGCAAGCAACCGCAGCGGCCTCCAAATGGCCGCTTTTTACTTACTCACTACCATCAAATGTGCCTGCATAATGTCGCTGGCCGGGCGGCCGTGCGCCAGCAAATCAGCCATTGCTTTAAGATATGGCGGTAGATGGCGGAAATAACGCTGATACCCGGCACATAAGTAATTCAGCCCCGGTTTGCCGCTGGTATCGAGCATAAAGCGGTGTTTCGGGCAACCTCCCCAGCACGCTTTTAACACGTTGCAACTGCGGCACTGCGCCGGTAACTGCTTGAATTTATCTTCACCAAACGCCTGCTGTTGCGGGGAATCGATCATTTCTGCAACTGTCTGCTGAAGTATATTCCCCAGTCGATATTGCGGATAAACATAGTGATCGCAGGCGTAAACATCGCCGTTATGTTCAACAATCACCGAGCGCCCACAGGTTGGCTGATGATGGCAAACTGCGCCCGGCGCGCCGACAAAATTGGCGAACGCCCATTCGATATTCATTACGAAAATCTTGCCGACATCACGTTTGATCCAGTAGTCGAATATCGCCACCAGAAATTCACCGAACTCATCGGGGCGCACCGACCATTCCGTCAACTCACCCTGAATATCGCCAGGCGCATGTAATTTCAGTCCATCGCGGGCTGCTGTTTCATCAGTCAGACGTTCCACTACCGGAATAAACTGGATGAACTCCACGCCCGCATCACGTAAAAAATCATAAACCTGTAACGGTTGCTGCGCGCTGGTACGGTTGACGCACGCCAGAACGTTATAATCAACGCGATATTTTTGCAGTAATTTAAGTGCGCGTATCACCAGCTTATGCGTTGGTCTGCCGCCTTTGGTCACGCGATATTGATTATGGATCTCAGCCGGACCATCCAGCGATAAACCGACCAGGAAATGATTTTCTGCCAGAAATGCACACCATTCATCATCGAGCAGCACGCCGTTAGTCTGGAAGCTGTTACTTACCTTCCTGCCAGCACCATATTTCGCCTGTAGCGCCACTGCACGGCGGTAAAACTCCAGCCCGAGTAACGTTGGTTCGCCGCCCTGCCAGGTAAAAGCCACTTCGTTTTGGGGTTCGCTGGCAGCAATATAGTGACGGACATACGCTTCAAGCGTGTCATCGTCCATATGCGTGACAGGTTGTTCGCGGTAAAGGGATTGTTTTTCGAGATAAAAACAGTAGTCACAGTTCAGATTACAATCTGAACCGCTCGGTTTCGCCATTACGTGAAAAGCACGCGTCGGAACCTGTTGCAGCATAGTCGCTCCTTGCCTGAAGTCGTCCTTCGATGAAGTTAAGGGCGAAATAATACCGTGTGGCAATGAGTTACTACGGGCGTTTATTGCGAAGGGTGAGTGATGGAATGCACAGAAAACAAAAAACCCCGCCGAAGCGGGGTTCAAAATTGGTCGGCGAGAGAGGATTCGAACCTCCGACCCACTGGTCCCAAACCAGTTGCGCTACCAAGCTGCGCTACTCGCCGAAATACTGCTTTTTGAATTTTTAGTTCAATTCTTTAAAGTCGTGGTGCGAGGGGGGGGACTTGAACCCCCACGTCCGTAAGGACACTAACACCTGAAGCTAGCGCGTCTACCAATTCCGCCACCTTCGCATTGTCACAACTTCTAATAATGGGGTGGCTAATGGGATTCGAACCCACGACAACTGGAATCACAATCCAGGGCTCTACCAACTGAGCTATAGCCACCACTACAAATCTTGTTACGCGGTATTACTACCACCGCAGCTCAAGCGCCGGGACTAAATGGCGCGCCCGACAGGATTCGAACCTGAGACCTCTGCCTCCGGAGGGCAGCGCTCTATCCAGCTGAGCTACGGGCGCTTAGCGCCGTTGCGGGGGTGGATAATACGGACTTCCCACCCCTCTGTCTAGTCCCTTTTTAAATAAAATGCGCGTTTGGTTACGGTTTGTGCATTTTGCTGCTTATTCCTCCAGTTTATGCACTTTACCGTGGCGATTAAGGCCAAAAACTTTATAAATCGCCGTCACCGCCAGCATGAAGATGATGCCGACAAACAGCGACATACGGGTATCTTCATTAAAGTACATACCGATCAAAACGCAAATCAGGAATGCCATTGTTACGTAATTGGCCCACGGGAAGAGAATGGAGCGGAACGGATGGCTGGCAATCGCCGCTTTGTGCGCACGACGAAAACGCAGCTGACTAATCAGGATCACAAACCACGGCACCATCCCCGGAAGAACGCTGGCGCTGTAGACGTAAACAAACACACGCTGTGGATTGGGGATGATGTAGTTCAGGCATGAACCAATCAACAGAATGGCTATTGATACCGCCACACCCGCAACCGGTACGCCGTGACGAGAAACTTTCGCCATCGCCGCCGGTAACTGACGGTTTTTCGCCAGCGCGTAAAGCATACGTCCGCAACTGTACATGCCGCTGTTACAGCCAGAGAGCGCCGCAGTCAGCACCACAAAGTTGATAATGCCCGCCGCTGCGGTAATGCCAATTTTGGCGAAAGTCAGTACGAACGGACTACCGTTGCTGCCAATTTCATTCCACGGGAAGATGGTGACGATAACGAAAATCGCGCCTACGTAGAAAATCAGGATCCGCCACAGCACTTTGCCTACGGCACTGCGCAGCGTCACCTGCGGATTCTTCGCTTCACCGGCGGTGATGCCAATCAGCTCCACGCCCTGGTAGGACGCCACCACGATACACAGCGCGGTCAGGAACCCTTTCCAGCCACCCGCAAAGAAACCGCCATGCTCTGTGAGATTGCTAAAACCAATCGACTGCCCGCCATTACCAAAGCCAAAGAAAATCACGCCCAGGCCAATGACGATCATCACGATGATTGTGGTGACTTTGATCATCGCGAACCAGAACTCGATTTCGCCATACAACCGCACCGCCGCCAGATTCGCCAGCGCCACCAGCGCCACCGCGATCAATGCTGGTATCCACTGTGCCATCTCCGGGAACCAGAACTGGACGTAGACGCCGATGGCGGTAATTTCTGAAATCCCCACAGCCATCCACATAAACCAGTAAGACCAGGCGGTAAGATAGCCAAAGAACGGGCTCATATAACGATGCGCGTAAACGGCGAACGAACCGGTAACCGGTTCGAGGAACAACATTTCGCCCATTGAACGCATGATAAAAAAGACGAACAGCCCGGCGATGATATAGGCCAACAATACGGATGGCCCTGCCCATTTCAGGGTACTGGCAGCCCCCATAAACAAGCCAACGCCAATGGTGCCCCCCAGGGCGATGAGTTCGATATGTCGAGCTTCCAGCCCACGCTGTAGCTCTGGTTTGTTATCTGCCATAAATCCTCGTGTTGTGTTTGCATGTTTTTCCGGTGTTACCGGTTATCGTTATGGGTACATCGAGTGTTGCGAATGTTTTCGTAATTTAGAAGAAATGGCAAATGAAGCATTAAAAATTTGAATGCTTTGTGTAATAAAACAGCAGGCAGGCGACGGAGTGACCACTCCGTCGCTTTACAGAAAGGAAAATTAGAGGTTACCGGTGTAATGCCAGCGTAAATAGCGCAGTAAACGGAGCTGGCGTTTAATGCGACTTGGCTGCGAAAGCAGGCGATAGAGCCACTCCAGCCCCAGTTTTTGCCAGATTTTCGGTGCGCGTTTCACATGACCAACAAAGACATCGTAAGTCCCGCCAACGCCCATATACAGCGCATCTGGATGCACCAGACGACAGTCGCGCATGAAGATCTCCTGCTTGGGAGATCCCATCGCAACGGTGACTATTTGCGCTCCACTGTCACGAATGCGTTCAAATAGTGCCTGACGCTGCTCGGGTTTGAAATAGCCGTCCTGGCTACCAACGATATTCACATTCCACTGGTCGCGCAATTTAGCTTCGGTCTGCGCCAGCACTTCAGGTTTACCGCCAACAAGAAATACTGGCGTCCCTTCTTTTCCTGCGCGCGCCATCAGCTCTTCCCAGAGATCGGCTCCGGCAACGCGGGAAACCTGTGCCTGTGGGTACTTTTTCCGTACCGAACGCACAACGCTAATACCATCGGCATATTTAAATTCGGCAGCGTTAATTAACTCCCTGACCTCGGCGTTATCTTCAATGGTCAGCATTTTTTCGGCATTAATGGCAACCAGCGTTCCCTGCTTAAGCTGCCCGTCAGCGAACAGATAATCGAGGGCGTGCTGCATATCACGCCAACCGATCAACGGTAAGCCACGTAGCGTATAGGTCGGTGCCGTGGTGTTGTTATTCATTGTTATCCTTCAACCCGCGCCCGGAGCGATGATTTTGTGCGTTTATGAATGAGTCCGGCGCTTTCAAAAAGCCAGTACAACAGTTTTGCGATCATCAGACATGCGCCGAAGACCACGATAAAAAAGACCACGCGTGAGACAAACGAATCCAGCCCTTCGCGCGCCAGTACAATCATATTAAAGATCGCCCCGAAGCAGAAACTGTGCAATATCGCGGCCTTATAACGATTGGTTTCGCGGTTGCCCAGCTCATACAGCCAGTCGAACCATTTAATGATCAGTCCAACTACAATCGCCCCCAGAGGAATAAACAGCGCGCCGCCCATAACAACCAGTGAACCAATAAGCGTAGGCGAGATTGCCAGGCCGGAGTGATTGTTCAGCACTTCCCAGGTGAAATAGTTGGCAGAATTCAGCACCATACTCGGGCGTCCCGGCCACAACCAGGAAGGAATAAAGACATAGAAATCGCGGACAATCGGTGCCAGCCCCTGGAAGTCGATGTTGTCGTAGTTCTGCAACAGCAACGCCAGATTCTCCCACGGCGAGAAGGTGTCGCGGGTGAGATAGAGAAACGTGTAGAACGCCTCATCGCCGCTCACGTTCATTCCATAGCGTTTTAGCGCCAGCCAGAACATGCCAACAATCCCCAGCACGCCTGCCGCCGCCAGCATCCACAACGAAATCCAGCCGCGAATAATGCCAATAAACAGGAAGATAGCGAATGCGATGATGATATTGGCGCGAGTACCGCCGACAATCATATAAGTCAGCAAGCCAAATGCGACCGTGCTGACGAGGAAAAACAGCCACGCTTTGCTGTCCTGCCGCAGAAAGTAGACCACCAGCATCGCCGGGATGAAAAAGTAAAAGAAGCGTTTTAGCGCCACGCCGGAGACTTCACTGGAGAAGATCTGGCTGTAGGAGTTAAGCCGGAACAGCAAAAAACCGTTGTTCATGAAGAAGATGCCGACGCTCACCAGCGCAATACCCATCAGGATCACCCACGTAAGATTGGTCTCCACGCGGTTCATGGTAAACAGCGGGCGGCGCGGTACATCAGCAACGCGTTTGCGTAGGCGGGTTTTGTAGGTGACATAGTAAACCGCGTAGAAGCAAGCAGCAGAGAGTAGCGCCTGAAGGAGAATTTCTGGCGGCGCAACGCCGACATTAAAGCGAAATACCAGCACGCTGGTCAGCGGAAAGCCAAAGAAAAAGGTGAGCAAAAACAGCAATGAAAAGAAGACATTGAAGTTAAAGCGCACGCGGCGAAACTCAAACCAGGTCAGCGTAGCAATAAACAGTGAGCAAAGCAGCCAGACAACAAACAGGCCGCTAAATTGCAACAGGCTCATGCGTCCTCCCCGCTGGCAATAGCCAGCGCCCGCTGCCAGCCTTGCAGATAGTTCGGGCTAAAGAAGGCAATGTTGTTTTTATCCACCGACGCCAACTGGCGCTGCGCTTCACGCACAATATCCTCGTTGAGATCGTCGGTAGTAAACAGCACCGGCAAATGCTGTTCTGTCATATCCTGCCAGAACGGATTTTCCCGGTTGAGCACACAAGGAATACCCGCCTGAATCAGTAAGCACAGCGTACCAATGCCCTGCTGGCGGGCAAAAATAAAGTAGCCGAGATCGCACTGACGAAGTAGCGCCAGATAGGCGTCAAAATCCAGTTTTTCGTTCAGAACTTGCAGATTTTCTTCGCTGAACAGTTTCAGTCCTGCCTGACGAACTTCGTTAATATACGCATCGTTGTTGGGCGGATATCCCATCGGCACCACCACTTTTACCGTATCGCCAAACTGCTGATGAACAGCATTTAAGGCGGCGATGTGTTCATTGCTACGATCGCCGGAGTTCCCCACCAGAATGGTCATTTTCCCTTCACGTTGCCGATCGTTCGCCATCGTATTGAGAGAAGGATCCATTCGGGTTGGGAAGTAAATCAGTTCGCCCCGCACCTTAGGATGCGTTTTAGCAAAAAAGCTCAAATCACCGCGAGTGGCAAATACGCAGCCAACTCGCTTTTGTGCCAGTCGGCGGATGGGATAAAACAGTTTAAATTTTAGCCCGCTGGAAACCTCATAGAGATCTGCACCCCAGATATGCCAGTAAAACTGGCTGGGTTTGATACCACCACTCAGCAACGCCAGCCATAGCGCGGTGTTGAACTGACCGTGGAAGAAAAATCGCAGCTGACGGTTGGCTTTCGCCTTTGCGATGACCGCTTCTGCCAGGGATTTTTTACCAGGGTAAAATTGCATAGAAAGCGCCGGACAGCTGTCACTTAAGCCGTCATCCTTGCCAGCAACCATAAACTCGCGCGCGTGCTCGCTCGTCGCGGCCAGCGCGTCATTGAAAAACCGCAAAACGGTTTGGTTATGGTGAGGGATATCCGATCCCAGTACGTGAATCAGTACAGTCATGCCCGCCTACGCCAGAGTAAAAACACGCCACAACAAAGAGAGAAATAGACGATATAAGTTGCCATATAAGCCTGCGCCGCGCCCAGAGCACCATGCGCAGGGATCAACCAGTGGGCAAATACCATCAACAAAGTGAACTGGCTGACTTCCGCCAGAATATAAAACCGCAGCGATGCTTTGGCGATCACCAGATAACCAAAGACATAAGCGCCCACTTTCAATACATCGCCTACCAACTGCCAGGCAAAGAGATCGCGCATGGCGGTAAATTTATTCGACAACAACAGCCAGATAGCAAAATCACGCAGCAGCCAGACGGTAAAACTCGCCGCCGCCACTGCCGGTAAGACGAATTTCAGCGATTTAACCACTTCCCGGGTGATATCGCGCTTTTCCGTTAGCCGCGACAACGTGGGCAGCAAATATACGCTGAACGATGCCGTAATAAATTGCAGGTAGGCATCGGAAATACTGCTCACCCCTTGCCAGATCCCCACTTCATCCCAGCTGTATTGCGCCGCCAGCAGTTTACGCATCATGATGTAAGCAACGGGCAAGGTCACCGACGTAATCATCGCCATGAACGTGAACTTACTCAGCTGCCCAGCCAGACCATTATCCCAGCTGGGTTTCAGATAGCTTAACGGGATTGCACCACGCTTAATTAACATGATGACGGCAGGAATCACCACCAGCGCAGGAATCAACGCCAGACCCAGCAACGCGCCTTCATAGTCGCCCAAACGGTAACTGACGTAATAGGCGATAACGCCAATCAAGCTGCCGACAATCAGCGATAACGCATTACCTGCGGCATCGCGAAAGCCTTTCATCAACGCCAGTAACAGGTTGCCCCAGGCGATCCCCATTTGCACCAACGCCACTAAACGCACCAGCCCTTGATAGTCGGTATTACCAAACAATCCCTGGCTGATTGGCGCAGCTGCCAGCACAAAAACCAGCGCCATCAGCGTGGAAAAGCCAAGCACCATCGCGGATGAAGTACCGACCACTCGGCGCAACTGCTGCGGATTATCATGGTACTGGGCAACGTATTTGGTTACGCCGTTAAAGATGCCCGCCCCAGCAAGCACGCCGAGCACGGTAATCAACTGGCGGAAATTTGCCGCCAGTCCCAGCCCAGCCGGACCAAATGATACCGCCAGCAACTTACCGACCAGTAATCCGGCGCCAATCTTGACCAGCGTACTGGCCGCCGTCCATAAGGACGCTTTTGCCAGCGACATATCAGGAGAAGTAGTTCAACAAGGTCGCAATTACCGTGCGTTGATTGACGGGCGACAAATTGTAGAACAGAGGAAGGCGCAGCAGGCGCTCGCTCTCTTTGGTGGTGTAGCGATCTTCGCCGTGGAACTCACCAAAGCGTTCACCCGCAGGGCTTGCGTGTAGAGGAATATAATGGAACACCGCCATAATTTCCGCTTCTTTCAGGAAGTTAATCAATGCGCTCCGGTCATCATTATCCCGCAGCTTAATGTAGAACATATGCGCGTTCTGCACGCAGCCATCTGGAATCGACGGCAATTCGATACGCCCGGCTTTCGCCAGAGGTGCTAACGCATCGTAGTAGTTTTGCCACAACGCCAGACGTTGCTGGTTGATACGTTCGGCGGCTTCCAGTTGCGCCCACAGGTACGCAGCTTGCAGATCGGACATCAGATAGCTGGAACCAATATCACGCCAGGTATATTTATCGACCTGACCACGGAAGAACTGGCTGCGGTTAGTGCCTTTTTCACGGATGATCTCGGCACGTTCAATCAACGCTTTATCGTTAATCAGCGTCGCACCACCTTCACCGCCCGCCGTGTAGTTTTTGGTTTCATGGAAGCTAAAGCAGCCAATATGACCAATGGTTCCCAGCGCACGCCCTTTGTAAGTGGACATCACGCCCTGCGCGGCATCTTCCACCACAAACAGGTTATGCTTTTTCGCCAGCGCCATAATGGTGTCCATTTCACAGGCCACGCCCGCGTAATGTACCGGCACGATAACGCGCGTTTTGTCGGTGATCGCCGATTCAATAAGCGTTTCGTCGATGTTCATGGTGTCCGGGCGGACATCCACAAAGACGATTTTTGCTCCACGCAGCACGAAGGCGTTGGCGGTGGAGACAAAGGTGTAGCTCGGCATGATCACTTCATCGCCCGGCTGGATATCGAGCAGCAACGCCGCCATCTCCAGCGAAGCGGTGCAGGACGGCGTCAGCAGCACTTTGGCACTACCAAAACGTTGCTCCAGCCACTGCTGGCAGCGACGGGTAAAACCGCCATCGCCGCACAGTTTGCCGCTACCCATTGCCGACTGCATATAGTCGAGTTCGGTTCCTACCACCGGCGGTGCGTTAAATGGAATCATGTGATCACCTGTATAACCAGTACGCGGTGCTTTCTACATTCGCACCACTTTGTATGTATCGTTTAAGCGCGGCGGTGTTGCCCATCTGGGTCGCCACCCGCAATGTTTTTTTACCGCGAGCATACGCCCAGTTTAGTGCCGCTTGCATCAGCTGTGCACCGGAGCCACGGCCTGCCAGCAAGCCAATGCGCGCATCAGTGGCATTCAATTCTCGTAGAGAAACATAGCCACAAATATCACCAGACGCTGAGCGTAAAATCAGGCATTGATGATCAAAAGTGCCGCGTACGGCGTTTTCAATCCACTGTGCATAAAAGCGGCCACTGGCGTCAGGCGCATACCACGGCGCACGAAAACGGCTTTGCGCAAATGCCTCACTGGCTAACTGGCGTAGCACTGGAATATCTGTCTCTTGTGCCACTTCTGCGTCGCTATCACTTGCGTTGTTCACGGGCAGTACCAAATCAACTTCACCTTCAACCAGTAAGAATCCCAGTTGTTGCAAGGCGTCCAGCTCATCGGTATTTGATGCGGCAATTTTGGCCTGCACCCGTGACCACGGCGCTAAGGCGTCTGACGTCAGGAGTGGTGCGTCAGGACTAATGCGCACAATGGCGCTGTTGACACCAAAGAAGGTGTTTTCCCAGGTTAGTGGTTCAATTCTGGCGCGAATGGGCATTGTGTGACTCCCTCAAAACAGTCATTCACTGTAATCAGCGCCAGACCCCTTTGGTATCCACGACATACTGCTGTTTAACATGTTCGCCGCTAATGGCTTTGAACTGACTGTGATCGACCAGCATCACCAGCACATCTGCCGTTGCCAGCGCGTCGTCAAGCTGCGCCAGAGTGCAAAGCCCGGTCAGTTTTTTCGGCAACTGGTGAATATTCGGTTCAACAACCAGCGTTTCACCACTGTGCCATTGAGCGATCAGCTCAGCGATTTCCATTGCCGGACTTTCGCGTAGATCATCAATATTCGGTTTAAACGCCAGACCAAAGCAGGCAATTTTCAGCTCGCTGGCGCGTTTATCCGTAGCGGACAGGCAGTCGGCAACCACCGCTTTGACCTGATCGATAACCCAGAAAGGTTTGTTGTCGTTCACTTCGCGCGCGGTACGGATAAGCCGCGCCTGCTGCGGGTTCTGCGCCACGATAAACCACGGATCAACTGCAATACAGTGACCGCCCACGCCAGGCCCAGGCTGAAGAATATTGACTCGTGGATGGCGATTCGCCAGGCGAACCAGTTCCCAGACGTTAATCCCCTGATCAGCACAAATCAGCGATAGTTCGTTAGCAAAAGCAATATTCACATCGCGGAAGCTGTTTTCAGTCAGCTTACACATTTCTGCCGTCCGCGAGTTAGTGACGACACACTCACCTTCGAGGAAAATTTTGTACAGTTCGCTGGCGCGCGCAGAACAAACCGGTGTCATACCGCCAATCACACGGTCATTTTTAATCAACTCGACCATCACCTGCCCCGGCAACACGCGTTCCGGGCAGTAAGCAATGTTGACGTCCGCCTGCTCGCCCACTTGCTGCGGGAAAGTCAGATCTGGACGCATCTCTGCTAACCATTCTGCCATCTTCTCAGTTGAGCCCACCGGCGAGGTGGACTCAAGGATCACCAGCGCGCCTTTTTTCAGTACTGGCGCAATGGAGCGGGCAGCCGATTCGACGTAAGTCATATCCGGTTCATGATCGCCTTTAAACGGCGTAGGTACAGCAATCAGCCAGGCATCCGCCTCAACCGGCGTTGTGCTCGCTCGTAAAAAACCACCTTCTACGGCAGTTTTTACCACACTCGCCAAATCAGGCTCGACGATATGGATTTCGCCACGATTGATGGTATCAACCGCTTGTTGGTTGATATCGACACCAATCACCTGTTTTTGCCGGGAGGCAAACGCTGCCGCCGTTGGCAGCCCAATGTAACCCAGTCCAATGACAGAAATGGTCGCAAAACTCATAGTGATATCCGATTATTTTTTAACGCTTCCAAAATGCGAGAGCATGACTGACCATCACCATACGGGTTATGGGCGCGGCTCATAGTTTGATATTCATTTTCGTCTTTTAAAAGACGCGTCACTTCCTCGACAATTCGTTGCTTATCCGTGCCGACCAGACGCACCGTACCCGCAGTCACCGCTTCCGGACGTTCAGTGGTATCGCGCATCACCAGCACCGGTTTACCCAGTGAAGGCGCTTCTTCCTGAATACCGCCAGAGTCAGTCAAAATCAACCAGGCGTGGTTCATCAGCCAGACAAACGGTAAATACTCCTGGGGATCGATCAGAATGACATTTTTCACATGCCCCAGAATGCGGTTTACCGGTTCTCTGACGTTCGGGTTGAGATGTACCGGATAGACAATCTGGATGTCCTGATGAGTGGTGGCGATTTCTGCCAGTGCGTGGCAAATTTCTTCAAAACCACGACCGAAGCTCTCACGTCTGTGACCGGTCACCAGAATCATCTTCTTATTGGGGTCGATAAACGGGTAATTTTCCGCCAGTTCAGAACGCAGCGTATCGCTGCTCATCACCTGGTCGCGCACCCACAGCAAGGCGTCGATAACGGTATTGCCGGTGATAAAGATTCGGCTATCAGCGACATTTTCACGCAGCAGGTTTTGCCGCGATGTTTCAGTAGGGGAGAAATGGTACATCGCCAGATGACCGGTCAGCGTGCGGTTAGCCTCTTCCGGCCAGGGTGAATAGAGATCGCCCGTACGCAGTCCAGCCTCTACGTGACCAACAGGAATACGCTGATAAAACGCCGCCAGACTGGTGGCCAGCGTCGTGGTGGTATCGCCGTGTACCAGCACCACGTCTGGTTTGAACTCGGCAAGAATAGGTTTTAATCCTTCAAGAATTCGACAGGTTATCTCTGTCAGGCCCTGCCCTGGCTGCATTATGTTGAGATCGTAGTCAGGTACAATGGAAAAGAGTTTCAGCACCTGATCGAGCATCTCCCGATGCTGCGCAGTGACGCAAACTTTAGCCTCAAAAAAAGGATCTTTTGCCAACGCATGCACCAGCGGCGCCATCTTGATGGCTTCCGGGCGCGTACCAAATACAGTCAGTACTTTCACATCGATTCTCTTTGAATAAGCGGCGAGCGCCTTTGCGCTCACCGCAGCTGTGTTGCTATTTCGAGCAACGGCGGGTTAATGCGACACCAGCCCCGATCAGCCCCCCGACAATGCCCCACATAATCATCAGGAAGGCACGACGTGGGCTATCGCGTTTTACCGGTTCTTCCGGCGTACGCAAATAGCGATAGGTCTGAAAACGCGGATCCAGGGTTGGACCTACATTAAGGGTATTTAACATGGCCCGATTCTGATCATAGTCGAGATCAAAGGCCGGACCGACGGCCTGTAAGTTTTCTAATCGCGCCTGCAGCATAGGGCGACCCAGCAAAAACATTTCTGAATCAGGCAATTCATCCGCAGGGACATCTGTCGCACTACGAGAAATATTATGTTGCTCGGCGATTTTGAGCGCCTGCTCAATGCTGTTTACCCGGCGGTCGTAGATCGCTTTCGCCACTTCTTCCTGACGTTTCACCTGGGCTTTCATTTGGATAGTGCGTGCTGCCCATGCGCCTTTCAGCTCATCATTCAGATGGCTGGCAGCGCGCTGACTGGCGAATGCGACATATTGACGCAGCAGATTATTGGCATCAGGGGCAGTTTCGGCAATCAATTTAACGTTATCATTGATCGCGCGGGTGAAATCACCGGGAATAAACTGAATGTTGTTGATCATTTCATCCAGCAGAGCCGCATCAGCTTTACTGTTACCGACCATCCGCTGTTTGTAATAATCCGTCTGCAGCCAGAAATCGCGACGGGTGTCCCACGACGCCAGCTGCATAACAAATTCTTTATAGGCTTCGTCCATGACCGATGGTTGGTCGGCTGGAGCCATGTTCGAACGGACGTCCAGGTTACGCAAAAACTGCTGCTGTGAGTAGTATCCCCCCAGCATATTCACCGTTGGACGATCGGTAATCGCCGTCGCGCTCCACTCCTGGCGGGCGAAAAATGTATATGCCAGCGCAATTAACGCAAACGCCAGCCCCATGCCAATAATCCACAGCTTCCCAGCCCACAAGGTACGAAACAACCCACGAATATCCAGTTCATTTTCAGCGTCTTCGGCTGGTTTCCCAGGCATTGGTTGCGTCATTACATCCTCGTTTATTTGGTTAAGTTGGGGCTGCCACCACGGTTTCTGCGCAGTCGGCGTTTCACACGCTTAATAAAGCGAGCAACCTTCCAGGCGCGCTTAATGCAATAGCCATAGAGGAAGAATGCTAGCAAAAAGAGCACCAGCATGACCCATTCAGGGACAAAATGAGAATATTCTGCCAGCACGCCAATGGAGGCAAGCAGTGCAGCAGCAAGGGTAATCAGCACAAATGCCTGACGAGAAGTAAAGCCGGCACGCATGATTAAATGATGAATGTGCTGGCGGTCAGGAGAGAACGGGCTCATGCCTTTACGCAGACGACGATACATAATTGCTACCATATCCATTAGCGGAATGGCGATTATCCATAATGCAGTCACCGGGCTAATCGGATGCGTTTTGCCCTGGGTGGTTTCCAGCAGGATCCAGATTACGGTAAAACCAATCAGTGTACTGCCCGCATCGCCCATAAAGACTTTATAGCGACGTCCCAGAATACCGAGGTTGAGCATGATGTAAGGCAGGATGGCGGCGATCATCGCAAAGCACCAGATAGCGAGGCTGGTTTGCCCGTCGAACCACAAAATCATGCCAATTGCCGCAAATGAGACGCAGGATAAGCCGCCCAGCAAACCGTCAATGCCATCAACCATATTGAAAGCATTAATTGCCGCCCAGACTGCAAACAACGTCAGGAAATACCCAAACGGTCCGAGTACCATCTCCCAGTCGCCAAAAATATAGCCAAGGCTACTGAGATAAAGTTTGCCGAACACCATCATAATGATGCCAACAGCGGCCTGTATGGTGGCTCGGATTTTTACGCTGATATCAAAACGGTCATCCAGCGCGCCAATGAACACCAGGACGCCAGCGCAAGCCAAGTAGAGAGATGCATGCGGAATGTAATAATCGACAATTCCGAACGTAAAGCAAATCCCTGCATAAACTGAAATACCCCCAACGAGCGGTATCAATCCCTGGTGACGTTTGCGGAAGTTAGGTTTATCCACTAAACCGACTTTTTTTGCTACCTTGCGGGCAAAAAACAGAAACAGTGTCGTGAATAAAAAAATACTGATGAGATCAGTACTCACTGTCAGTAAATTCACAATGCATGCTCTCAGAGAAAATTATTAGCAGAAGTATACCCACGAAGACCTTTATTCAGAAGGGAAACTACTTTCTGAACCAATCAGACTTGTGTAAAAACCAACCACTCGCGACGAAAATCGTATAAAACACCCGCAAAAACCAGGAATTTTCCCACTATCACAGGAATGCTGCTAAGATTACAGATATAAAAGCAAAACGCCACGTAAACACGTGGCGTTTTTAGCATAAGACAAATTTATGAGCGTTTCATCATCTCAAAGAAATCGTCATTCGTCTTGGTCATCGCGAGCTTGTTAATGAGGAATTCCATTGCGTCGATTTCGCCCATTGGGTGAATGATTTTGCGCAGGATCCACATTTTCTGCAGCTCTTCCTGAGTGGTGAGCAGTTCTTCTTTACGCGTACCAGAACGGTTGTAGTCGATAGCCGGGAAGACGCGTTTTTCAGCGATCTTACGAGAGAGGTGCAGCTCCATGTTACCGGTGCCTTTAAACTCTTCGTAGATAACTTCGTCCATTTTGGAACCCGTATCGATGAGCGCCGTTGCGATGATGGTCAGGCTGCCGCCCTCTTCCACGTTACGCGCCGCACCGAAGAAGCGTTTCGGACGATGCAGTGCGTTAGCGTCCACACCACCGGTCAACACTTTACCGGAAGCAGGAACGACGGTGTTGTAAGCACGCGCCAGACGAGTAATAGAGTCAAGCAGAATGATAACGTCTTTCTTGTGCTCAACCAGACGTTTTGCCTTCTCGATCACCATTTCCGCAACCTGAACGTGACGAGATGCCGGTTCGTCAAAGGTAGAAGCGACAACTTCCCCTTTAACCAGACGCTGCATCTCGGTTACTTCTTCCGGACGTTCGTCAATCAGCAGAACCATCAGCACACAATCCGGGTGGTTGTAAGCAATGCTCTGAGCAATGTTCTGCAGCAGCATGGTTTTACCGGCTTTCGGCGGTGCCACAATCAGACCACGCTGACCACGACCGATTGGCGAAGCCAGATCCAGCACGCGAGCGGTCAAATCTTCAGTAGAACCGTTACCACGTTCCATACGCAGACGAGAGTTTGCGTGCAGCGGGGTCAAGTTCTCAAAGAGGATTTTATTGCGGGCGTTTTCAGGTTTATCGAAGTTAACTTCATTAACTTTCAGCAGCGCAAAATAGCGTTCACCTTCTTTCGGCGGGCGAATCTTACCAGAGATGGTATCACCAGTGCGGAGGTTGAAACGGCGGATTTGGCTGGGAGAAACGTAGATGTCATCAGGACCGGCGAGGTAGGAGCTGTCTGCGGAACGGAGGAAACCAAATCCATCCTGCAATATCTCCAGTACGCCATCACCAAAGATATCTTCGCCACTCTTTGCGTGCTGCTTCAGGATGGCAAAAATAATGTCCTGCTTACGCATACGAGCCAGATTTTCCAGCCCCATATTTTCGCCGAGAGTGATCAGCTCAGAAACCGGCGTATTCTTTAATTCGGTAAGATTCATAGTGGTGTGAGTTCTTAAACTTGGGGTAAATCTCGAACTTAATGTTGTGAATGGTATGGCAGGATCATCCATGCCTGTTTACGGTCATCGACTCATGTCTTTTCGCTGTCTGGTCACAGGAAAGTACGCAGAACTGAAACGACAAGACGGATTGAGTGACAAACCAGAAATCTGTTCACTTCGCATTAGATAAAAACGGGAAGCGTTGGATATTACAAGATTCAAACTTAATAAGGTAAGTTTAATACGAAGTCAACATTAAGTTAGCATGGCTCACGCCGGGCGTCCAGTTTTTAGCGACAGGGCACCCGAACATGACGTTCCCTTATGCCAGATTGGCGTCGAGGAACTCTTTCAACTGACCTTTAGACAGCGCGCCGACTTTCGTTGCCGCCACTTCGCCATTCTTGAACAGCAGCAGAGTCGGGATACCACGGATGCCATATTTCGGCGCAGTGCCAGGGTTTTGATCGATGTTCAGTTTTGCAACGGTCAGTTTGCCCTGATATTCGTCAGCGATTTCATCCAGAATCGGGGCGATCATTTTGCACGGACCGCACCACTCTGCCCAGAAATCGACGAGGATTGCCCCGTCCGCTTTGAGTACATCCGTGTCAAAACTGTCGTCAGTCAGGTGAATAATTTTATCGCTCATATATAACTCCACAGGAATAAGCCTGGCGTGTTGGTTTCGTTGTTGGTGTAACATTAACCAACTAAAGGTTGACTTTATTTCACCGGATACGCTTTCGTAAAGCAATAGTAAGCTGATATTCTATCACACTATGAGCAAAACACATTTAACAGAACAGAAGTTTTCCGACTTCGCCCTGCATCCGAAAGTTGTAGAAGCCCTTGAAAAAAAAGGGTTTCATAACTGTACGCCCATTCAGGCACTGGCTCTTCCGCTAACGCTGGAAGGTCGTGACGTAGCCGGGCAGGCGCAAACTGGTACCGGGAAAACGATGGCGTTTCTTACGTCTTCGTTTCATTACCTTCTCTCTCATCCCGCAATTGCCGATCGCAAGGTGAATCAACCGCGTGCCTTAATTATGGCACCGACGCGTGAACTTGCCGTGCAGATCCACGCCGACGCGGAGCCACTGGCACAAGCTACCGGACTGAAACTGGGGCTGGCTTACGGTGGCGATGGCTACGACAAACAGCTGAAAGTGCTGGAAAGCGGCGTTGACATCCTGATTGGCACCACAGGTCGTTTAATTGACTACGCCAAGCAGAACCACATTAACCTTGGTGCCATTCAAGTGGTGGTGCTGGATGAAGCCGATCGTATGTATGATCTGGGCTTTATTAAAGATATCCGCTGGCTGTTCCGCCGTATGCCGCCAGCGAACCAGCGCCTCAACATGCTGTTCTCCGCCACGCTTTCGTACCGTGTACGTGAACTGGCGTTCGAGCAGATGAATAACGCCGAATATATCGAAGTGGAACCGGAACAGAAAACGGGCCACCGTATTAAAGAAGAGCTTTTCTACCCTTCTAACGAAGAAAAGATGCGTTTGTTGCAAACGCTGATCGAAGAAGAGTGGCCAGACAGAGCGATTATTTTCGCCAACACCAAACACCGTTGTGAAGATATCTGGGGTCACCTGGCGGCAGATGGCCATCGTGTCGGTCTGTTGACGGGCGATGTGGCGCAAAAAAAACGCCTGCGTATTCTTGATGAATTTACCCGTGGCGATCTGGATATTCTGGTTGCTACCGACGTTGCTGCTCGTGGTCTGCATATTCCGGCAGTGACGCACGTCTTTAACTACGATTTGCCCGACGACTGTGAAGATTACGTTCACCGTATCGGTCGTACTGGCCGCGCAGGCGCAAGCGGTCACTCTATCAGCCTGGCGTGTGAAGAGTATGCATTGAATTTGCCTGCTATTGAGACCTATATTGGTCACTCAATTCCGGTAAGCAAATACAATCCAGACGCATTGATGACCGATCTGCCAAAACCGCTGCGCCTCACGCGCCCGCGCACAGGCAATGGTCCGCGTCGTACTGGCGCTCCACGTAATCGTCGTCGTTCAGGTTAAATAAATAATGTCATACTCAAAATCATTCAAACTGTATCAAGATGGCAAGAGAATGAATCCCGATGCGCTTACTGTAGTAAGTGATTTGGGTGAAAGAATGCAGCCAACGCAGAGACAGATTGAAGGATGAAGAGTATGGGTTCCACCTCGTCGCTATATGCAGCTATTGATCTCGGTTCAAATAGTTTCCATATGCTGGTAGTGCGCGAGGTGGCTGGAAGCATCCAGACGCTGACGCGAATTAAACGTAAAGTGCGTCTGGCTGCTGGCCTGAACAGCGAAAATGCCCTGTCTAATGAAGCAATGGAGCGCGGCTGGCAATGTTTGCGCCTGTTTGCTGAACGTCTGCAAGATATCCCACCATCGCAAATTCGCGTTGTCGCTACGGCGACGTTACGACTTGCCGTCAATGCCGGTGATTTTATTGCTAAAGCGCAGGAAATCCTAGGTTGTCCGGTACAGGTGATCAGCGGTGAAGAAGAAGCTCGCCTGATTTATCAGGGTGTTGCTCACACCACCGGCGGAGCCGATCAGCGCCTGGTCGTGGATATTGGCGGCGCCAGCACTGAACTGGTAACCGGCACGGGTGCACAAACCACCTCGTTGTTCAGCCTGTCGATGGGCTGCGTCACCTGGCTGGAACGCTATTTTGCCGATCGTAATCTGGGGCAGGAAAATTTTGATGCTGCAGAAAAAGCGGCACGCGAAGTGTTACGTCCGGTTGCCGATGAATTGCGGTATCACGGCTGGAAAGTGTGCGTTGGCGCTTCCGGCACCGTGCAAGCATTACAGGAAATCATGATGGCGCAGGGAATGGATGAGCGCATTACCCTTGCGAAGTTGCAGCAACTGAAACAGCGCGCTATTCATTGCGGTCGGCTGGAAGAGCTGGAGATTGAAGGGTTAACGCTGGAGCGCGCATTAGTATTCCCGAGTGGTCTGGCGATCCTGATAGCTATTTTTACCGAGCTGAATATTCAGTGTATGACGCTGGCTGGCGGTGCTCTACGTGAAGGCCTGGTCTACGGCATGTTGCATCTGGCGGTTGAGCAGGATATTCGCAGTCGTACACTGCGTAATATTCAGCGCCGCTTTATGATTGATATTGATCAGGCGCAGCGCGTGGTCAACGTTGCCGCTAACTTGTTTGATCAGGTAGAAAAAGAGTGGCATCTTGAAGCGATTAGCCGCGATTTGCTAATCAGCGCCTGTCAACTTCATGAAATTGGCCTTAGCGTTGATTTCAAACAAGCGCCGCAACATGCCGCTTATCTGGTGCGTAATCTGGATCTTCCCGGTTTTACGCCTGCGCAGAAAAAGCTGCTGGCGACGCTATTACTCAACCAGACGAATCCTGTCGATCTCTCATCGTTGCATCAACAAAATGCCGTACCGCCGCGCGTTGCGGAACAACTCTGCCGTTTACTGCGCCTGGCAATCATTTTTGCCAGCCGTCGCCGTGATGATTTAGTGCCGGAGATTACATTACAAGCCAACCATGAACAGTTGACCCTGACGCTGCCGCAAGGTTGGCTGGCTCAGCACCCGCTGGGTAAAGAAATTATCGATCAGGAAACTGAGTGGCAGAGCTATGTCCACTGGCCGCTGGAAGTGCTTTAACGTGTAATGTGCCGGATGCGATGCTGACGCATCTTATCCGGCAATAATTCCGCTTTCCGGTGCCGTGACCATCTAATCCAACCAGCCCCAGGCAAGACAAATGGCTATTTGCCTCGTTTTGCTGCCATCATCGCTTTCAGATTCGCCAGATGGCTTTGCCCTTTCTGCATCCGTTCTTCGGCGCTGACCACTTTGCGCTCTTGTTCCCAAATCAAGTCATCCTGCGGCAGCTCCAGCAGGAAGCGGCTTGGCTCCGGGCGCACCAGTTCGCCGTACTGACGGCGTTCTTTACACAGCGTAAAGGTCAACTCTTTCTGAGCGCGGGTGATGCCGACATAGGCCAGCCGCCGCTCTTCATCGATATTATCCTCGTCGATGCTGCTTTGGTGCGGCAAAAATCCCTCTTCCATACCGACCATGTAAACATAGGGAAACTCCAGCCCTTTCGACGCGTGCAGAGTCATCAGTTGCACCTGATCAAGCTCTTCGTCACTCTCGCCACGCTCCATCATGTCGCGCAGAGTAAAGCGCGTCACCACCTGGGTGAGCGTCATCGGCTCATCCAGTTCGCTACCTTCCAGCATCTCCGTCATCCAGCTAAATAACTGGTTAACGTTCTTCATGCGCATTTCGGCGGCTTTCGGGCTGGGTGACGTTTCGTATAACCAGGATTCATAATCCATCCCGTGGATCAGATCGCGCACTGCGGCGATAGGCTCCCGCTCCGCCAGTCGCTGGATTTCCGCCAGCCAGTGAGTAAATCGGGTCAACGCTTCATAACCACGTCCACTCAGTGTCTGACTCAACCCCATATCAAAGCTGGCGGTAAACATACTTTTATTACGCGTCATCGCCCACTCGCCCAGCTTTTTCAGCGTCGCCGGGCCAATCTCTCGCTTCGGCGTGTTAACGATACGCAGGAACGCACTATCATCGTCCGGATTAGTCAGTACACGCAGATAAGCCAGCAAATCCTTGATTTCAGGGCGGGAGAAGAATGAAGTACCGCCGGATATTTTGTACGGGATGCGGTTTTGCATCAGGAATTTTTCAAACACCCGCGACTGATGGTTGCCGCGATAGAGAATGGCGTAATCTTTGTACTGTGTTTTGTTGACGAAGTGATGCGCAATCAGCTCGCCGGTAACGCGCTCGGCTTCATGTTCTTCGTTATTCGCGCTTAAAACTTTTAGTTCCGCGCCATAGCCAAGTTCGGAGAACAGACGCTTTTCAAATACGTGCGGGTTATTGGCGATGAGAATGTTGGCCGCTTTCAAAATACGCCCGGAAGAGCGGTAATTCTGCTCAAGCTTAATCACCTTCAACGTTGGGAAATCCTGGCTCAATAGCACCAGGTTTTGCGGTCGGGCACCGCGCCAGGAGTAGATCGACTGGTCATCGTCACCCACCACAGTAAAGCGTGCACGGCTACCCACCAGCAGTTTCACCAGTTCATACTGGCTGGTGTTGGTGTCCTGATACTCATCCACCAGCAGGTAGCGAATCTTGTTTTGCCAGCGTTCGCGTACTTCCTCATTGCGTTGCAGCAGCAACGTCGGCAATAAAATCAGATCGTCGAAGTCGAGAACATTGCACGCTTTCAGGTGCGCATCATACAGCCCATAACAATGGGCAAAAATGCGATCCCGCTCGCCTTTTGCCTCTGCCGCCGCCTGCGCAGGAGTTTTGAGATCATTCTTCCAGTTAGAGATGGTTGAGATCAGCTGTTGCAGCAGAACTTTGTCATCTTCAATCAGTCCTTCGGTCAGCTCTTTGAGCAAAGCCAGCTGATCGGTATCGTCAAACAGCGAAAAGTTCGCTTTCATCCCCAACGCCGCATACTCGCGTTTGATGATATCCAGCCCCAGTGTGTGGAAAGTGGAGATCATCAGCCCACGCGCCTCTTTGCGCCCCAGCGTCTGCCCGACACGCTCTTTCATCTCGCGCGCTGCTTTATTGGTAAAGGTCACCGCCGCGATATGTCTCGCCTGATAACCGCAGCCACGGATCAGATGGGCGATTTTATTAGTGATAACACGAGTCTTGCCGGAACCCGCGCCCGCCAGCACCAGGCAGGGGCCGGTAACGAATTCGACAGCTTGTTGTTGGCCGGGGTTTAGACGCATAGGAGTATTGCTCAATCTTCGAACGGGGGGAGGATTGTAGCAGAATCGCATTTGAATGTGACCGAGTGTAAACCGCTAACCGGATAACGACTGATGTTTAAATCAGAGAGGAAAGGCCGAAACCGGAATTCATCGTGAATCCATTAGACTTAGAAAATATCGGGTCGTAACGTTGTGTTATTATTTTTCAGAGTTTACTAAGGAGAGGTTTACTCGTGGCGATTAATTTCAGCCCTAAGGTTGGTGAAATACTGGAATGCAACTTTGGTAACTATCCTGTTAGCCAGAATGGACAGATCAGTACGGCGTATTACGATGGCCGCATTCCACCTGAGATGATAAAAAACAGGCTGGTTGTCGTGCTCAATGGAAAAATTAATGGCAATGCATGTATCGTCGTTCCATTATCAACCACTCGCGACCATGACAAGTTAAATCGTGGAATGCATGTTGAAATAGCCAGTAATGTTATCAATGACCTGCAATTCTTTGATCAGCAGATACGTTGGGCCAAAGCCGACCTGGTACAACAAGTCAGTCGAAATCGATTAAACAGAGCAAGGACTTATAGAGGGTATCTTAATCAATGTTTGCCGCATGAATTGGTTGCAGACATACAGAGGGCGGTCATTAAGTCAATCAATGCCATATCGCTCATAAATTGACAATAAAATCACCATCCTCGATAATGACTCTGTAGCCCATAGAGGCCCTAAGTTTACTCCCCTTGAGGGACCTGCGAAGCCCGGATTTTCCGGGCTTTTGCCATATATGTACCAGCCCCTCTCCCTGACTGACACTTTTTAATTCAAGGCACGATCATGGCAAAAACAGCAGCAGCACTGCATATCCTTGTAAAAGAAGAGAAACTGGCTCTGGAACTTCTGGAGCAGATCAAGAACGGCGCCGATTTCGGCAAGCTGGCGAAGAAACACTCCATTTGCCCGTCAGGCAAACGCGGTGGTGATTTAGGTGAATTCCGCCAGGGTCAGATGGTTCCGGCGTTCGATAAAGTGGTTTTCTCTTGTCCGGTGCTGGAGCCGACTGGCCCGCTGCATACCCAGTTCGGATATCACATTATTAAGGTGCTGTACCGTAACTAACAGCAAGGCCTTCTCCGGGAGAAGGCCTTGAGTGTTTTCTCCCTCTCCCTGTGGGAGAGGGCATCAGCGCACACTTAACCCGCAACAGCAATACGTTTCATATCCGTCATATAACCGCGCAGTTTCTTACCAACCTGCTCAATCGCATGGCTGCGAATCGCATCATTTACATCACGCAGTTGCGCGTTATCTACCGCCCCTTCCGGAATAGCTTTACCCAGATCGCCAGGCTGCAGCTCCGCCATAAACGGTTTCAGCAGCGGTACACAAGCGTAAGAGAACAGATAGTTACCGTACTCAGCGGTATCAGAGATAACCACGTTCATTTCGTACAGTCGCTTACGGGCGATGGTGTTGGCAATCAACGGCAGCTCGTGCAGTGATTCATAGTAAGCCGACTCTTCGATGATGCCGGAATCAACCATGGTTTCGAATGCCAGCTCAACGCCAGCTTTCACCATCGCGATCATCAGCACGCCTTTATCGAAGTACTCCTGCTCGCCGATTTTACCTTCATACTGCGGTGCGGTTTCGAACGCGGTTTTGCCGGTCTCTTCACGCCAGGTCAGCAGTTTCTTATCGTCATTGGCCCAGTCTGCCATCATGCCGGAGGAGAATTCGCCGGAGATGATGTCGTCCATATGTTTCTGGAACAGCGGCGCCATGATCTCTTTCAGTTGTTCTGACAGCGCATAAGCACGCAGTTTCGCCGGGTTAGAGAGCCTGTCCATCATCAGGGTGATGCCGCCCTGTTTCAGTGCTTCGGTGATGGTTTCCCAACCGAACTGAATCAGTTTTTCTGCATATGCCGGATCAGTGCCTTCTTCTACCAGCTTGTCGAAGCACAGCAGAGAACCAGCCTGCAACATACCGCACAGGATAGTTTGTTCACCCATCAGGTCTGATTTAACTTCCGCAACGAAAGAGGATTCCAGAACGCCGGCACGATGACCGCCGGTTGCTGCCGCCCAGGCTTTAGCAATCGCCATGCCTTCACCTTTCGGATCGTTTTCCGGGTGAACGGCGATCAGCGTCGGTACGCCGAATCCACGTTTGTACTCTTCACGCACTTCGGTGCCAGGACATTTCGGCGCAACCATCACTACGGTGATGTCTTTACGGATCTGCTCGCCCACTTCTACGATATTGAAACCGTGAGAGTAACCCAGCGCCGCGCCATCTTTCATCAGCGGCTGAACAGAACGCACTACGTCGGAGTGCTGTTTGTCTGGCGTCAGGTTAACGACAAGATCCGCCTGCGGGATCAGCTCTTCGTAAGTGCCAACTTTAAAACCGTTTTCGGTCGCTTTACGCCAGGACGCTCGCTTTTCGGCAATCGCTTCTTTTCGCAGGGCATAGGAGATATCCAGACCAGAATCACGCATGTTCAGACCCTGGTTGAGACCCTGCGCGCCACAACCGACGATGACCACTTTTTTACCCTGAAGGTAGCTCGCGCCGTCAGCGAATTCGTCGCGCCCCATAAAGCGACATTTACCCAACTGTGCCAGCTGCTGGCGCAGATTCAGTGTATTGAAGTAGTTAGCCATGGTGATTCCTCGTGATGTTGTGCTTCTTATTGTTCGGTTCGCTGTTGAGCGAGAATGTCACCACATTACAACAGGAAATTTATTGCGGAAATTGATATATTCACAACGTCACATTGCAATTTCTGCAACGTCATGACTGGGGGTTAAGACTGTGGATTTACGCGACCTGAAAATGTTTCTACATCTGGCAGAAAGCCGCCATTTTGGCCGTAGCGCACGGGCGATGCACGTTAGCCCATCCACGCTCTCACGGCAGATTCAGCGGCTGGAAGAAGATCTCGGCCAACCGCTTTTTGTACGCGATAACCGCACGGTAACGCTGACGGAAGCGGGCGAAGAGCTGCGCGTTTTCGCCCAGCAAACTCTGTTGCAGTATCAGCAATTGCGCCACACCATCGACCAGCAAGGGCCGTCGCTCTCTGGAGAATTACATATCTTCTGCTCGGTGACCGCCGCTTACAGTCATCTTCCACCGATTCTTGATCGCTTCCGCGCGGAACACCCGTCGGTGGAGATTAAACTCACTACCGGTGATGCGGCGGATGCAATGGAAAAAGTGGTTACCGGAGAAGCGGATCTGGCGATAGCCGGTAAGCCAGAGACTCTGCCAGGTGCGGTGGCATTTTCGATGCTGGAGAATCTGGCGGTGGTGCTGATCGCGCCTGCGCTGCCCTGCCCGGTGCGTAATCAGGTATCAGTCGAAAAGCCCGACTGGTCAACGGTGCCGTTTATCATGGCCGATCAAGGGCCGGTGCGCCGCCGCATTGAGTTGTGGTTTCGACGTAACAAAATCAGTAACCCGGTGATTTACGCCACGGTTGGTGGGCATGAAGCGATGGTATCAATGGTGGCGCTTGGCTGTGGCGTGGCGCTGCTGCCAGAAGTGGTGCTGGATAATAGCCCTGAACCAGTACGTAACCGCGTGATGATTCTTGATCGCAGCGATGAGAAAACGCCGTTTGAGCTGGGCGTTTGTGCGCAGAAAAAGCGGCTACATGAGCCGCTGATTGAAGCGTTCTGGAAGATTTTGCCGAACCATTAACCCGCCAAAAAGAACCTGAACGCCGGGTTATTAGTTTCGTCGTGGCAATCGTAGCCCAGCTCATTCAGCCGGGTTTCGAAATCCGGTTCATGGTCACCAAGCTCGAACGCCGCCAGTACGCGCCCGTAGTCAGTACCGTGGCTGCGATAGTGGAACAGCGAGATGTTCCAGTGCGTACCCAGCGTGTTGAGGAAGCGCAGCAGCGCGCCCGGCGATTCCGGGAATTCGAAACTGTAGAGGCGCTCCTGCAACGGATGCGATGGACGCCCGCCGACCATATAACGCACATGCAGCTTCGCCATTTCGTCGTCGGAGAGATCAACCACGCTGTAGCCGCCGTCGTTAAGCATCTGCAAAATTTCTTTGCGCTCTTCGAGGCCGCGACTTAAGCGCACGCCGACAAAAATGCAGGCGTTTTTCGCATCAGCAAAACGGTAGTTGAACTCGGTGACCGAACGCCCGCCAAGCAACTGGCAGAACTTCAGGAAGCTACCCTTTTCTTCTGGGATGGTTACTGCCAGCAACGCTTCACGCTGTTCGCCCAGTTCGCAACGTTCCGAGACGTAGCGCAAACCGTGGAAGTTCACGTTGGCACCAGAAAGAATATGCGCCAGTCGTTCACCACGAATGTTGTGCTGGGCGATATATTTTTTCATTCCCGCCAGAGCCAGTGCGCCAGAGGGTTCCGCCACTGCGCGCACATCTTCGAACAGATCTTTCATCGCTGCGCAGATGGCATCGCTATCGACAGTGATGATGTCGTCGAGATACTCCCGACACAGGCGGAAAGTCTCATCGCCGATGCGTTTTACCGCAACACCTTCAGCAAACAGCCCCACGCGCGGCAGATCTACGGGATGCCCAGCATCCAGCGCCGCTTTCAGACAGGCGGAATCTTCTGCTTCTACGGCGATAACTTTGATTTGCGGCATCAGTTGTTTGATCAGTACCGCTACGCCTGCCGCCAGGCCACCGCCACCAACCGGCACAAATACGCGGTCGAGATGGGCGTCCTGCTGGAGCAGTTCCAGCGCCAGTGTGCCCTGCCCGGCGATCACCATCGGATGATCGAACGGCGGCACCCAGGTGAAGCCCTGCTGCTGAGACAATTCAATCGCTTTCGCTTTTGCTTCGTCAAAGTTCGCGCCGTGAAGCAGCACCTCACCGCCGAAGCCGCGCACCGCGTCGACTTTGATGTCGGCGGTAGCAGTTGGCATGACGATCAGCGCCTTCACACCTAACCGAGCGGAGGAAAACGCGACACCTTGCGCATGGTTACCCGCCGAGGCGGTGATCACACCGTGCGCTTTCTGTTCTTCCGTCAGACCTGCCATCATGGCGTATGCGCCGCGCAGCTTGAAGCTGTGCACTGGCTGGCGGTCTTCGCGCTTCACCAGTATCACGTTATCAAGACGCGACGACAGTTTTTCCATTTTCTGTAGCGGCGTGACCTGTGCCGCTTCATAGACCGGCGCACGTAGCACCGCTCTTAAATATTCGGCACCTTCAGGGGCACCGGACAGGGGTTGCGAGTCAGCCATTATTAACCCCCCAGTTTCGATTTATCGCGCACCGCACCTTTGTCGGCGCTGGTCGCCAGGCTGGCGTAAGCGCGCAAAGCAAAGGAGACCTGACGTTCACGGTTTTTCGGCGTCCAGGCTTTGTCGCCACGGGCTTCCTGCGCTTCACGACGCGCCGCCAGTTCGGCATCGCTTACCTGCAACTGAATGCCACGGTTCGGAATGTCGATGGCGATCAGGTCACCATCTTCAATCAAGCCAATGCTACCGCCGCTTGCCGCTTCCGGCGATACGTGACCGATGGAAAGGCCAGACGTACCGCCAGAGAAACGACCGTCGGTGATCAGCGCACAGGCTTTGCCAAGACCCATCGATTTCAGGAAGCTGGTTGGGTAGAGCATTTCCTGCATCCCAGGGCCGCCTTTCGGGCCTTCGTAGCGAATAACAACCACATCGCCAGCGACAACTTTGCCGCCAAGAATCGCTTCTACAGCATCATCCTGGCTTTCGTACACTTTCGCCGGGCCGGTGAATTTGAGAATACTGTCATCGACGCCCGCCGTTTTAACGATGCAGCCGTTTTCCGCGAAGTTGCCGTAAAGTACCGCCAGGCCGCCGTCTTTGCTGTAGGCGTGCTCCAGCGAGCGGATGCAGCCGTTAGCGCGATCGTCATCGAGAGAATCCCAACGGCAATCCTGCGAGAATGCCTGTGTAGTGCGGATTCCCGCCGGGCCAGCGCGGAACATATTTTTCACCGCATCATCTTGAGTCAGCATGACATCGTATTGTTCCAGCGTTTGCGACAAGGTCAGGCCGAGCACGTTTTTCACATCACGGTTCAGTAACCCTGCGCGATCCAGTTCGCCGAGAATACCGATCACTCCACCAGCACGGTGAACATCTTCCATATGGTATTTTGGGGTGCTCGGCGCAACTTTGCACAACTGCGGGACTTTACGCGAAAGTTTGTCGATATCACTCATGGTGAAGTCGATTTCCGCTTCTTGTGCCGCCGCCAGCAGGTGAAGAACCGTGTTGGTAGAACCGCCCATCGCGATATCCAGCGTCATGGCGTTTTCAAACGCCGCTTTACTGGCGATATTACGCGGCAGTGCGCTTTCGTCGTTTTGCTCGTAGTAACGTTTGGTCAATTCAACAATGCGTTTACCGGCATTGAGGAACAGCTGCTTACGGTCCGCGTGAGTTGCCAGTAGCGAGCCGTTGCCTGGCTGCGACAGACCCAGAGCTTCGGTCAGGCAGTTCATCGAGTTAGCAGTGAACATCCCGGAGCAGGAACCACAGGTTGGACAGGCCGAACGTTCAACCTGATCGCTCTGGGAGTCAGAAACTTTCGGATCTGCCCCCTGGATCATCGCATCAACCAGATCAAGCTTGATTAACTGATCGGATAGTTTGGTTTTCCCGGCCTCCATCGGGCCGCCGGAAACAAAGATCACCGGAATATTCAGGCGCAGAGAGGCCATCAGCATCCCTGGGGTGATTTTGTCGCAGTTAGAGATGCAAACCATGGCATCGGCGCAGTGAGCGTTGACCATATACTCAACGGAATCAGCGATCAGTTCGCGAGATGGCAGTGAATAAAGCATCCCCCCGTGGCCCATGGCGATCCCATCATCCACCGCAATGGTGTTGAACTCTTTGGCAACGCCGCCTGCCGCTTCAATTTGTTCGGCGACCAGTTTACCGAGATCGCGCAGATGGACGTGACCCGGTACAAATTGAGTGAACGAGTTCACAACAGCGATAATCGGCTTGCCGAAATCGGCGTCGGTCATTCCGGTGGCGCGCCACAGCGCACGAGCACCCGCCATATTACGACCATGAGTGGTGGTGGCGGAACGGTACTTAGGCATACTTTATTTACTCCCAGTGTCTGTCTCGTAAATGGGACGGTGCGTGCCGTCCCATTTTTTGTATTTATTGATTAACCTGATCCAACCAGCCCCATTTATCTTCGGTTTCGCCGGTGAAGAGGCCGAAGAAGGCTTGCTGGATGCGTTTGGTGACCGGGCCACAACGGCCTTCACCCACCTGAATACCGTCGACGCTGCGCACTGGCGTGATTTCAGCCGCCGTACCGGACATAAACACTTCATCCGCCAGATACAGTGATTCACGCGACAGCACCTGCTCACGCACTTCAATTCCCAGCTCTTTCGCCAGTTTGATGATGGCGTCACGGGTAATACCCGGAAGCGCGGAAGAGGTGAACGGCGGGGTGAACAGCACGCCGTCTTTCACTTCAAACAGGTTTTCGCCTGCGCCTTCAGAGATGTAACCATTCACATCCAGCGCGATACCTTCCTGATAACCGTGGCGGCGCGCTTCGCTGCCAACCAGCAGGGAAGAGAGGTAGTTACCCCCCGCTTTCGCAGCGGTTGGAATGGTGTTTGGTGCCGCGCGGTTCCAGGAAGAAACCATCGCGTCGATCCCCTGTTCCAGTGCTTCCGCGCCCAGATAAGCTCCCCACGGGAAAGCGGCAATAATTACGTCGGTGGTGTATCCCGCTGGTGGGTTAACGCCCATGCCAACATCACCTACGAAGATCAGCGGACGGATATAGGCGCTGGTGAGATTGTTTTTACGAATCACTTCGCGGCAAGCTTCCATCAGCTCATCAATGCTCTGCGAAACCGGGAAGCGGTAAATTTTGGCGGAGTCATGCAGACGTTGCATATGCTCACGATGACGGAATACAACTGGTCCCTTATACGAATCGTAGCAACGGATGCCTTCAAAAACCGAGGTGCCATAGTGCAGCGCGTGCGACATCACATGCACCTTCGCATCTTCCCAGCGAACCATCTCCCCATTGAACCAAATGTAATCAGCTTTCTTCGTGGTCATTTTTATATTCCTTTTGCGCTCAGGCGCGGATTTGTTGTGATGTGGTTGTGCTCTGGCAGATAGCAACGTGTGCGACGTCTACCAGTTTATTTAACTGACTAAACAGTAAGTCGACCGAACGCGGGCTGGCAACGGTCAATTCAATATTTATATTTTGTGCATCGCTGGCGGCAGCCATATTCATTGAGCAGACGTGGAAACCACGATGACGCACCACGCGTAAAACACGTTCTAAGGTTTCCGGATTGAAGCGAGCCGATACATTGACCTGATGTTGCATCATGATAATTTCTCCAACATTTCTGAATTACTGGCGCCAGGCGGCACCAGCGGCCAGACGTTCTCAAGTTCGTCGATTGAGACATGAAGCAGGTATGGCCCATCACTGTTCAGCATGGTGTCGAGTGCCGCTTCAACCTGGTCTTTACGGGTGATGTGTTGGCCAGGGATGCCGAAGGCGCTGGCTAACATGAGGAAATCGGGGTTATCGGTAAGGGTGGTTTCGCTATATCGTTCCTGGAAAAACAGTTGCTGCCATTGTCGAACCATCCCTAACCGTTGGTTATCGAGTAAGACGATTTTCAACGGTAACTGCTTGCGTTTTACGGTGCCCAGCTCTTGCACATTCATCATGAAAGAGCCGTCACCGGAGATACAGACGACGGTATCGTTCGGTCGCGCAACTTGTGCGCCAACCGCCGCCGGTAAACCGAAACCCATAGTGCCTAAACCGCTTGAAGTGATGAAATTTTCCGGGCGAGTGTGGGCGATGTGCTGCGCAGCCCACATCTGAT
Source organism: Escherichia sp. MOD1-EC5433 (assembly GCF_002966005.1). Lineage (NCBI taxonomy): Bacteria > Pseudomonadati > Pseudomonadota > Gammaproteobacteria > Enterobacterales > Enterobacteriaceae > Escherichia > Escherichia sp. MOD1-EC5433. Next base: position 4,867 of record NZ_PTRL01000012.1, on the reverse strand, counting down.
GCTGCCCCACATCAGTGGTCACGACGCAATCCGCAGGTTTACGATCCGACAGTTGTTTTAACAACAACGGCGCGTAGATAGCATCTCCAGGATGATCGTAACGCCAGGCATGTTCACTACGCATTTGTGCGCAGTATTGCTGCCATTCATCGATATTTAACGATTGCTGTAACGCAGGCAACAGTGTGTTTAAATCGCCTTGTAATGCCACATGCGCCTGACGCAGCTTGTTTATTTCTGCCGGGTCGATATCCATATGGATCACGCTGGCGTGTGGCGCGAACGTGTTAAGTTTGCCGGTAACCCGGTCATCAAAACGAGCCCCCACGGCGATCAGCAGGTCACATTCCTGCACTGCGAAGTTCGCCGCTTTGGTGCCGTGCATCCCCAGCATCCCCAGATAGTACGGATAATCCGCATCGACTGCGCCCAGCCCTTTCAGCGTGCAGGTGGCAGGCATTTTTGTGGCAGCGAGAAATTCATGCAGAGCAGGAACCGCCTGCGCCATACCCACGCCGCCGCCAACATACAGCATCGGTTTTTGCGCTTTTGCCAGCATCTGGCGCGCTTGCTCGACTTCGGCATGTGGGAAAGTCACTTCGTTTTCAACGGTGGTGAACCAAGGTTCCAGGTCACCGCTGGCTAACTGGATATCTTTAGGGATATCGACCAGAACCGGACCGGGACGACCTGAGCTGGCGACATCAAACGCTTCGGTCATGATGCGCGGCAACTCTTCCAGCGACTGTACCAGGAAGCTGTGTTTGGTACAGGCTAACGACAATCCCAGGACATCCACTTCCTGAAATGCGTCGGTGCCGATGAACGGTGCGGACACCTGACCGGTGATCGCAACGACAGGGATGGAATCTAACAGCGCATCTGCCAGACCAGTGATCAGGTTGGTTGCGCCAGGGCCAGATGTGGCGATGCACACACCAGTTCTGCCGGTAGCACGGGCATAACCGATAGCCGCCATTACCGCGCCCTGTTCATGCCGGCACAGCAAGTGTTCCACGCCACCGTCATACAATGCATCGTAAACAGGCATAATTGCGCCACCCGGATAACCGAAAACGGTGTTCACACCCTGTGCCCGCAAAGCATGTACCACCCACTGTGCGCCATTCATAGTTAGTTCCCCGTCCTGAATCTTGAGAAACAGAATTTTGTGCTGTTATTCATTGTCTGCTCCTCGATTATGTTTTTAAGGTCAAAAAAAACCCCCGGACCTTTCGGTGCGGGGGTCTTAGTTCGTTAAGGCTTGATCTCTAAGCCTTTCCTCGTCCAAGTGCAGCCCCGCACGGTGGGATAATAATCACCACCACGCTAATCACGACCAGGCTAATCACTCGTAGAAGGGCTGTCATTTTGTCTTTTCTTGCATCTTGTTCGAAGGAATGCCTAAAGAGTTACCATAGATTTTGCGAATAGCACAAGATATTTTTTATCCGATTCTTATGACTCTCATAATAATTTCTATAAAAACCATTGTTTTTTATATGAAAATTTGTGAGTGAAAAAAATTCAATTTCCGTATAATTCTCGCGCTCTTTGAGTGACTATTTTTTGTGCTTTTTATTTTTGCGAGAGTGATTCCATCACTAATACAACTCAAATTACTTTGCATAAATAAACGGGAATCAGCCGCTAAATAACACAATTTCGCAGACTACAGCAGGGATCTCTTATGTTCATAATGGTGGCTTAAGGAGGACTTATGTCACTGTCAATTGTTCATACTCGTGCCGCCCTGGGAGTAAACGCTCCCCCGATCACTGTTGAGGTACATATCAGTAAAGGTCTACCAGGATTAACAATGGTGGGCTTACCAGAAACAACGGTAAAAGAAGCCCGCGATCGCGTACGCAGCGCCATTATCAATAGCGGATATGAATATCCGGCGAAAAAAATCACCATTAACCTTGCTCCTGCCGATCTACCGAAAGAAGGAGGGCGATATGATTTACCTATCGCCATTGCATTGCTGGCGGCCTCTGAACAGCTTACAGCGAATCAGTTGGATGAATATGAATTAGTGGGCGAACTGGCGCTTACGGGCGCTCTGCGTGGTGTTCCAGGCGCAATATCCAGCGCAACTGAAGCCATTAAGTCAGGCAGAAAGATTATCGTCGCGAAAGACAACGAAGCTGAAGTGGGGCTAATTAACGGTGAAGGGTGTCTGATAGCTGATCATCTACAAACTGTCTGTGCGTTTCTGGAAGGTAAACATTCTCTCGAACGTCCTAAATCAACTGATGCCGTATCCAGTGTATTACAACATGATCTCAGTGATGTTGTGGGTCAGGAGCAAGGAAAGCGAGGACTGGAAATTACTGCTGCTGGCGGACACAACCTTTTACTGATTGGGCCGCCGGGAACAGGTAAAACAATGCTCGCCAGCCGTATTAATGGCCTGTTGCCAGATTTAAGCAATGAAGAGGCACTGGAGAGTGCCGCAATATTAAGTCTGGTAAATGCCGAATCAGTGCAAAAACAATGGCGGCAGCGCCCGTTCCGTTCACCGCACCACAGTGCGTCGTTAACAGCGATGGTGGGCGGTGGTGCAATTCCCGGGCCTGGTGAAATTTCGCTGGCGCATAACGGCGTACTTTTTCTTGATGAACTACCTGAATTTGAACGGCGTACACTGGATGCCTTGCGGGAACCCATAGAGTCAGGGCAAATCCATCTTTCACGCACACGAGCAAAAATAACCTATCCAGCCCGTTTCCAGCTTGTTGCGGCGATGAATCCCAGCCCAACAGGACATTATCAAGGGAACCATAACCGCTGCACGCCGGAACAAACGCTGCGCTATCTCAACCGACTCTCCGGTCCCTTTCTTGACCGCTTTGACCTCTCACTGGAGATCCCGCTACCGCCACCCGGTATTTTGAGCAAAGCGGTCATTCAGGGGGAAAGCAGCGCCACCGTTAAACAACGTGTAATGGCCGCCAGAGAGCGCCAATTTAAGCGGCAGAATAAACTGAATGCCTGGCTGGATAGTCCGGAAATACGACAATTTTGCAAGCTTGAGAGCGAGGACGCACAGTGGCTGGAAGAAACGCTAATCCATCTGGGGTTATCGATTCGTGCCTGGCAGCGGTTACTGAAAGTATCAAGAACCATAGCTGATATTGATCAGTCTGACGCCATCACACGTCAGCATTTACAAGAGGCTGTAAGTTATCGGGCTATCGACCGTTTGCTCATCCATTTGCAAAAGCTGCTGACGTAAAAAAAGGGCATTTCGCCCTTTTTATTAATCGTCGGAATCGGTGTAGTCTTCAGCACCTTCGACCTGCGGTTTACCGCCGGAAAGAGTGTGAAAACGTTTTGGACGCTTGATACGCGTCATATACTTGGACCACACGCGTTCTGCTTCTGTCACTGGCTCACGTTCGCCACGGCATACTGCTACGAAGAGTTTCTCTTCCTCGGTAACCGGCTCGCGTTTGCCGAGATCCAGCTCATTGAAGGCATAACCATGACGTTCAAGCAGTTGTGCCTCTTTGATGGTGAAATCACCATGACGAGAGAATCCACGTGGATAATGTTTATTGTCGAAATATCGATTAGTCGTCGTAAAGCTTTCCGCCATCCTGCACGCTCCTAATTCTTTGACCGAGCTAGTTATGGCGCGGAGTATTAGTTACGCTTGACAGAGTGTAAAACAAAACATTTAAATCATAACGACAAATAATTTTGCGGAGAGCACTGTGGATACGGAATTGTTAAAAACTTTCCTGGAAGTTAGCCGAACGCGTCACTTTGGCCGAGCGGCTGAATCGCTCTATCTGACCCAGTCAGCAGTGAGCTTTCGGATCAGACAACTAGAAAATCAGCTGGGTGTGAATCTTTTCACCCGTCACAGAAACAATATCCGTTTAACCGCAGCCGGTGAAAAGCTTTTGCCTTATGCAGAAACACTCATGAGCACCTGGCAGACCGCTCGTAAGGAGGTAGCGCATACCTCACGACATAATGAGTTTTCTATCGGTGCCAGCGCCTCGTTGTGGGAATGTGTGCTTAATCAGTGGCTGGGACGCTTGTATCAAAATCAGGATGCCCATACAGGCTTACAGTTCGAAGCGCGAATTGCCCAACGGCAGTCTCTGGTAAAACAGTTGCATGAACGCCAGCTTGATCTTCTTATTACTACTGAAGCACCCAAAATGGATGAATTTAGTAGTCAGTTACTGGGGCATTTTACTTTAGCACTCTATACCAGTGCCCCTTCTAAGCTAAAAGGTGAGCTTAACTATCTCCGTCTGGAATGGGGGCCGGATTTTCAACAACATGAGGCTGGTTTGATCGGTGCTGATGAAGTTCCAATGCTAACAACCAGTTCTGCTGAACTGGCACAGCAACAGATTGCGATGCTTAATGGTTGCACATGGCTACCGGTGAGTTGGGCACGTAAGAAAGGCGGACTGCATACCGTTGTCGACAGCACAACTCTTTCACGACCGCTCTATGCCATATGGCTGCAAAATAGCGATAAAAATGCGTTGATTCGCGATCTATTGAAAATTAACGTACTGGATGATGTGTATTAATCAAAATGGCCGGCAAGGATGCCGGTGGAAGGATTTACTTCGGAGAGGGTTATTTCAGACAAAAAAAATCCTTAGCTTTCGCTAAGGATGATTTCTGGCAGGGGCGGAGAGACTCGAACTCCCAACACCCGGTTTTGGAGACCGGTGCTCTACCAATTGAACTACGCCCCTAATTAGGGTGGCGGAACGGACGGGACTCGAACCCGCGACCCCCTGCGTGACAGGCAGGTATTCTAACCGACTGAACTACCGCTCCACCGAATTCTTTTACAACCACCGGTTTTATGACCGGCTTACTGCTTAAT
>NZ_PTRL01000011.1:0-100224 GCF_002966005.1 Escherichia sp. MOD1-EC5433 | reverse complement strand
GAATTTGCCTGGCGGCCGTAGCGCGGTGGTCCCACCTGACCCCATGCCGAACTCAGAAGTGAAACGCCGTAGCGCCGATGGTAGTGTGGGGTCTCCCCATGCGAGAGTAGGGAACTGCCAGGCATCAGATAAAGCAGAAGGCCATCCGGAAGGATGGCCTTTTTGCGCTGGTGCAGAAAAAAGTCCGGATGCGACGCTGGCGCGTCTTATCCAGCCTACACTTGCTCATCCGTCCTGCTTTTGCATCCACTCCACCACAAAATCAACCAGCCCCTCAACATCATTAATATCCAGTAACGCGACATCAACATTAAGCGGTACATCGCTGGCTACAGCAATGACATGCCTGTCTATCACTAACTCTTCTGGTCGATGTCCGGCTCCATCGCGAAATAGCACAATCTTCGCGATCTCTTCATGCTTGAACCCTTCGACCAGAATCAAATCCAGCTTTGAGGTATCCATTCGGCTTGCGAGGAAATGTAGATCCAGTTCTTCTTCATCTGGCGTTTCCGTCATCAAAGCCCATCGTTGCTGGCTGGCAACGATGGTTTGCGCCGCGCCAGCCTTGCGCAGCTCATAGCTATCTTTGCCTGGCTTATCAACATCCATATCATGATGCGTATGCTTAATCAGCCCCGGACGGACCCCTCTGGCGCATAATGCCGGGATCAGTTTTTTCAGCAGCGTAGTTTTTCCGGTGCCACTCCACGCAGCAAAGGCGATTAACGGTATCATCGTTTTTCCTGCCATCGGGCAAGCTCCTCTGGCGTATTCACGTTTATAAATGCCTCTTTGCGATCGCTGAAATCAACCGCGTGACCGCCAGCAAGATTCATAAAAGCCATCACCCGGCGCTCTCCGGACAGCAGGTATTCCTGCAATAATGGCTCAATAGTGCGGTTTACCAGGGCTATAGTCGGGTGATCGCGTTCGCCGTCATGAACCCATACGACAGGCGCATCTTTGCGCTGATGGTTAAGTCGGGAGGCTAAATCCTGGGGAATATAGGGTGTATCGCACGGACAAAACAGAAACCACTCGCCTTTTTCCTGCTGCATTACTGAAAGCATTCCCGCCAGTGGCCCAGGGTAATCCGCCAGAGAATCCGCTATCACTTTCAGACCGGTTGCCTGATAGATTTCCTGATGGCGATTGGCATTAACCACGACGTGAGAGAGCTGCGTCATAAGCGCGTCAGCGACATGTTGCCACAGCGGTTTGCCATTTAATTCAAGCAATCCTTTATCTACGCCGCCCATTCGTCTGGCTTTACCTCCTGCCAGCACAACGCCTGTTATCATCGTCATCAGATTCACCGATATCGCCTCTTTTATTGTGGGATTGACCCTGCTAACGTGTCTGTCTCAAGAGTAAGGAGCATCACTATGAAATGTAAACGTCTGAATGAAGTTATTGAACTCCTCCAGCCAGCCTGGCAAAAAGAGCCAGATCTTAACCTGCTGCAATTTTTGCAGAAACTGGCGAAAGAGTCAGGTTTTGACGGCGAACTGGCGGATTTGACGGATGACATTCTGATCTATCATTTGAAAATGCGTGATTCCGCGAAAGATGCGGTGATCCCAGGTTTGCAGAAAGATTATGAAGAAGACTTCAAAACGGCGCTATTACGCGCACGCGGCGTAATTAAAGAGTAAAAGCTTGTAAGCGGCGCGACCAAAATCATCGTGAAATGATATCCTTCATCATTCGTAATGTTTTCCGGATGATGGGATGAACAACAACGCTTTTACTTTCCAGACACTACACCCGGATACCATCATGGACGCTCTGTTTGAGCAAGGGATCCGGGTGGATTCCGGGCTTACCCCGCTTAACAGCTATGAAAACCGTGTCTATCAATTTCAGGACGAAGATCGTCGACGTTTTGTCGTCAAATTTTACCGCCCTGAACGCTGGACAGCCGATCAAATCCTCGAAGAACATCAATTTGCGTTGCAGTTGGTAAACGATGAAGTGCCGGTCGCAGCGCCAGTGGTGTTCAATGGCCAGACTTTATTGAATCATCAGGGATTTTATTTCGCCGTTTTCCCAAGCGTCGGTGGTCGCCAGTTCGAAGCTGATAATATCGATCAGATGGAAGCGGTTGGTCGTTATCTGGGGCGTATGCACCAGACGGGGCGCAAACAGCTTTTTATCCATCGCCCGACCATCGGCCTGAATGAATATTTCATTGAGCCACGTAAACTGTTTGAGGACGCTACGCTGATACCTTCTGGGTTGAAAGCGGCATTCCTGAAAGCGACAGATGAGCTGATCACCGCCGTTACAGCGCACTGGTGGGAAGATTTCACCGTTCTGCGGCTACATGGTGACTGCCATGCCGGGAACATCCTCTGGCGCGATGGTCCGATGTTTGTCGATCTGGATGATGCACGTAATGGTCCGGCTATTCAGGATTTGTGGATGTTGCTGAATGGTGATAAAGCCGAGCAGCGGATGCAACTGGAAACTATTATTGAAGCTTATGAAGAATTTAGCGAGTTCGACACCGCTGAAATCGGACTGATTGAACCTTTACGCGCCATGCGTTTGGTTTATTATCTTGCCTGGCTAATGCGGCGTTGGGCTGACCCCGCGTTCCCGAAAAATTTCCCGTGGTTAACCGGGGAAGATTACTGGCTGCGACAGACGGCGACTTTTATAGAACAGGCAAAAGTTCTACAAGAACCCCCTTTGCAATTAACACCTATGTATTAATCGGAGAGAGTAGATCATGAAAAAGATTTGGCTGGCGCTGGCTGGTTTAGTTTTAGCGTTTAGCGCATCGGCGGCGCAGTATGAAGATGGTAAACAGTACACTACCCTGGAAAAACCGGTAGCTGGCGCGCCGCAAGTGCTGGAGTTTTTCTCTTTCTTCTGCCCGCACTGCTATCAGTTTGAAGAAGTTCTACATATTTCTGAGAACGTGAAGAAAAAACTGCCGGAAGGCGTGAAGATGACTAAATACCACGTCAACTTCATGGGTGGTGACCTGGGCAAAGATCTGACTCAGGCATGGGCTGTGGCGATGGCGCTGGGCGTGGAAGACAAAGTCACTGTTCCGCTGTTTGAAGGCGTACAGAAAACCCAGACCATTCGTTCAGCATCTGATATCCGCGATGTATTTATCAACGCAGGTATTAAAGGTGAAGAGTACGACGCGGCCTGGAACAGCTTCGTGGTGAAATCCCTGGTCGCTCAGCAGGAAAAAGCTGCAGCTGACGTGCAATTGCGTGGTGTTCCGGCGATGTTTGTTAACGGTAAATATCAGCTGAATCCGCAGGGTATGGATACCAGCAATATGGATGTTTTTGTTCAGCAGTATGCTGATACTGTGAAATATCTGTCCGAGAAAAAATAATTCAATGTAAATTATATAAAGCCCGTGAATATTCACGGGCTTTTTTTATTATTTAATAAATATAAATACATTCTGATAATGCACCCTGTTACTGGACATTATTTCAGCATAAGTGGATATTCAAAGTTTTGCTGTTTTATCAGGGAATATTTATATGATACGTAAGTCAGTTACAGGTGTCATTGTTGCGTTAACCGTTATCTGGGGTGGTGGCACATGGTACACAGGTACGCAAATTCAGCCTGGTGTCGAAAAGTTTATTAAAGATTTTAACGATGCTAAAAAGAAAGGTGAACATGCCTACGATATGACATTAAGTTATAAAAACTTTGAAAAAGGCTTTTTTAATTCCCGTTTTGAAATGCAACTTACATTTGATAACGGCGCACCCGATTTCAATATCAAGTCAGGCCAGAACGTTGCATTTGATGTGGATGTTGAGCACGGTCCGTTACCCATCACAATGTTAATGCGTGGTAATGTCATCCCCGCACTGGCAGCGGCAAAAGTGAACTTAGTGAATAATGAACTGACACAACCGCTATTTACCGCCGCGAAAAATAAATCGCCCGTTGAAGCGAAATTGCGATTCGCGTTTGGTGGCTCATTCTCCACGACATTAGATGTTGCCCCTGCAGAGTATGGAGAGTTTTCCTTTGGTGAAGGCCAGTTTACTTTTAATGGTGATGATAGTTCATTGTCTAACCTGGATATTGAAGGCAAGGTCGAAGATATTGTCCTGAAATTATCGCCAATGAGCAAAGTAACGGCGAAGAGTTTTACCATTAATTCTCTGACGCGATTAGAAGAAAAGAAATTTCCGGTTGGTGAAAGCGAGTCAAAATTTAATCAGATTAACATTATCAATCGCGGTGAAGGCGTTGCCCAACTCGATAATTTCGTTGCAAAAACCAGGCTAGATCGCGTAAAAGATAAAGATTATATCAATGTCAATCTGACCTACGAACTTGATAAGTTAACAAAAGGGAATCAGCAACTCGGTAGTGGTGAGTGGTCATTGATTGCTGAATCTATTGATCCCTTAGCGGTGCGTCAATTTATCATCCAGTATAACATTGCGATGCAAAAGCAGCTTGCTGCACACCCTGAGTTAGCAAACGATGAAGCTGCTCTGCAAGAAGTGAATGCTGCATTGTTCAAAGAGTATTTACCGTTATTACAAAAAAGTGAGCCAGTTATTAAATTACCGGTTAGCTGGAGAAATACTCTCGGAGAACTAAACGCCAATCTGGATCTTAGTATTGATGATCCAGCCAAATCTTCATCATCCACAAACAAAGATATCAAATCGTTCAATTTAAACGTGGCTTTACCGCTTAATGTTGTTACAGAAACAGCAAAACAACTTAATTTATCTGAAGGTATGGATGCTGAAAAAGCTCAGAAGCGAGCGGATAAACAAATCAGCGGGATGATGACATTAGGTCAGATGTTTCAGTTAATCACGATTGACAACAATACCGCCTCGCTACAGTTGCGTTATACACCGGGTAAAGTTGTTTTTAACGGGCAGGAGATGAGCGAAGAAGAATTTATGTCTCGTGCCGGACGTTTTGCACATTAATATAATATCTCGCCTCTGCTAATTCAGAGGCGAGAAAAGCTACTTATTCTGGCGCTGCGATGACATCAATGACGTCAGAAGCCTGTCTTTTTCATGCCACAGTGAGTTCAGCCATTGCTGAAAATGGCGTTTAAAGCTTTTGTCATTGATATAGTCGCCATGCAATTCTTCAGCAATAGGTTGTAAATCCACATGCACGACAATTCTGGTCAGTTTGCCACTTAGCATATCGAAGAATGGTTGACGGTGATTATCCGGGTAACACAGCGTAACGTTGAGCAATTTATCGAATTGTTTACCCAGTACATTCAGCGCCATCGCAATACCGGCAGCTTTTGGCGGCAGAAGATTTTGAAATGTTGAGTGGGTTTGCTGGTGTTTCTCTTCAGTGAAGCGGGAACCCTCAACAAAATTCACAATAGTGGTGGGATGCAGGCGAAATTTTTCGCAGGAACGACGAGTGGTTTCTACATCTTTACCGCGTCGCTCCGGATGACGTAACAAATAAGCGCGCGAATAACGCTTCATAAACGGCATATCCAGCGCCCAACACGCCAGGCCAAGAAAAGGCACCCAGGCCAGTTGCTGTTTGAGGAAATATTTATTCATCGGAATGTGCTTACGAAACAGCACACACAGTACGACAATATCTGCCCAGCTATGGTGATTACAAATAAGCAGATACCAGTTCTTTTTACTTAACCCTTCCAGCCCGTGAACTTCCCATCGCAAATGTGGATTAAGGTGTAGTAATAGCGCCAGTCCTTCGCACCAGCAATACATCATAAAATCACAAAAACGTGAAACTTTTCGCCATATCATTGGCACAGGTAACAATAGTTTTACGATCCCGGCAATGATGATCGGGACGGAACAAAAAATGGTAACCAAAATGGTCAATACGATACTCAGCAAAAGGGTTATCGTAGCGAGTATTCTCGTCATAATTAATTTATTCAAAAAGTTAGCCATAGACAGTGCGCGAAAGAAGCGCAAGGCGCAGATTTTAGCAGAAAACGCCCCAAATAACGGATGATCCTGAAGTAGAAAAATAATTTATATCTATCCACATTAGAAGAAATCCTATTATCTCAATTATCAGGGATGGCTTTATTTTTAACTGCATGAAAAACAAAGATAAACATCATGCTGTAAAAAGCATGATAATAAATTAAAAGCGATGTAAATAATTTATGCACAAAGTTATCCACATGACGATTTGCGAGCGATCCAGAAGATCTACAAAAGATTTTCACGAAAAGCGGTGAAAAACTCATGTTTTCATCCTGTCTGTGGCATCCTTTACCCATAATCTGATAAACAGGCACGGACATTATGGTTCAGATCCCCCAAAATCCACTTATCCTTGTAGATGGTTCATCTTATCTTTATCGCGCATATCACGCGTTTCCGCCGCTGACCAACAGCGCAGGCGAGCCGACCGGTGCGATGTACGGTGTCCTCAACATGCTGCGTAGTCTAATCATGCAATATAAACCGACACATGCAGCGGTGGTCTTTGACGCCAAGGGAAAAACCTTTCGTGATGAACTGTTTGAACATTACAAATCACATCGCCCGCCAATGCCGGACGATTTGCGAGCGCAAATCGAACCCCTGCACGCAATGGTCAAGGCGATGGGACTGCCGCTGCTGGCGGTTTCTGGCGTAGAAGCGGACGACGTTATCGGTACACTGGCGCGCGAAGCCGAAAAAGCCGGGCGTCCGGTGTTGATCAGCACTGGCGACAAAGATATGGCGCAGCTGGTGACGCCAAATATTACGCTTATCAATACCATGACGAACACCATCCTCGGCCCGGAAGAAGTGGTGAATAAGTACGGTGTACCGCCAGAACTGATCATCGACTTCCTGGCGCTGATGGGCGACTCCTCCGATAACATTCCTGGCGTACCGGGCGTGGGTGAAAAAACCGCGCAGGCACTGCTGCAGGGTCTTGGCGGGCTGGATACGCTGTATGCCGAGCCGGAAAAAATTGCTGGCCTAAGCTTCCGTGGCGCGAAAACAATGGCAGCCAAGCTCGAGCAAAACAAAGAAGTGGCTTATCTCTCTTACCAGCTGGCGACGATTAAAACCGACGTTGAACTGGAGCTGACCTGTGAACAACTGGAAGTGCAGCAACCGGCAGCTGAAGAGTTGTTGGGGCTGTTCAAAAAGTATGAGTTCAAACGCTGGACTGCTGATGTAGAGGCGGGCAAATGGTTACAGGCCAAAGGGGCTAAACCTGCCGCGAAGCCACAGGAAACGCTTGTTGTCGACGAAATGCCAGAAGTGACGGCAACGGCGATTTCTTACGATAACTACGTCACTATCCTTGATGAAGATACGCTGAAAGAATGGATTACGAAGCTGGAAAAAGCGCCGGTGTTTGCATTTGATACCGAAACTGACAGCCTCGATAACATCTCTGCCAATCTGGTGGGGCTTTCCTTTGCTATCGAGCCAGGCATAGCGGCATATATTCCGGTTGCTCATGATTATCTCGATGCGCCCGATCAAATCTCTCGCGAGCGTGCACTCGAGTTGCTAAAACCGCTACTGGAAGATGAAAAGGCGCTGAAGGTCGGGCAAAACCTGAAATACGATCGCGGTATTCTGGCGAACTACGGCATTGAGCTCCGTGGGATTGCGTTTGATACCATGCTCGAGTCCTACATTCTCAATAGCGTTGCCGGGCGTCATGATATGGACAGCCTCGCGGAACGTTGGTTGAAGCACAAAACCATCACTTTTGAAGAGATTGCCGGTAAAGGCAAAAATCAACTGACCTTTAACCAGATTGCTCTGGAAGAGGCCGGTCGCTACGCCGCCGAAGATGCAGACGTCACCTTACAATTGCATCTGAAAATGTGGCCGGATCTGCAGAAACACAAAGGGCCGTTAGACGTCTTCGAGAATATCGAAATGCCGCTTGTGCCGGTGCTTTCACGCATTGAACGTAACGGTGTGAAGATCGATCCGAAAGTTCTGCATAATCATTCTGAAGAGCTCACTCTACGTCTGGCGGAGCTGGAAAAGAAAGCGCATGAAATTGCGGGTGAAGAATTTAATCTTTCTTCGACCAAGCAGTTGCAAACTATTCTTTTTGAAAAACAGGGCATTAAACCGCTGAAGAAAACGCCGGGTGGTGCGCCGTCAACGTCGGAAGAGGTGCTGGAAGAGCTGGCGCTGGACTATCCGTTACCGAAGGTGATTCTGGAGTATCGTGGTCTGGCGAAGCTGAAATCAACCTATACCGACAAACTACCGTTGATGATTAACCCGAAAACCGGGCGCGTACATACTTCTTATCACCAGGCTGTAACCGCAACGGGACGTTTATCGTCAACCGATCCTAACCTGCAAAACATTCCGGTGCGTAACGAAGAAGGTCGCCGTATCCGCCAGGCGTTTATTGCGCCAGAGGATTATGTGATTGTCTCGGCGGACTACTCGCAGATTGAACTGCGCATTATGGCGCATCTCTCGCGTGACAAAGGCCTGCTGACCGCATTCGCGGAAGGAAAAGATATTCACCGGGCAACGGCCGCAGAAGTGTTTGGTTTGCCGCTAGAAACCGTCACCAGCGAGCAACGCCGCAGCGCGAAAGCAATCAACTTTGGTCTGATTTACGGCATGAGTGCTTTCGGCCTGGCGCGCCAGTTAAACATTCCGCGCAAAGAAGCGCAGAAGTACATGGATCTTTACTTCGAACGCTATCCGGGCGTGCTGGAGTATATGGAACGTACCCGCACACAGGCGAAAGAGCAGGGCTACGTTGAAACGCTGGACGGACGCCGTCTATATTTGCCGGATATCAAGTCCAGCAACGGTGCGCGTCGTGCTGCGGCTGAACGTGCAGCAATTAACGCACCGATGCAGGGAACCGCAGCCGACATCATCAAACGGGCGATGATTGCCGTAGATGCATGGTTACAGGCCGAGCAACCGCGCGTTCGTATGATCATGCAGGTACACGATGAACTGGTATTTGAAGTTCATAAAGATGATCTCGATGTGGTATCAAAGAAAATCCATCAATTGATGGAAAACTGTACCTGTCTGGATGTGCCGTTGCTGGTGGAAGTCGGAAGCGGTGAAAACTGGGATCAGGCGCACTAAGATTCGCCTGAATATGCCCTTTTTTCGTAAGTAAGCAACATAAGCTGTCACGTTTTGTGATGGCTATTAGAAATTCCTATGCAACAACTGAAAAAAAATTACAAAAAATGCTTTCTGAACTGAACAAAAAAGAGTAAAGTTATTCGCGTAGGGTACAGAGGTAAGATGTTCTATCTTTCAGACCTTTTACTTCACGTAATCGGATTTGGCTGAATTTTTTAGCCGCCCCAGTCAGTAATGACTGGGGCGTTTTTTATTGGGCGAGAGAAAAGATCTGAATTGCCTGATGCATAACGCTTATCAGATTTACGGCGTGAGTCGCAATATTTTGAAGACCCTGGCCAGACAAAGCATTTAAGCTGCATCCGGCACCGGGGAAAGAAAATTATTCGCCGTCCTGATTCTCTTCGACGGGCTGCATTTCGCTAAACCAGGTATCCAGCTTCTGACGCAGCTTATCCACACCTTGTTTCTTCAGCGAAGAGAAGGTTTCTACCTGCACATCACCATTAAATGCCAGCACCGCTTCACGCACCATATTCAATTGCGCTTTACGTGCACCGCTCGCCAGTTTGTCCGCTTTGGTCAGTAGCACCAACACGGCGATATTGCTGTCCACCGCCCACTCAATCATCTGCTGATCGAGATCTTTCAGCGGATGGCGAATATCCATCAGTACCACCAGACCTTGCAGGCTCTGACGTTTTTCGAGGTATTCGCCGAGCGCGCGCTGCCATTTGCGCTTCATCTCTTCCGGGACTTCCGCATAACCGTAGCCAGGCAAGTCAACCAGACGCTTGCCATCAGCCACTTCAAACAGGTTGATAAGCTGGGTGCGCCCTGGCGTTTTCGAGGTACGAGCCAGGCTTTTCTGGTTAGTCAGCGTGTTCAGCGCGCTGGATTTACCTGCGTTGGAACGGCCTGCAAAAGCCACTTCGATCCCGGTATCGGAAGGTAAGTGGCGAATATCAGGCGCACTCATCACAAAATGCGTCTGTTGATAATTCAAATTAGTCAAAGCGGTCGTCTCCGTCAGTCAAAGCTTTTCAGCGATTATACCTGAACCACAATAAAAGACGGATTTTTCGGGGGGCATGGTGTAAGTAAAAGCCACATGCTTTGTGAGACATTGCCGATCATCTTTATGCGAAATCGAAGAGAAAATTCTGCGATGCATGTCAAATAGGTCAAATAAATCATGTGATTAGTTTTATACAATAATCTGAAAATGAGAAAATACTGATGATAGTTTATTGTTTGTTTAGCGCAGAAGCGTAAAGTAGCACCCATAGAGCGAGGACGCTAAAGGAAGATGACTCAGGATGAGGGTCAGGAGCGCCAGGAGGCGAAGACAGAGGATTGTCAGGAAGACAAACGTCCGGAGACGTAATTAAACGGAAATGGAATCAACACGGAATGTTCTGGCTAATGGAAAAACAGGGTGTGTTGGCGGCCTGCAAGGATTGTAAGACCCGTTAAGGGTTATGAGTCAGGAAAAAAGGCGACAGAGTAATCTGTCGCCTTTTTTCTTTGCTTGCTTTCTGTTAGATTCCGCCGCAAATCTATACTGAATAAAACGGCAAAAAGACGAACCATTATGAAACCATCATCTTCAAACTCACGCAGCAAAGGTCACGCAAAAGCGCGTCGAAAAACACGCGAGGAGCTGGATCAGGAAGCTCGTGACCGCAAGCGCCAGAAAAAACGCCGTGGTCATGCGCCGGGCAGCCGCGCAGCGGGCGGTAACACTACATCAGGCAACAAAGGCCAGAACGCACCGAAAGATCCACGTATTGGCAGTAAAACCCCTATTCCATTGGGTGTGACTGAAAAAGTCACCAAACAGCACAAACCGAAGAGTGAGAAACCTATGCTTTCACCGCAGGCGGAGTTGGAGTTACTGGAAACGGATGAGCGTCTGGATGCGCTGCTGGAACGTCTGGAAGCAGGCGAAACCCTGAGCGCCGAAGAGCAATCCTGGGTTGATGCCAAACTGGATCGTATTGATGAGTTGATGCAGAAACTCGGCCTCTCTTATGACGACGATGAAGAAGAGGAAGAAGACGAGAAGCAAGAAGACATGATGCGTCTGCTGCGGGGCAACTAACGGATTGCCACCGTGGGCCTTCCCGTTCTGCTGATAACCCTTCCGGTTATATGTTATCTGGTGTGGTTATTCGTTAAACTACAACGGTTGTCGCGGCGACAAAAGTGGCTGCGCAACCGGCTGATGACCCGAACCGGGCATCCGTCGGTACGCCGTAGCCGCCAGAGACGCCATCGGAAGGAGTGAGCATGTCTGTACAGCAAATCGACTGGGATCTGGCCCTGATCCAGAAATATAATTATTCCGGGCCACGATACACCTCGTACCCGACCGCGCTGGAGTTTTCAGAAAACTTTGGCGAACAGGCGTTTTTACAAGCCGTGGCGCGCTATCCTGAGCGTCCATTATCTCTCTACGTACATATCCCGTTCTGCCATAAGCTTTGTTACTTCTGCGGTTGCAATAAGATTGTCACACGCCAGCAGCACAAGGCTGACCAATACCTGGACGCGCTGGAGCAAGAAATCGTCCATCGTGCACCGCTGTTTGCCGGGCGTCACGTTAGTCAGTTGCACTGGGGCGGTGGTACGCCGACGTATCTGAATAAAACGCAAATCAGCCGCCTGATGAAGCTGCTGCGGGAAAACTTCCAGTTCAATGCCGACGCGGAAATCTCGATCGAAGTCGATCCGCGTGAAATCGAACTGGATGTACTCGATCATTTACGTGCCGAAGGTTTTAACCGTCTGAGCATGGGCGTGCAGGACTTCAACAAAGAAGTGCAGCGTCTGGTTAACCGTGAGCAGGATGAAGAGTTCATCTTTGCGCTGCTTAACCATGCGCGTGAGATTGGCTTTACCTCCACCAACATTGACCTGATTTACGGCCTGCCGAAACAGACGCCGGAGAGTTTCGCTTTTACCCTGAAACGCGTAGCGGAACTTAACCCCGATCGTCTGAGTGTCTTTAACTACGCACATCTGCCGACCATTTTTGCTGCTCAGCGTAAAATCAAAGATGCTGACCTGCCGAGTCCGCAGCAGAAACTCGATATTCTGCAAGAAACCATCGCCTTCCTGACGCAATCGGGCTATCAGTTTATTGGTATGGATCACTTTGCCCGCCCGGATGACGAGCTGGCTGTGGCTCAGCGTGAAGGCGTGCTGCATCGTAACTTCCAGGGCTACACCACTCAGGGGGATACCGACCTGCTGGGGATGGGCGTTTCAGCCATCAGCATGATTGGCGACTGCTACGCGCAAAACCAGAAAGAGTTGAAGCAGTACTATCAGCAGGTGGATGAACAAGGCAATGCGCTGTGGCGCGGTATTGCGTTAACGCGCGATGACTGTATTCGCCGCGATGTGATTAAGTCGCTTATCTGCAATTTCCGTCTGGATTACGCCCCCATTGAGCAACAGTGGGATTTGCACTTCGCTGATTACTTTGCGGAAGATCTCAAGCTTCTCGCCCCGTTAGCAAAAGATGGGCTGGTGGATGTCAATGAGAAGGGGATTCAGGTGACGGCGAAAGGCCGCTTGCTGATCCGCAACATTTGCATGTGCTTCGATACTTATCTGCGCCAGAAAGCGCGGATGCAGCAGTTCTCACGGGTGATTTAAATAGTGAATGGCGCTTCGTTTACAAGTTAGAAAACGAAAGCGCCATCAATGTACTGAGAACAAGGTTGCCTGATGCGCTACGCTTATCAGGCCTACAAAACCTGTTGAAATTATTGCTTTTGTAGGCCGCATCCGGCATAAACCACGAGCTTCAGCTAAACAGCCCAATCATCGCGACACACAGGATGGCCGCAACGGCAGTTTGCGGTGTGTGGCTATCAACTGCGCCACTCGATACCAGATTAATTATTGATTCCAGCATAATGACTTCCCCCGTTTTCCGGGCAAGATCATACTGAACTTATCGGAACAGTAAAGTGCAAAATAACAGCAATTTGCGCTCAATAATCAATCTTTACACACCAGCCGTGAATCACTCCATCCCCAACTCTTTTAACTTACGTGTCAGGGTGTTACGTCCCCAACCAAGCAGTCGCGCTGCTTCCTGTTTATGCCCCTGCGTATGTCGCAAAGCAGTAGTTAGTAACGTCCGCTCCAGCTCTGGCTGCGCTTCAGAAAGCAGGTTTTGATGACCGGAACGCAGCGCCCGATCTGCCCACTGTGCTAACAATGTTGCCCAACTGTCCGGTTGCATAGTGGAAGGACTTTCCGGTACGGTTGATTCAAACAGTTCGCTTGGCAAATCCTGAATCAACACTTCCTGTCCGGCGGCCATCACCGTTAACCAGCGGCAGGTGTTTTCCAGTTGGCGCACGTTCCCCGGCCACGCCAGACGCGTCAGGGCGGCTTCGGTTTCCGGATGCAGCAACTTCGCTTCTACGCCCAATTCGCGCGCGGCAACCTGTAAAAAATGGCGCGCCAGGCGGGGAATATCTTCCCGACGCTCGCGCAGTGGCGGCAGATGAACGCGGATAACGTTCAGGCGGTGGAACAGATCCTCGCGGAACTTGCCTTCCTGCACGCGCAGTTCCAGGTTCTGGTGGGTCGCAGCGATAATACGCACATCCACTTTCACCGGCGCATAGCCGCCAACGCGGTAAAACTGACCGTCTGCCAGCACGCGCAGTAACCGTGTCTGCACATCCAGCGGCATATCGCCAATTTCATCAAGGAATAACGTGCCGCCATCGGCCTGTTCAAAACGGCCCTGACGAACGGTATTGGCACCGGTAAACGCGCCTTTCTCGTGACCAAACAGTTCTGATTCGATCAAGTCTTTTGGGATAGCCGCCATATTCAGCGCGATAAACGGCGCTTTGGCTCGCGGGCTGTGGCGATGCAGGGCATGAGCGACCAGCTCTTTACCGGTGCCGGACTCGCCATTGATCAACACGCTAATAGAAGAGCGCGAGAGCCGACCGATAATACGGAACACGTCCTGCATGGCTGGCGCTTCGCCGATGATATCGGTTGTTGGGCCGTTAAGCTGAATATTGCGCGGCTGCTGCTGTTCCTGGTAATGGCTGATGGCGCGCTCAACCAGCGCCACGGCTTCGTCGATATCAAACGGTTTGGGCAGATAATCAAACGCCCCTTGTTGATAGGCGCTAACGGCGGCATCCAGATCCGAGTGCGCGGTCATAATGATGACCGGAAGCATCGGGTGGCGCTGTTTAATCTGTTTGAGCAGCGCCAGCCCGTCCATTCCGGGCATACGGATATCTGAAAGCAGCACATCCGGCGTTTTGCTCGCCAGCGCCTCCAGCACCTCCGCGCCGTTCTCAAACGTCGTACAAGTTAAACCCGCCCCAGCGAGCGCACGTTCAAGCACCCAACGGATGGAACTATCGTCATCGACTACCCAGACTATCCCTCGTTGCATAAACGTCACCTTTATTTCCTGATAGGCAGGTAAACCGAGAACTCGGTATGACCTGGCCAACTGGTAAATTCAATTTTGCCTGAATGCTGATCAATCAAATTACGGGCGATGGATAAGCCAAGCCCGGTGCCGCCTTCGCGACCGCTGACCATCGGGTAAAACAGCGTATCCTGTAAGTGAGGCGGGATACCCGGCCCGTTATCTTCCACATCGATCCGCGCTGCCAGCCGATAGCGTTCGCCGTGCAAGGTCAGTTGAAACGCGGTGCGGGTACGCAGAATAATTTCGCCGCCTTCCGGTCCCAGTGCCTGTAGCGCATTACGCACAATATTCAGCAATACCTGTTCAATTTGATCCGGATCGTGCGCCAGTTCCGGCAGGCTGGGGTCGTAATCACGAATCAACCGCACGTTACCCGGCAGTTCCATCGATACCAGCGCCACTACGCGCTCTGCCACCTTGTGAATACTTTCGGTAACACGCGTACCGGGCAGTTGCGGCCCCAACAGACGGTCGACCAGATTACGTAATCTGTCCGCCTGCTCGATAATTACTTTGGTATATTCCAGCAGCGATGGATCGGGCAACGCTTTGCTGAGTAGCTGTGCCGCGCCACGTAAACCGCCAAGCGGATTTTTAATCTCATGTGCCAGGCCGCGTACCAAATCGCGGGCAGCCACCTGCTGGGCGTGCTGTAGCTGTTCCTGACTTAAGCGGCGCTGATTATCCATTGGTGCCATCTCCAGCAGGATCATGCCATCAGGCATACGCTGAGCTGTCACAGAAAGGATATGCGAGCGCCCGTCAATCACCAGCGTCACTTCGTTATCGGTAAACCCTTGCCCCGCCTCCAGACTTTCTTGCATTAATTCGATATTTAATGAGAAGTAGCTCAACAGTTCCGGTAACGGCGTACCGAACAATTTGCGGGAGCTTTGGGCGAGCAGTTGTTGCGCGGCGGGGTTGGCGTAATGTATCGCCAGATTGTCATCAATTAACAAAATACTGTTAATCAGCGAGTTGAGGATCTGCCCAGCATCGGGCTGCGTGCCTGTTGCCATAAAGCAGTCTCCTGAACAGGTTGCACCATTTTAGTGCATTATAGCTTTTTACGGATAAAAAGCGCGAAGCATCAGAGAAATGACGGAGAAAAAAGCCCATGCAGAGATGGGCTGAAAGTTTCCACGGCAACTAAATCCCGGCGTTGTTCGCGCCGGGTAGTACAACTTCAACTATTAGACGCTGTAGTACAGCTCAAACTCTACCGGATGCGGAGTCATACGCACGCGGTCATCTTCTTCGCGACGCAGGGCGATGTACGCATCGATTGCTTCATCAGTGAACACGCCACCGGCTTTCAGGAACTCGCGGTCCAGATCCAGTTCGTTCAGTGCTTCTTCCAGAGAGCCTGCAACCTGTGGGATCTCTTTCGCTTCTTCCGGCGGCAGGTCATACAGGTTTTTGTCCATCGCTTCGCCTGGGTGGATCTTGTTCTTGATACCATCAAGACCCGCCATCAGCAGGGCAGCAAAGCACAGGTACGGGTTAGCGGCCGGATCCGGGAAACGTACTTCGATACGACGCGCTTTTGGAGACGCAACCACCGGAATACGGATAGAAGCAGAGCGGTTACGCGCAGAGTAAGCCAGCATTACCGGTGCTTCGTAACCCGGAACCAGACGCTTGTAAGAGTTAGTGGTCGGGTTTGCCAGCGCGTTAATCGCTTTCGCGTGTTTGATTACGCCGCCAATGTAGTACAGCGCCTGCTCAGAAAGACCCGCGTATTTGTCGCCTGCGAACAGGTTAACGCCGTTTTTAGACAGCGACATGTGGCAGTGCATACCGGAGCCGTTATCACCAAACATCGGTTTTGGCATAAAGGTCGCGGTTTTACCGAAGCGGTGCGCCACGTTGTGAACGACATATTTGTAGATCTGAATTTCGTCAGCTTTTTTGGTCATGGTATTGAAGCGGGTTGCCACTTCGTTCTGACCTGCGGTCGCTACTTCGTGGTGATGTGCTTCAACCACCAGACCCATCTGTTCCATTACCAGGCACATTTCAGAACGGATATCCTGAGCTGAGTCTACTGGCGGAACCGGGAAGTAACCGCCTTTCACTGCCGGACGGTGACCTTTGTTACCACCTTCGTATTGGGTGGAGGAGTTCCATGCGCCTTCGATATCGTCGATAGCAACGTGAGAACCGGAGATAGAAGATCCGAAACGGATGTCATCGAACAGGAAAAATTCTGGTTCTGGCCCGAACAGTACGGTGTCGGCAATGCCAGTAGAGCGCAGGTAATCTTCGGCGCGTTTCGCGATGGAGCGCGGGTCACGGTCATAGCCTTGCAGGGTGCCAGGTTCAAGGATGTCGCAACGGATAATCAGGGTAGAGTCGGCGAAGAACGGGTCAATCACTGCGGTGGATGCGTCTGGCATCAGCACCATGTCGGATTCGTTAATGCCTTTCCAGCCGCCAATCGAGGAGCCGTCAAACATTTTGCCTTCTTCGAAGAATTCAGCATTCACCTGATGAGCAGGGATAGTGACGTGCTGTTCTTTACCTTTGGTATCGGTGAAGCGCAAATCAACAAACTTCACTTCGTGCTCGTTCAGCATCGTCAGTACGTGTTCAGCGGACATACTTTAACTCTCCTGGATTGGTCATTGTCGTCGTGGTAACGAAATCTGCAATTATTTTGGCCGTGTCGCCGTAAAAAAGATAAAGCGAAATCTGTGCCAACTTTTAAATTGCCCCTAAAAGGCGTTATCATGCTTAACATCGTGCAAAAGGGCTGCACCGTGATGTGAATGTTGCACCAATATAGTGCTTCAATGGAAACATTAAGCACCATGTTGGTGCAATGACCTTTGGATAACCCTTTTTATGCTCCGTGAAAGCGATCACAAAGGGACTCTGCAATACTTGTTTGCGGAGGATGTTTGTGATCCTGTTTTGTAGTGCGATTAATCCGTGTACAATAACGCGCTATTTCTAATGCCTGAGGCAAAGTTGTGATCGAAAAATTGCGTAATATCGCCATCATCGCGCACGTCGACCATGGTAAAACCACCCTGGTAGACAAGCTGCTCCAACAATCCGGTACGTTCGACTCTCGTGCCGAAACCCAAGAGCGCGTGATGGACTCCAACGATTTGGAGAAAGAGCGTGGGATTACCATCCTCGCGAAAAACACCGCTATCAAATGGAATGATTACCGTATCAACATCGTTGATACCCCGGGGCACGCCGACTTCGGTGGTGAAGTTGAACGTGTAATGTCCATGGTAGACTCAGTGCTGCTGGTGGTTGACGCATTTGACGGCCCGATGCCGCAAACGCGTTTCGTAACCAAAAAAGCGTTTGCTTACGGCCTGAAGCCGATTGTTGTTATCAACAAAGTTGACCGCCCTGGCGCGCGTCCTGACTGGGTTGTGGATCAGGTATTTGACCTGTTCGTTAACCTCGACGCGACCGACGAGCAGCTGGACTTCCCGATCGTTTACGCTTCTGCGCTGAACGGCATCGCGGGTCTGGATCACGAAGATATGGCGGAAGACATGACCCCGCTGTACCAGGCGATTGTTGACCACGTTCCTGCGCCGGACGTTGACCTTGACGGTCCGTTCCAGATGCAGATTTCTCAGCTCGATTACAACAGCTATGTTGGCGTTATCGGCATTGGCCGCATCAAGCGCGGTAAAGTGAAGCCGAACCAGCAGGTTACTATCATCGATAGCGAAGGCAAAACCCGTAACGCGAAAGTCGGTAAAGTGCTGGGCCACCTCGGTCTGGAGCGTATCGAAACCGATCTGGCGGAAGCTGGCGATATCGTGGCGATCACTGGCCTTGGCGAGCTGAACATTTCTGACACCGTTTGCGACACGCAAAACGTTGAAGCATTGCCGGCACTCTCCGTTGATGAGCCGACCGTTTCCATGTTCTTCTGCGTTAACACCTCTCCGTTCTGCGGTAAAGAAGGTAAGTTCGTAACGTCTCGTCAGATTCTGGATCGTCTGAACAAAGAACTGGTACACAACGTTGCGCTGCGCGTAGAAGAAACCGAAGACGCCGATGCGTTCCGCGTTTCTGGTCGTGGCGAACTGCACCTGTCTGTTCTTATTGAGAACATGCGTCGTGAAGGTTTCGAACTGGCGGTATCCCGTCCGAAAGTTATCTTCCGTGAAATCGACGGTCGTAAACAAGAGCCGTTCGAAAACGTGACTCTGGACGTTGAAGAACAGCATCAGGGTTCTGTAATGCAGGCGCTGGGCGAGCGTAAAGGCGAGCTGAAAAACATGAATCCAGACGGTAAAGGCCGCGTACGTCTCGACTACGTGATCCCAAGCCGTGGTCTGATTGGCTTCCGTTCTGAGTTCATGACCATGACTTCCGGTACGGGTCTGCTGTACTCCACCTTCAGCCACTACGACGACGTACGTCCGGGTGAAGTGGGTCAGCGTCAGAACGGCGTACTGATCTCTAACGGCCAGGGTAAAGCGGTAGCGTTCGCGCTGTTTGGTCTGCAGGATCGCGGTAAGCTGTTCCTCGGTCACGGTGCAGAAGTTTACGAAGGTCAGATTATCGGTATTCACAGCCGCTCTAACGACCTGACTGTAAACTGCCTGACCGGTAAGAAACTGACCAACATGCGTGCTTCCGGTACTGACGAAGCCGTTGTTCTGGTTCCGCCAATCCGCATGACTCTGGAACAAGCACTGGAGTTCATCGATGATGACGAACTGGTAGAAGTTACTCCGACCTCTATCCGTATTCGTAAACGTCACCTGACGGAAAACGATCGTCGCCGCGCGAACCGTGGTCCAAAAGAAGATTAATTTTTCTTTTTAGTCGTGAAAAACCTGCCAGTGATGGCAGGTTTTTTTTTGCCTTTGCAGGTCTGATAAGATGCGTCAGCATCGCATCAGGCATTATCGAAAGCCCTGCACACGGAGAAAATCCGCAATCGCGTCAGTGTTGTTGTGACCAATAACACTTTCAGCACAGGCACTCGCCATTACCCATCGCAATGCCTTTCCCAGCCATCCTCAAAATAAAGGCTATGATTTCATCCAGCGCGATGCACCTGGGTTAACCCGCTTACCCAGGCACCTGACGCAATAAATCTAACGCCGGAATTTGTGACGCAAGATAAGCCGCTGGTCATCGAAACCCGTTGGCCATTTACGCCTGAATCTTAACCATTCATCTATTGCGAAAAAGCCAGTGAAATTACTCTGCTTTTTCGCAATCAGCGTCACAAGATTACCCTTATTGCCACATAGCCAAACCCCTCCTTTCCCGCTACAGTTAATTTCCTGTGGCGAGAAAGGAGGCAAAAATGCTCTATATCTTTGATTTAGGTAATGTGATTGTCGATATCGACTTTAACCGTGTGCTGGGAACCTGGAGCGATTTAACGCGCGTTCCGCTGGCTACGCTTAAGAAGAGTTTTCATATGGGGGAGGCGTTTCATCAGCATGAACGTGGGGAAATTAGCGATGAAGCGTTCGCAGAGGCGCTGTGCCATGAGATGGCCTTACCGCTAAGCTACGAGCAGTTCTCCCACGGCTGGCAGGCAGTGTTTGTCGCGCTGCGCCCGGAAGTGATCGATATCATGCATAAACTGCGTGAACAGGGGCATCGCGTGGTGGTGCTTTCCAATACTAACCGCCTGCATACCACTTTCTGGCCGGAGGAATACCCGGAAATCCGCAACGCTGCCGACCATATCTATCTGTCGCAAGATTTAGGTATGCGCAAACCGGAAGCGCGGATCTACCAGCATGTTTTACAGGCAGAAGGTTTTTCACCAGATGATACCGTCTTTTTCGATGACAACGCCGATAATATAGAAGGGGCTAATCAGCTAGGCATTACCAGCATTCAGGTAAAAGATAAAACCACCATCCCGGACTATTTCGCGAAGGTGTTATGCTAAAAACCATCCATGAAAAAGCCAGGCATCGTACCCGTCCGCTATGGGCCTGGCTGAAACTACTCTGGCAACGCATTAATGAGGACAACATGACAACCCTGGCAGGTAACCTTGCCTATGTGTCGTTGCTCTCATTAGTGCCGCTGGTTGCCGTTGTTTTTGCGCTTTTCGCCGCTTTTCCCATGTTTTCCGACGTCAGCATTCAGTTGCGTCACTTTATTTTCGCCAACTTTCTGCCTGCCACCGGCGATGTTATCCAGCAATATATCGAACAGTTTGTTGCCAATTCCAACAAGATGACCGCCGTCGGGGCATGTGGCCTGATCGTCACGGCGTTATTGCTGATGTACTCCATCGATAGCGCACTTAACGCCATCTGGCGCAGTAAACGGGTGCGTCCCAAAATTTACTCGTTTGCCGTGTACTGGATGATTTTAACGCTGGGGCCGCTGCTGGCAGGGGCCAGTCTGGCGATCAGTTCCTATTTGCTCTCCCTGCGCTGGGCGAGCGATCTCAATACCGTCATCGACAATGTGCTGCGTATTTTTCCGCTGCTGTTGTCGTGGATCTCCTTCTGGCTGCTGTACAGCATTGTTCCTACCATCCGCGTACCTAACCGCGACGCTATTGTCGGCGCGTTTGTCGCCGCGCTCCTGTTCGAAGCAGGAAAGAAAGGTTTCGCGCTTTATATCACCATGTTCCCGTCGTATCAGCTCATTTACGGCGTACTGGCGGTGATCCCCATTCTCTTCGTCTGGGTCTACTGGACATGGTGTATCGTCTTGCTTGGCGCGGAAATTACTGTCACTCTCGGGGAATACCGCAAACTAAAACAAGCAGCTGAACAAGAAGAAGACGACGAACCATGATTGCATTAATTCAACGCGTAACCCGTGCCAGCGTCACCGTGGAGGGAGAAGTGACGGGCGAAATTGGCGCGGGACTTTTGGTGTTATTGGGTGTCGAAAAGGATGACGACGAACAGAAAGCAAACCGTCTGTGCGAGCGTGTGCTCGGCTATCGCATCTTTAGCGATGCCGAAGGCAAGATGAATCTCAACGTGCAACAGGCCGGCGGCAGTGTGCTGGTGGTTTCCCAGTTTACCCTTGCCGCAGATACCGAACGAGGGATGCGCCCAAGTTTCTCCAAAGGCGCATCACCGGATCGCGCAGAGGCGTTATATGACTATTTCGTCGAACGCTGCCGTCAGCAGGAGATGAACACGCAAACAGGACGCTTCGCTGCGGATATGCAGGTATCGCTGGTCAATGATGGCCCCGTGACATTCTGGTTGCAGGTATGAGCCAGCTTCCAGGGGTATCACGGGAAACAAGAGAGAGTATCGCTATGTATCACCTTCGGGTTCCACAAACAGAAGAAGAATTAGAGCGTTACTATCAGTTTCGCTGGGAGATGTTGCGTAAACCCCTGCATCAACCGAAAGGTTCGGAACGCGACGCGTGGGATGCGATGGCGCATCACCAGATGGTCGTTGACGAGCAGGGTAATCTGGTGGCGGTAGGGCGGCTGTATATCAATGCCGATAACGAAGCCTCCATCCGTTTTATGGCGGTACACCCGGACGTGCAGGACAAAGGGTTGGGGACGCTGATGGCGATGACGCTTGAGTCGGTGGCGCGTCAGGAAGGTGTTAAACGCGTGACCTGTAGCGCCCGCGAAGATGCGGTGGAGTTTTTCGCCAAGCTGGGGTTTGTGAATCAGGGAGAAATCACCACACCAACTACCACGCCCATTCGTCATTTTTTGATGATTAAACCTGTCGCTACTCTGGATGATATTTTGCATCGCGGCGACTGGTGCGCACAGCTCCAGCAGGCGTGGTATGAACACATCCCATTAAGTGAAAAAATGGGCGTGCGTATTCAGCAATATACTGGGCAAAAATTTATCACCACCATGCCGGAAACCGGCAATCAGAATCCGCATCATACGTTATTTGCCGGGAGTTTATTCTCGCTGGCAACACTCACCGGTTGGGGGCTTATCTGGCTGATGCTGCGTGAACGCCATCTCGGCGGAACGATTATTCTGGCCGATGCGCATATCCGCTACAGCAAACCGATTAGCGGTAAACCCCATGCGGTAGCCGACCTCGGTGCGTTAAGTGGCGATCTCGACCGTCTGGCGCGCGGGCGTAAAGCGCGGGTGCAAATGCAGGTTGAAATCTTTGGCGACGAGACGCCTGGTGCGGTGTTTGAAGGGACGTATATCGTTCTTCCCGCTAAGCCATTTGGCCCGTATGAAGAGGGCGGGAACGAAGAAGAGTAGGGTGGACGTTTTAATTAAAGACCGGTTGGTGGTGGCACTGACCGGTCAGTTACGGATGATTAATTTCACCTTAATCTCCGGTGCTGTAAAGAAGCTGACTTTTTTCGGGTACACCACCTGGATGATGCAAATGAAGACCCAATCAAAAAAATATTCTTGAATATAATATATTCATAACACCCATAACTCATCCTTATTATTTATTGTCGCTTTTCTGTGGGAGTGTCCCCGCCTAATTAAGAGTAATAAATTATTCTGGGCGATAACTAAGCCATTTTTGAGTAACAATTAAAATAATTGCAACTGTTGTATTATTTCTGGAAAACGTCTCGCAAAAACAAAACCGTATGAAAAAATAAGCTTTCGTCAGTTAATTTTTCGGCGTAATTTTCGCACATACATTAATGAGTAATTTATGTAAGGTGGTGAAAATGGCGATGAATACGGTTTTTCTTCATTTATCAGAAGAGGCAATTAAACGGCTGAATAAGCTCAGGGGCTGGCGTAAGGTTTCGCGATCTGCAATTTTACGCGAAGCGGTAGAGCAATATCTGGAGCGTCAGCAATTTCCGGTGCGTAGGGTAAAAGGCGGCAAGCAAAGGAGTGAGGCAGTAGGTGTTGAAGAATAGTGTAAGCTGCGCGAGGAATGGTAATGGCAAAAATGATACCAATCAGAATACTGAAAAGTGCGCGTTGTTCATACCGGATGCGGCTTGCACGCCTTATTCGACCTACAAAATCATGCCAATTCAATATATTGCAGTTTTTGGGGTAGGCCTGATAAGCGTAGCGCATCAGGCAATCTTACGTTTGTCATCAGTGACATACCAATAACCTTATCGATGTGTTGCTGGGAAAATTGAGACCAAACAGGCACTGACAGCATGGACTTGAATTGGTAACGCGGAATACGAGAGATGGTGTATCACACCCTATGAGCTGTAATCCGGGCGACCTGCGCCACCCGGAAAACGTCAGAGATTACTCCCCTTCACCTGGAAACAGGAACGGGTTGATGGAACTACGGGCATAGCCTTCTTGCTCCATTCGTGCGTCCAGTACCAAGGAGGCGAGGTCATCTGCCACGGCTTCAACTTTCGGCTCTTTTTCCTGATAAAGAATCTTCAGGTAAGTGCCACAGTCATCGCAGCTTTCGGCTTTAATCGCGGCCTGTTCGTCATCCAGCGACCAGTAATGCAGTTTGCCGCTCTGCTCGCAGTTGCTGCATTTTACGCGCACCACGTGCCATTCGGTTTCGCACAGGTTGCAGTGCAGGTAACGCAAACCCTGAGTGGTGCCAATTTGCACCATGCTGGACACCGGCATAGAACCACAAACCGGGCAATATTGACGTTGTTCGCCGTATTCTGCGCGGGCTTTGCCGGGGATCAGGTTAGCCATTTGCGCCCAGTAGAGCGACAGCGCGGCCCAGATAAACGGTGCTTTATCGCTGCTGACGGAGGAGAAATCAGAGGCAAACAGCGCGCTGGCCATATCTTCCAGCTCCTGGGTTGATGCCTTCTCCAGATTCTCAATCACGGCCAGCGCCGGACCGCTCATTTCAGGTTTCAGCTCGGCAATCAGCGCCATCAACAGTTTTTGCCAGTGCTTATCGCGCGGCAGAACGTGAATATCCAGCGGTGGCTTGCCTTGTGCGCTGGCTTCTTTAATGCGTGCAGTCAGATCCATCTCCAGCGGATGGTCGTACAGCACCACTTCCTGGGCGTGGGCGATAAGCGCAGCAAAGCGCAGGTAATCACCCAGCGGATTATTTTCTGCCAGTTCGCGCAGACGCTCGGCGCGGCGGTTGTACAAATTTTTGAGCCGAGGGAACAATAACGGCGGAATCATATCCGCCGTACGTTTCTCGCTCGAACCCAGCTCATCTTGCGGGATTATGCGAATACTCATTCAGCTTTCTTTTCCGTTGTCTTGCGGACTTCACGATACCAGCGTGGATGGTGTTTCTTCGCCCATGCGCTGGTAACCCATCCTTCCACCATGGCGGTAATCGTGCCTTTCACCCAAAGGGCGGCGTAGATATGCACCATGATAACCACAATTAACGCTACTGCGGCAAATGAATGCAGCATTAACGCGAATCGGATCACCGGGATTGAGAAAGCAGGCGCAAAATAAGGACGCCAGATAATCACACCGCTCACCAGCAGCAGAACCAGGAAAATAATCGCTGCCCAGAAAACGCATTTCTGACCGAAGTTATAACGCCCGGTGTCACCTACTTCCTCGTTGACGACGATCTTACGAATATTCTTCGCCCAAAAGATATCATCCCGATTGATTAGGTTGTGATGCCAGTAACGGAAAAACATGATGATGAACGAGGCAAACATAACCACGCCGACAAACGGGTGCAGAATACGCGCCAGCTGCGGTGTGCCCATGATTTGCATCAACCAGTTGAAGGATGGGAACAAAAAGCCCAGCCCACTCACCGCCGCCAGGATGAAGCAGAAGGCGGTTACCCAGTGGTTGATACGTTCCGGCGCGGTGTAGCGCACGATGGTGTCACGTCGTTTCATTTGCGCTCCTCGTCTTTCTCTTCGTGCAGATTGTTCTCTTCCTCATCCGCACGGTTCGGACCGACACCCACGTAGTGGAAGATACTGGCCGCAAAGGTAGCCGCAAAGCCAACAGCCGCGAGCGGTTTCCAGATGCCTTTCCAGAATTTCACGGTTTCGCTGATTTCCGGGTTCTCCGGCAAGCCATGATACAGATTCGGCTTGTCAGCATGGTGCAGCACGTACATAACGTGTGTACCACCGACGCCAGCCGGATCGTACAGACCCGCATTGTCGTAACCACGGGTTTTCAGCTCAGCCACACGCTCGCTCGCCAGCGTTTTCATCGACTCTTTCGTACCGAAATGAATCGCGCCCGTCGGGCAGGTCTTCACACAGGCCGGTTCTTGCCCAACCACCACGCGGTCAACGCACAACGTACATTTGTAGACGCGGTTGTCTTCCGGGTTGAGGCGCGGAATGTCGAACGGACAGCCCGCAATGCAATAACCGCAGCCAATGCACTGCTCGGACTGGAAGTCGACGATGCCGTTGGCATACTGAATAATTGCACCTTCCGCCGGGCACGCTTTCAGGCAGCCCGGATCGGAACAGTGCATACAGCCGTCTTTGCGGATCAGCCATTCCAGTTTGTCATTCTGCTCCACTTCCGAGAAGCGCATTACCGTCCACGATTTGGCGCTTAAATCATTGGGGTTATCGTACACCCCAATGTTATTGCCGACGGTATCGCGAATGTCGTTCCACTCTGAACACGCCACCTGACAGGCTTTACAGCCGATACAGGTGGTGACGTCGATGAGTTTCGCCACTTCTTCCTGGAAGTCCCGCGCCTGAGGCGCGGGGGTCAGACCGTTAGTCGCGGAACGACGAATGATATCTTGAGATTGATAAGCCATATGTCGTCTCCGTTACACCTTTTCCACATTCACAAGGAAGGACTTAAACTCCGGCGTCTGCGTGTTCGCATCACCGACGAATGGCGTCAACGTATTGGCAATAAAGCCTTTTTTCGCCACGCCTTCATAGCCCCAGTGAATCGGAATACCGATGGTATCGATATCTTTGCCGTTCGCTTTCAGCGTGCGAATACGTTTGGTCACCACCGCTTTGGCTTTGATATAGCCACGGTTGGAGGAGACTTTCACGGTATCGCCCTGAGCAATGCCAAGTTTATTCGCCAGCGACTCACCGATTTCCACAAACTGCTCTGGTTGCAAAATCGCGTTCAACAGCGCGTGTTTGGTCCAGTAGTGGAAGTGCTCGGTCAGACGATAGGTGGTTCCGACATACGGGAACTTATCGGCTTTACCCAATGCTTCAGCGTCATCTTTAAAGATACGCGCAGCCGGATTCGAGATAACGTTTGGATGCAGCGGGTTAGTCCCCAGCGGCGTTTCAAACGGCTCGTAGTGTTCTGGGAACGGACCTTCCGCCATCTTATCGAGAGCAAACAGACGCCCCATGCCTTCCTGCTGCATGATAAACGGCCCAACGCCGCTGCCCGGAGGCGCTGCGCTGTAGTCCGGAATATCCCAGCCGGTCCACTTGGTGCCGTCCCATTTCAGCAACTGACGCTTCGGATCCCACGGGTTACCCTGCGGGTCTGCGGAGGCGCGGTTATACAGGATGCGGCGGTTAAGCGGCCATGCCCATGCCCAGCCCAGCGTGTTACCGAGGCCAGACGGATCGGCGTTATCTCGGCGTGCCATCTGGTTGCCTTCCGGCGTCCAGCTACCTGCGAAAATCCAGCAGCCACAGGAAGTCGTACCATCATCGCGCAGTTGGGCGAACGAACTAAGTTGTTGGCCTTTCTTAACGATAACCGCACCGGTTGCTGGATCGGTAATATCGGCCAGCGCCTTACCGTTGCTCTCCATCGCCACTTCTTCTGAAGATGGCTCATGCGGAATGGCGTAGTTCCAGGTCATGTTCAGTACCTGATCCGGGTTCGCGCCACCCTGTTCGGCATACATCTTGCGCAAGCGCAGGAAGATACCGGAGAGGATCTCGCCGTCGGTCAGTGCAATCCCTGGGGCGTCCGCACCTTTCCAGTGCCACTGCAACCAGCGACCAGAGTTAACGATTGAACCGTTCTCTTCCGCGAAGCAGGTCGATGGCAGGCGGAACACTTCGGTCTGGATCTTCGACGAATCAACTTCGTTCAGCTCACCGTGGTTCTGCCAGAAGTTAGAGGTTTCAGTGTTCAGCGGGTCGATGGTGACGAGGAACTTCAGTTTCGACAGACAACCGATCACTTTGTTTTTGTTCGGGAATGAGGCAACGGGGTTAAAGCCCTGGCAGATATAGCCATTGACCTTGCCCTCTTTCATCATCTCGAAGTATTGCAGGACGTCGTAACCTTTATCCCACTTCGGCAACCAGTCAAAGCCCCAGCTATTTTCCGCCGTCGCTTTATCACCAAAGAAGGCCTTCATCATTGAGACGAAGAATTTCGGGTAGTTGCCCCAGTAGTTTACCTGGCCTTCCAGCAGCGGTTTCGGCGTGTTGGCGGTAAGGTAGGTTTGCAGATCGGTCTGCTTCTCGCTTGGCAGCGTCATGTAACCCGGCAGGCTCTGCGACAGCAGCCCCAGATCCGTCAGCCCCTGAATGTTGGAGTGACCGCGCAGGGCGTTAACGCCGCCACCTGCCATCCCCATGTTGCCGAGCAGCAGCTGGATCATCGCCATGGTACGGATGTTCTGCGCACCAACGGAGTGTTGCGTCCAGCCGAGCGCGTAGAGGAACGAGGCGGTTTTATCGTGTGCACTGGTTTCGGCGATGTATTCGCAGACTTTCAGGAACGCGTCTTTTGGCGTACCACAGATGTTTTCAACCACATCTGGCGTATAACGGGAAACGTGCTGTTTCAGCAAGTTCCACACGCAGCGTGGATGTTGCAGCGTGGTATCGCGTTTGGCG
The DNA here is from genome assembly GCF_002966005.1 of Escherichia sp. MOD1-EC5433. Classification (NCBI taxonomy): domain Bacteria; kingdom Pseudomonadati; phylum Pseudomonadota; class Gammaproteobacteria; order Enterobacterales; family Enterobacteriaceae; genus Escherichia; species Escherichia sp. MOD1-EC5433. The sequence goes on along the minus strand of NZ_PTRL01000011.1, from coordinate 72,006 downwards.
AAGCCGTTTTCGTCCAGTTCGTAAGTCCAGGAGGATTTATCGTACTTGCGTTTTTCCGCGTCGTAGCCGGTGAACAGGCCATCTTCAAAGCCGTAATCTTCACGCACGATCAAGCTGGCGTTGGTATAGGCTTCGGTGTATTCGCGGTTGAATTTTTCATTGTTCAGCAGGTACAGCAATACGCCTGACAGGAAAGCAATGTCAGTACCGGAACGAATAGGGGCATAGTAGTCAGCCACCGCCGCCGTACGCGTAAAGCGAGGATCAATCACAATTAGCTTCGCGCCGTTGTGAATTTTGGCTTCCATCGCCCAGCGGAATCCTACCGGGTGAGCTTCAGCGGCATTACCGCCCATCACCACGACGAGGTTGGCGTTCTTGATGTCGACCCAGTGGTTGGTCATCGCACCGCGACCAAATGTTGGAGCAAGACTTGCTACCGTTGGTCCGTGTCAGACACGCGCCTGGTTGTCGACCGCGAGCATACCCAGCGCGCGGGAGAATTTTTGCGTTAAATAGCCGGTTTCGTTACTCGACGCGGAAGCACACAGCATCCCGGTGGAGAGCCAGCGGTTAACAGTCACGCCTTCGGCGTTTTGCGCAATGTAGTTCGCATCGCGGTCTTCTTTCATCAGTTTGGCGATGCGATCAAACGCCTCTTCCCAACTGATTTGCTGCCATTTATCAGAACCAGGCGCACGGTATTCCGGGAACTTCAGACGGCTTTCGGAGTGGATAAAATCCACCAGGCCAGCGCCTTTCGGACAAAGTGCACCACGGTTGACCGGGTGATCCGGATCGCCTTCGATATGGAAGATAGATGCTTTGGCGTTTTTTGCTCCGTCACCGAGGCTGTACATCAACAGCCCGCAACCAACAGAACAATAGGTGCAGGTATTACGGGTTTCGCGGGTGCGCAGCAGTTTATACTGCCTTGTTTCCGCGAGTGCTACGCTGGGTGCAAAGCCCAGTGCCGCTGCCGTGGTGCCTGCCATACCGCCAGCGCAGATCTTAAAGAACTGCCTTCTGCTGACCTGCATGGATTGCTCCTTGTTTCGACATTGTCACGTCCCATTTACATTCGCTTGCTGCGTGTGCAGGGAGTGGGAGTTATTTTTCTTTGCGGAAGGGGCCGCAAAGGTCCAGAATTGGCTCAATTTCCCTCCATCCAGGAAGGGTTTGTAACAGAATACCATAATCTTGGTGTGTGTGTTCTTATCTGGTTAAGAGAAAGTGAAAAAAACACAGCAAAAAGAAATCAAAAATGTGACAAATATCACGGGAATGCGACAAATTGAGTTATGGCAGCGTGACGATTTACAACATTCCCGGCTTGATGAAGTCGCGGAAGAAGTTCCCGTTGCGTTGGTCTACAACGGCATTTCGCACGTAGTGATGATGGCTTCGCCAAAAGACCTTGAACGCTTTGCGCTTGGTTTTTCGCTTTCCGAAGGAATAATCGAAAGCCCGCGTGATATTTTCGGCATGGATGTTGTTCCCTCGTGTAATGGTCTGGAAGTGCAAATCGAACTTTCCAGCCGTCGCTTTATGGGGCTGAAGGAGCGCCGCCGGGCGCTGGCAGGGCGTACGGGCTGTGGCGTATGTGGCGTGGAGCAACTTAACGACATCGGTAAACCGGTGCAGCCGCTGCCGTTCACCCAGACGTTTGATCTCAACAAACTGGATGATGCATTACGCCATCTCAATGACTTCCAGCCCGTGGGGCAACTGACCGGTTGTACCCATGCCGCAGCCTGGATGTTGCTGTCTGGCGAACTGGCGGGCGGACATGAAGATGTGGGTCGTCATGTGGCGCTGGATAAACTGTTAGGTCGGCGGGCGCAAGAAGGTGAACGTTGGCAGCAGGGTGCGGTGTTGGTTTCCAGCCGTGCCAGCTATGAAATGGTGCAAAAATCAGCGATGTGCGGGGTAGAAATTCTGTTTGCGGTGTCTGCCGCGACAACGCTTGCCGTAGAAGTCGCCGAGCGATGTAACCTGACGCTGGTAGGTTTTTGTAAGCCGGGACGGGCGACGATTTATACCCATCCGCAACGGTTGATTCATAATTAAAGAAGTACCGCAATTCTGATCCTGGATTGCGGTTTTATTTTTTTATTAAATAATGCTGAATATGTTATTCAGCATTTAAATAATAATTTCACCACAAGAAATTATCTCGTTAACTCCGGTTTATATCGATATACTCCAGTCGCATTAATCCTTTAAGAATTAATCATTATTTATATAAGACATTTTGTTTTAATCATCGTGTCAATAAATAAATGTTTCCGATGAGTGAATGAAAATAACAAACCTTGCACCGGTTGTAAAAACAGCGATGTATTTTCAATAGTGGGTGATGGATTATGAGTATTGAAAAATGAGTACATTACAGTTACCTGGCAGTTCATATTCTACAGAAGTTAATTTAAACGGCTTAATTGAGGTGCTCAGTAAGCATCTTTACTCCACTCCCGTGGTTGCCGTGCGCGAGCTGGTGCAGAACGGCCATGATGCGATCGTGCGCCGCAGGATTGAGCAGCCCGATGCGCCAAAGGATAACGCGATTCGTGTGGTGGCAGACGTAGCGAAGTCAACCATCACCATCAGCGATACTGGCGCAGGCCTGACAGAAAGCGAAATTCACGGCTTCCTGGCTACAGTGGGCGTGGGTTATACCCGAATGCTGCGCCAGCAGGATTACAACACCGGTTTAATTGGTATGTTCGGCCTCGGTTTTTTGTCGGCATTTGTACTGGCGAAAGAGGTCACGGTGTTGACTACATCTTGGCAAACGCCGGATCAGAGCTGGAAATACCACTCTACCGACGGGCAAAAATATACCGTTACGCCGCATCAGGCCTCGGAGCCGGGGACGCAGGTGATTCTGACGCTCAAAGAAGAGTACAGCCATCTGGCGAGTAACAATTTGCTGAACCGCGTCCTTTCCCGCTACTGCATATTGCTGCACGAACCGGTCTATGTGGGGGACGCCAGCGAGCCGGTGAACAAACTCCAGCCACCGTGGCGTGAAGAAACGCCAGATGGCGTAACGATGCACCGCGCGCTGGTACAGCGGAAAAATCTCGCCTTTGCCGCCCAGTTTGAATCTTCTTTTGAACCTATTTGCACCATTCCGGTGGTGCCAGCGGGAATGAGCGATGCAGTTGGAATTTTATGGATTCAGGATGGCGCAACCTACGGCACCAGCGATAACCGCAACCTGTCGCTGTTTTTGCGCGGCATGTTACTTGATGATGAAGCGCGTGAGCTGTTACCGCCCTGGGCCGGTTTTATCGGCGGTGTGATTGAGTCTTCGAAACTGACGCCGACGGCGAGCCGGGAAGATCTGCAACGGGACGAAACCTGGGTCGCGGTGCAGGAGGCGTTAAAAGAGGCGCTGATTTCTGGTTTGTCCGATCTCGCACAAAATCAGCCAGAAATCTGGCGAAGGGTATTAATGCGCCACAACGAAGCGTTGCTTGGTGCTGCGTTGTGTGATGACCGTCTGTTTGATTTGCTCAAAGACCGTTTACAGGTGCCAACGTCAAAAGGTGCGCTGCTGGCGAAAGATTTACGCGTTAATAACAGCATTCATATTCTGTTAAGCCGCGACGGCGGTTTTGAAGAGATGTTGTTCCACATTCTGCAACGACCTGTAGCCCGTGGCGATCGCTATGCGGTGGTGCCATTTTTACGCCGCTGGGCGCTGTTATATCATTGCCGGATTATCGAAGTCGGTACGCAAACGGGCAATGAGCAGTTGTTCAGCCTGGCGGAATTACCCGAAGAGCAGGTGGCTTATCTCGAAGAGCATCTTTGCGATGGCGAACAATTAATTATCTCGCGCTTCGAACCGGCCGTTTTACCATTAGTGGTAACGCCAGATCGGGAAGCGGAATTAAAAAAAATTCTTGAACAGGATGACGCGGATAAACGTATTAGCACCGCAGCGTTAATGTTGGCGCGGCAATTCACCTCGCAAATCCAAAAGACCAAAACGTCAAGTCTGTATATTAATCTCAATAACCCCTGCGTTATGCAACTGGTGACGGCATTACAACATCAGCAACAGCCAGCGGCGGCATTACGGTTATTAAAATCGCTGAAAGTAATTTTGTGCTCCAGCGGTAATAAAGAACAGCAGTGGGATTTACACCAGGCGCTGGATGATTTTACTCAGGTTATTCCTGTCTTAATTAATCAAGGAAAATAAAATGGATACATGGGAGTGGTACAACAAATATAGCCAGGAGTTGCGTGATGCCGGGCAGGAGTATATTCCGCAGATAATTGATGATTTTTCTGAAGGTGTTTTACATCTGCAAATGGAAAAGTGCGATTCGTTATTACCGGAAATGAAAGCACTGAATCAGGTGGCAAAAAATCCGTGGCTGGAAATATTTATCGGACACTGGGAGATGCGCCATCGTCTGACCAACTACGAAGAAGGCGAAAAAGTGCTGCCTGACGTGGTGGCGCTGTTTGAAAAAGCGCATCGGGAAGAGGCGAAAGATTGCCCGCAATCTATCTGCGTTACACAGGATTTATCCGCCTGCTACGAGAATATAGATGCCCCAGGCTGGGCCAATGAACGCATGGCGGTGTGTGAAGAAACCATCGCGCGCATTGATCCGACCTGGAGCTGCTTTATGTGTTTATCCTGCGAATATGCCAGTGCGCTGATGGATTCCAACAGAACAGAAGAGGCGTTGGTTTATATCGACAGGCAAATCGATGCGGTAAAAGTATCGGGGAGTGAATATTTAGAAGCACTGCTGGCAACCCGTGCCGATATTTTGGTTGCCCTTCAGCGTTACGATGAAGCACGTGAAGTGATTGATGAACTGGCAAAAGAGAATGATTATTGGGGACGCGACCGCATCAATTATCAACTCAAAAAACTGTACATCATGGCGTTATGCGGGCAGGACAAAGAAGTCTGGGAGGAATTGCCGCGTTGGTCAGATCTGACTCCCTATTCATGGGGACTATGGCTGAAGATTATTACTGAATTACTGCCCCGCAATCCACAGAGAAACCACTGGCAACTGGCGCGAATCATCCAAAAAATGCTGGAGCACCGTTCACAGGCCGGGGCGCACCGCAAAGTGGTTGATCTGGCGAAACTGCAAATCACTCTGGCACTGGAGCGTGAATCCGTCTGGGTTGCCAAAATGGCGATGAAACTGGCTCAGCGGCACATACCGAAATTACGCGCGTTATTGGGGGTTGATCGCGAGTTTCTCGAACTTAGTGAAAAAATTGCCGCTAAAGAGGCGGAACTGCTTGCTCGCCCGGTTGTTGAATCGCCTGAAAATAGCGATGAAGAAACGCAGCCTGACCCCGAAAAAGACGTCGAAATATTCCGCCGTGCTTACCTGAACACGCCAGATGATACGGAATTGCTGGGTAAACTGGTCAATGCGTTAAAGGCTTGCAATGCGATTGATGAGTCGATTGAACTGCTGCAAAGCTATGTTGAAAGCCACATCCAGGAAGATAACGGCCTTTGCTTCGATCTGCTGGATCTCCTGCTACACCGTGGCGATCAGCAAGCGATCGAACAACTGGCGAAGCAGTATGAACGGGCTGGGCTACTACATATGGCCTTGTGGTTCCGCGCGCGAGTGATCAACCAACAGGAAGACTGGAGTGAACTGGAGTCGATTGGGCAACAGTTGCTGCAAAATGAAAAAGGGCGTGAGTGGATCGGCGTTTATCGCATGTGCTCCTGGGCAGCACAAAAACAGGAAGCCTGGGATCGGCAGCTGGATTATTTACAGCAATTGCAGCAACTTATGATTAGCCGTGAAGAAGATATTCGCAATCTCCAGTGGGATATCATGGCGACCGCCAGCATCTTACAACAGTGGGATTTGGTGCGGACTATCGCCGCAGAACTGGAAATCGAACTCACGGAAGGTGAAGGTTTTATTGACGAAAAATGGGGGTTACTGAATATCCGTTTCCGGGAAAACTTCGAATACCGCTATTACTATGCCCAGCGGATTGGACCGGTAACGGCAAGGATTATTGAACCAACCTACCGGACTGATTACCCACAACATGTTGATGAAATTGTCGTTTTCGATGCGGAAATGTTGAATACCCGGCCTGAAGATGAGGAAGAACAGAAGAATTTCACCCCGCTTTATGCCTGCCTGAAAACCATTATCCCGACTGAGTACGGCGAGTCCTGGTTCTGCGAAGGCGTTATGCCTGGTGAAGAACAGTTTAATGCCTTCCGTGAGGCGCTACGTGAACGAAACTGGTACTACTGGAGCAACAGTAACGATGACTATACGTTAACGGACAGTCATCAGGGAGAAGATGCCGAGCCACTGCCCGCGTTCTATTTTGTTATCAGCGCGCCGCGTTCGGTTGCTAAAGCTAATATTGATAAAACGCTAAGTGAGTTAACCGCAGACTGGGAACATCCGTTGTGCTGGTGGCGACTTGCCAAAGAAGCCGGAGCGAACGAAGAGAAACATGCTGCTATTTCTGAACGTTATGGGATGTAATGTAGGTTTAAATAATGGGGGGCAGAAACTTCCCTCCCGTAACGGTTGAACTGTTAATTGAATTAAGTCCTGTAATTTATATATGAAATTACAGGACTTATTCATTCAGTGAATTGTAGCTATTTATTTATAAACAAAACGCGTGTAGTGACGCTTTCTTTTTTCCTTTATTATATTCACTCTCTTATTTATCTATTTATAAGGCAATTAAATGAAAAGGAATTTATTATCTTCAGCTATTATTATCGCCATAATGGCCCTCGGTATCACTGGATGTGATGATAAAAAAGCCGAAACAGAAACTCCCCCGCCCGCCAATAGTCAACCTGCCGCACCAGCTCCTGAAGCCCCCGTTGCAAAAGCAGAAGCTAAGCCTGAAACGCCTGCGCAACCGGTGGTCGATGAACAAGCGGTTTTCGACGAAAAAATGGATGTCTATATCAAGTGCTACAACAAGTTACAGATCCCTGTACAGCGTAGTCTGGCGCGTTATGCTGACTGGCTGGAAGATTTTAAACAGGGGCCTACCGGTAAAGAGAGGACTGTCTATGGCATCTACAGTATTAGTGAATCCAATCTCTCAGAGTGTGAGAAAGGAGTGAAAAGTGCTGTGGCGTTAACGCCTGCACTGCAACCTATTGACGGCGTGGCGGTGAGTTATATCGATGCTGCCGTGGCGTTGGGTAATACCATTAACGAAATGGATAAATATTACACCCAGGAAAATTATAAAGACGATGCGTTTGCCAAAGGGAAAACGCTGCACCAGACATTCTTAAAAAATCTTGAAGCCTTTGAACCTGTAGCAGAATCTTATCATGCGGCAATTCAGGAAATTAATGATAAGCGCCAGCTTGCGGAACTGAAAAATATTGAAGAAAGAGAAGGGAAAACATTCCACTACTACTCTCTGGCAGTCATGATCTCAGCGAAACAAATTAATAACCTGATCTCGCAAGATAAGTTTGATGCCGAAGCGGCAATGAAGAAAGTGACTGAGCTGGAAACGCTGGTGGCGCAGGCCAAAGAAGCGGATAAAGGTGGCATGAATTTCTCATTCATCCATTCGGCAGACCAATATCAGCTTGAGGCTAAAAAATATGTTCGCCGCATTAGAGATAAAGTCCCGTACTCCGACTGGGATAAAGAGCAACTTCAGGACGCAAACTCAAGCTGGATGGTCGAAGACTCATTTCCACGAGCATTACGCGAGTACAACGAAATGGTCGATGATTATAATCGCCTACGTTAAACGTTTCTGATTCTTGTGCGCAATGTAGTCGGGAGCATATCAATTCATAGTACCGGGGCGATGAAGCCCCGGCGTGAGAGATTACTGCCCGTAATAGGCATTAGCCCCGTGCTTACGCAGATAGTGCTTATCTAAGAGTTCATTTTGCATGGCAGGAAGCTGCGGCGCGAGCTGGCGCGAGAACAGCCCCATATACGCGCACTCTTCCAGCACCACGGCATTATGCACCGCATCGGCGGCGTTTTTACCCCAGGCGAACGGGCCGTGGGAATGCACCAGTACCGCCGGGATTTGTGCCGGACTCCTGCCGCGCTCTTCGAAGGTTTTAATGATCACTTCGCCAGTCTGGTATTCATACTCGCCGTTGATCTCCTCGGCGGTCATCTGGCGCGTGCAGGGGATCGCACCGTAAAAATAGTCAGCGTGAGTCGTACCCCAGGCAGGGAGATCAATCCCGGCCTGCGACCAGATAGTGGCATGGCGCGAGTGGGTATGCACAATGCCGCCAATTTCTGCATAGCGGCGATAAAGCGCCAGATGCGTTGGCGTGTCGGAAGAGGGCTTTTTGCTGCCTTCCACCACCTTACCGCTGGCTATTTCAACCACCACTATATCGTCGGTGGTCATCACGTCGTACTCGACGCCGGAAGGCTTGATTACCATCCATTGCCGCGTTTCGTCTACCGCGCTGACATTGCCCCAGGTGAACGTCACCAGATGGTGAGCTGGAAGCGCCAGATTCGCCGCTAGCACGTCGGCTTTCAGTTGCTCTAACATATAAAACCAGCCTCCTGCATACGCGCTTCAATCCAGCGCCGCGCCTGAATAATCTCCAGCACCGGCTCTTTGGCTTTTTCGGTCCACATCTCAATCAGGAAAGAACCGCGATAGTTCAGTTCATGCAGCGTTTTGAAGATGCCAACGAAATCGACGCAGCCTTCGCCAAACGGCACATCACGGAACTGTCCGGAGCTTTGCTCGGTGACTGGCAGGGTGTCTTTCAGGTGAATAGCCGCGATACGGTCAATGCCCAGTTTTAGTTCGGCGGGCACATCATTGCCCCAGGCGCTGAGGTTGCCGACATCCGGGTAGACGGTGAACCATGGCGAGGCGAGCATCTCGTCCCATTTTTTCCATTTGCTGATGGAGTTCATAAACGCGGTGTCCATGATCTCCACCGCCAGCATCACCTGTGCAGCAGCCGCTTGTTCAACCGCCCACGCCAGCCCTTCAGTAAATCGCTGCTGTGTGCCTTCGTCATGCTCTTCGTAATAGACGTCATAACCCGCCAGTTGAATGGTGCGAATGCCGAGATCGCGAGCCAGGCAAATCGCTTTACTCATGATTTCCCGCGCTCGCTGGCGTACCGCCTCGTCGCGGCTACCAAAAGGAAAACGGCGATGGGCAGACAGGCACATTGATGGAATGGCAATGCCCGTTTCGATCATCGCGGTAACCAGCGAAGCACGTTGTGCGGCGCTCCAGTCCAGGCGTGACAGACGTTCGTCGGTTTCATCCACCGACATTTCGACAAAATCAAAACCGCAGCTTTTTGCCAGCACCAGCCGCTCCGGCCATGAGAGATCTTTCGCCAGCGCCTTTTCATAAATACCTAACGGATGATTACGCACGAGCACCTCCCCAGATTGCGTCAATTTGCGCATGAAAATCAGCGGCAACCTGCGCTGGATTGGTAGCGCCCGCCAGTGCGCGCCCGGCAATAAACGCTTTCACGCGGATATCTTTAAACAGCGGCAGGTCAACAGGGGTAATCCCGCCAGTAATAGAAAGTTCGAGGCCGATATCAGAAAGTGCCTTCATCCTCGCCAGATCCTCCTCGCCCCATTGCTGCCCGCTGGCCTGTGCGTCGCGACCACGATGATAAATCGCCTGCCGTACACCAATGCGATGCCAGTCACGTGCGTCGTCCAGTGTCCAGTTGCCGAACAGCTCTATCTGGATTTCACCGCCGCAGCGTTGCGCCATCGCGTGGCCTTTTTCCACCGTGGCGAGCGGCGCGGCGCAGATGATGGTCATCCAGTTGGCGCCCGCGCCAAACGCCTGTTGCGCGAGTGTTTCACCGGCATCAGCGACCTTCCAGTCAGCGACGATGATTTTGTTCGGGCACTGTTCACGCAAGGCTTTCACCGCGCCAAGACCTTCGTTTAAACAGAGAATGGTGCCCGCTTCGACGATATCGACGCTGTCTTTTAACCGCGTCACGTTGCGCTGCGCGGCTTCAAGTGATGAGTGGTCGAGAGCCAGTTGCAGAAGTGGTCTGCTCATAGTGTGTGTTCCTTAATGCGGGTGTGATAACCCTGAAGTGCGGCAATGAGTTGCTGATAGCGTTGATATTTTTGTTGGTAATGCTGATGCGCGGTCATGTCCGGCAGTAATGTGCGTAGCGGATGTTGCGAGCTGTGCTGGGCCTCGCTGAAGTTGCGATAAACGCCCGTACCGACACGGGCAGCGAGCGCCGCGCCAAAGCATCCCGTTTCTTCCACCTGCGGCAGCTCGATACGCAGACCGCTGACGTCCGCCAGCATTTGCATCCAGACATCGGAGTGCGCCGGACCGCCAGTCACGCGCAGGGTGTGAACAGCGGTAAAACGTTCACGCATCCGGTTGAGGTGGGTCATGTGGCTGAACACCACGCCTTCATAAATGGCCTGCAACAGGTGCGCGCGGGTGTGAATGGCCTGCATCCCGTAGAAACCGCTGGTCATCTCAAGTCCGGCGTTACTGCCGTACAGGAACGGCAGGAAAAACAGATCGCCTCCGGCTTTCGGCAAGCCGGCAACGGCCTGATTAATCTCAGCAAAAGAGATTTCTCCCCACTGCGCGGTAAACCATTCGAGATTGCCGGAAGAGGTAGGGCTGGCTTCGTGAACGATAAATTGACCGTCATTAACGTAGCGGCCATAGACATACGGATGCGCTTCACCGTCACGTAAACCGCTGGTTATGCCGCTGGTCACCGCCCAGGTTCCCATCACCGCATTGAGGGTAGATTCGTCTTCGATCCCGGCACAAAGTGCGGTGGAAACCACATCAAACAGGCCGCCGACAACGGGCGTACCCGCTTTCAGACCGGTCAGTGCGGCTGTCTGAGCGGTGATCTCCCCGCAGATTTCGGCAGATCCAACAACAGGCGGCAGGGCGTGATTGATTTCACCGATCCCCAGCCAGTCGGTGAGGCACGGATCATATTCCCCAAGACTCATGTTGTAGAGATTGGACTCGGAAATATTGCTTTCTTCGCAGCCTTTGACGCCGGTTAAACACCAGCGCAGGTAGTCGTGCGTCATCATCACGCAGCCAATTTGCGCATAACGCTCAGGTTCGTGCATTTTCAGCCAGCGTAACAGCGACACCGGATGCCCGGTCCACAAGGTTTGGCGGGTCAGCGGGTAGAGTTTTTCCGGGACGCCATCTTCCTGCCAGCAACGGACGATTTCCATCGCCCGGCGGTCAGAGGACAAAATGGCGTTACCTAGCGGTTTGTTATTTTTATCGAGTAAAAACAAACCTTTCCCTTGTGCGGAGATACCGATACCCACAATTTGCTCCCCGCTAACGCCAGAATGGGTAAGCAGGGCGCGAATGACAGCCATGCAGCATTGCCACAGTTCTGCCATATCGCGCTCTGCCCAGCCTGGCTGCGGGCTTAATGCGCACAGCGGCAGGCGCTGCACGCCCGCCTCCCGGCCTTCGCGGTCATACAGTCCGGCTTTCAGCCAGCTACCGCCACAATCTAACCCCAGCCAGTATTGCGTCATGGTTTATTGCACCTCATCCACGGCTTTCAGCAGTTCAGCGCCCTGCGGAACATCTTTAACAAACATGTCGCGAACCTGATTACCCAATGCATCGCTAAAGGCTTTGCGGTCGAGATCGGTAATCACTTCAACGCCCGCGTCTTTCATGCCGTCGATGATTTTTTGCTGATCTTCGGCGACCAGTTTGCGCTGATAACTACCCGCTTCTTGCGCAGATGTGATCAGTGCCTGCTGGAACTCAGGGGTTAAGCCATCAAACTTCGCTTTGTTGATCACCACCAGAAGTGGGGAGTAGGCGTGATGGGTCAGAGAAAGGTACTTCTGCACTTCATAAAATTTTGCTGACCAGACGACGTTAATCGGGTGTTCCTGGGCGTCGATGGTGCGGGTTTCCAGCCCGGTATAGACTTCGGCAAATGGCATCGGGATCGGGTTAGCACCGAAGATTTTGAATGCCGCAATATTCATTGGACTATTGTTGGTACGGATCTTCAGCCCTTGCAGATCGGCGGGAGTTTTAACTGGTGCACGCGAGTTGGTGACATCGCGCCAGCCGTTTTCCCAGTAGGCCAGTACTTTCAGCCCTTTACCTTCAAGGGAAGTTTTCAGCTCATCACCGACTTTACCGTCGAGGGTTTTATGCGCATGAGCGGTATCGCGGAACAGGAAAGGGACATCGAGCAGGTTGATGACGGGCGAGAGTCCCGTAAAGTTATTGGAGCCAGACATCTCCATATCAATAGTGCCGCCGCGCACGCCGCTGATCATCGCCTGCGCATTGCCGAGGGTGCTGTCCGGAAACAGTTTTAACTTCAGTTCGCCTTTGGTTTTTTCTTGCAATAATTCGTTGAATTTTTTTGCTGCAATATGTTGTGAATCGGTTTGCGAGGTTTCATAACCAAAACGTAATGATTGTGCCGCCAGAGAAGATGTACTGAACGCCGCCACTCCGGCAAATAATAAAGCGTAGGTTACAGAACGTAATTTCATTATGATTTCCTTTTAACTCATCCATTTAAGAGGAGCGGTAATAAGCTCCGGTATAAAAATAAATAATGCTAACAACATGAATAAAACCATGACGTAAGGCGCAACGCCTTTTACCGCATCGTCAAATTTAAGTTTTGCCACGCCGCATACCACGTTAAGGACGTTACCGACCGGGGGCGTAATCAGTGATATTGAACAGTTGATAATAAACATGATGCCGAAATAGACCGGATCTATTCCCGCTTCTTTCACTAATGGCATTAATACAGGTGTAAGAATTAATACGGTGGGCGTTAAGTCCATTACCGTGCTGATCACCATAATAGCGAGCATAATGACGATGAATAATAAGCGAGGCGAATCAACCAACGGTTGTAATAGCTCCGATACCATCATGGGTAATTCGGCGATCGTAATAAGCCATGCAGATACCGCAGCAGAAGCCACCAGGAACATGACCACGGATGTGGTTTTCGCCGCGTTAATCAGAACATGATAAAGCGTGGAGAAGGTCATTTCGCGATAGACCACCACCGAGACGAACAGAGCGTAGAAGGCGGCAACCGCGCCTGCTTCGGTAGGCGTAAATAACCCCGAACGGAAACCGCCAATAATAATTATCGGCAAAAAGAGCGCCCAAATACCGGAGACTAAAGATTGCCAGACTTCCCGCAGTGAGGCTTTTGGCTGGCAAGGCAGATTCAGCCGTTTTGCCTGCCACCACCAGGTAATCATCAGCGTGACGCCCATCATGATGCCCGGCGCGATGCCCGCCATAAACAGTTTACTGATAGAGAGTCCGCTGGAGACGCCGAAGATAATGAGTGGAATAGAGGGAGGGATAATGGCCGCAATAATACCGCCCGATCCGATAAGCCCGGCGGCGCGGTTTACCGGATAGTTGGCCTGACGCATCATCGGCACCAGCAGCGCCGCGACAGCTGCGGTATCAGCAACCGCAGAACCGGAAAGGCTTGCCATGATCATTGCCGCCAGCACGCCAACGTAACCCAGACCGCCTGGCCTGTGACCCACCAGTTTCATTGGCAGGTCGACAATACGTTGCGACAGGCCGCCCGCGTTCATGATCTCACCCGCCAGCACAAAGAAGGGAATGGCTAACAGAGAGAAACTGTCCGCACCGTTGACCAGCGTTTGCGCCAGAATTTGCACATCAAAGATATCCATCCAGAACATCAATGAGATGCCGCACAGCAATAATGCCCAGGCGATGGGAACACCAATCGCGATAGCGCCTAACAAACTGACAATAAATATAAGAATTGTCATCGTCAGACTCCTTGTTGGTTTTGGCTGGTGGTATTTGTGAACTGCCGGTATAAGTGACGCAATTCCAGCAATGCGATAATCAGGCTGGTGGGGATAGCGGCGGCGTACATTAAGCCAACGGGTACGCCGAGAATGGGCGATAAGTTACTCCAGTCCTGTGACGTTTTTTCTATTGCACCCCAGGCCAGACCCAGACACAGCAATAAAATGAGCGTATGGGTTAGCAGCGAAACACGTTGTTGATTAGTGGGAGAGAGTTTTTCGACTAAAAAAGTAACCTGCACATGGCTGTTGTCCATATAAGCAACGATAGCGCCAATAAAGGTTAACCAGACAAATAAAAGCCGGGATAATTCATCAATCGATAATATGCTTGTGTGAAATCCATATCGAAGAATGATATTAATAAAAATAATACAAGACAGTATTGCGATGATGAGCGCAAGAATGCCTTCGAGTATCCGTTTCATAACGAGTCCTTCTTGTTATGCAATATGTTTTCATTAATTAATGTTGTTGGTATTCGTAATATTTATTGGAGAGCGATTAATTAGAATCTGGCAAAATAAATGAATCGTTTTAAATAGATTCATTTAGAGAGTGAATGCCATTGCGTAATATTTCGATGCGGTGCTGAACATCAGCAGCTGCATGGATTTCTAATAACTTGATGCCCGAAAATTGCAATGTTGATGGCTCTGCTACATTAAATAACTCGCGAACATGATCTGTGGTCATCAGGCTTTCTGCACAGAATGGTGCAAACGGCGCGTGTAAATCCTGCCATTCTCCGTATGCTCCGTTTAGCGTCGTACCAGAGAACATCAACGCGCCGAGTTTCCCGGCCTGTTTCGCCATTTGGGTATGGGTCAGCGGCAACGCTGTATTGCGGCCTTCAATGGCGGATCGCGCCCAGTTGATACAGATGCTGACGTCATAATCGGCAATGACTTCCAGCACATTTTCCAAAGGCAAAAAGCCTTTGCGGGGAGCGGCAGACGTCATGGCATCGCAGTGTTCCAGCACCAGTTTGCACGGCCAGTCCCAACTGGCGATTTCTTTCAACGAGCGGGCAAAAGCATCCGTTGCTTGCATAACATTGGGATTCGTTGCTAACGGTGCGGCCTGGATCTCCAGTGCGAGCACTTTATTAGCCTGCAATGAGTTGATTTTATGGAACAGGTGACAATAGTACGCCACGCAGGCCTTGCGTTGTTCTTCATCGCTGGAGGCGAGACCAAAGCCGCTGTTTTCGCTGCGGCGACGCATGGTTTCCATCACAGCGGTGACGACAAATTTCCAGCTTTCCGGCGTATGGCGAAGTAACCATTGATCGCCAAGAGGATGGAAGTTTTCCAGGCAGGGTTGTTCCAGACCGCGAATATCAGGGGTATCTGATAATTGTCGCCAGAATTCCTTCTCTTCCTCTTCACTTCTTTGATGAAAAGAAGGTGCACAGGGATACGCGCCGATAATATAACCGACATTATTCGCTTTCATTTTGTGCTCCAGTAATAACTTTTTATAAAGCGCAGAGGGCTACTTTAACCACGATTTTGCGGATTGCCATTGGGGCATTTTTATTACATGCCGGTCGGTGAACATCCTGCGGGAAGAAAATAGCGTAGCTACCCGGTATCATTTCTATAAATGATTCATGTTCACTATCGTGATAAAAAATAATATCGCGTTGCTCTAATAGTGATTCGCTGACTTTATTATTCCCGGTATCAATGGCTACACCGATTTTCTCTTCGCCCCAGGCCAGAAACTGAATATCCAGATAGCGCCGATGAACTTCAGGGCGGTTTTCCACCGCCTCGCGTGTGGTTAAATCGATAATTTGCGCAAAAATATTCTTGCCGTCGATTTCGACAATGCCCGGTGGCAGGGCGTTGAAATCGGTGGTGCGCAGAAAATCGAGCGCCTTTTCAATGGCGACGGGCAAACGGCACGGATTAGGTTGTGTGATATGTCCAAATATCATGGTCTATCTCCTTATAATGCCTGGATTTTTGCCCACACGCTGTCATCAACGGTGATGCCGTTACGGCGGTTTTTTGCCAGCAGGGTAGTGAATTCGTGACCGGGTAAACGAATGGCCTGGTTTTCGTCTGCGCGCTCGGCGCTAGTAACGTAATCCATAATGCGTTGCAGTTTGGCATCGCGGGTGGAACCGTCGATCAGTTTGTCCACTTCAATGGCAATAAAGATTTGTGAAATGCCGTACTCGTCGCTGTTGTCCTGGGTGACTTCAGCAACCGATGCGCCGTCAGAAAGGAGAGTGGCTATCATATCCAGCACAATCGACATGCCAGAACCTTTCCAGTAACCCATCGGCAAAATGCGGCGATTTTTCTCGATAATGCCAGGTTCTTTGGTCAAATTGCCCTCATCATCAAACCCACCATCGACCGGCAGCTCGCGTCCCGCCAGACGATTCACTTCTAACATGCCGTAGGAGAACATCGACATCGACATATCGACCATGGTGATGGGTGAAGAAGGAATAGCGACGATCAGTGGGTTGGTGCCGATGCGACACTCTTTTGCGCCCCACGGCGGCATTACGGCGATAGAGTTGGTCCAGCAGATGCCGATATAGCCTTTTTCCGCCGCCTGCCAGCCGTAGCTGCCGCCGCGCATCCAGTGGTTGGCATTGCGTAACGCGACCAGGCCAATCCCGTGAGTTGCCGCCAGTTCAATGGCGCGGTCCATCATCTTTTTCGCCGTCAGGTTACCGATCGAACGCTGGGCGTCCCACTGCTCAATCGCGCCGAGGCTGGTTATACGTTTGGGTTGGGCGTCAGGAATGATATCGCCGTTTTCCAGTTGCTGAATGAAACGGGGGAAGCGGTTAACGCCATGAGAATAAACGCCGGATTCGGTGGTGCGGGCGAACATCTCTGCACAGGCATCGGCTGTTTCGCTGTCAACGCCACGTGAAATTAATACCCGATTAAAGGCTGTTTTTAACTGCTCAAATGTCACTTTCATCCCTGGCTTCCTTGTGTGTATTGATCGCTTTTTTAGCTTAAAATTCCACTATGCGAAATTTGATTTCAAATATATCGATCGCTTTTTAACAAAGCAATCCGCGCCATGATTTTCAAAAATTATTAAAATCAAATAGTTACAAATTATCTGTCGAGATCGTGAACTGCGACACACTTTGCGTTACCATCAGGGCGCGATAAAAAGGGGAAGAAAGCGATGGGAAAAAAAGAGCACGAGTTGGCGCAGGAAAAAGAGCGCCCAGCTGGAAGTCAGAGCCTGTTTCGCGGGTTGATGCTGATTGAGATTTTGAGCAACTATCCAAACGGTTGTCCGCTGGCGCATCTCTCTGAACTGGCTGGCTTAAATAAAAGCACGGTCCATCGTTTATTGCAGGGGCTACAGTCCTGTGGCTATGTGACAACTGCTCCCGCTGCGGGGAGTTACCGCCTGACCACAAAATTTATTGCTGTCGGGCAAAAGGCGCTGTCGTCGCTGAATATCATTCATATTGCCGCGCCGCATCTTGAGACGCTGAACATCTCCACTGGTGAAACCATTAACTTTTCCAGTCGAGAAGATGATCACGCTATTTTGATTTATAAACTGGAACCTACTACCGGTATGCTACGAACCCGCGCCTATATTGGTCAGCATATGCCGCTCTACTGTTCGGCGATGGGTAAGGTTTATATGGCGTTTGGTCATCAGGACTACGTGAAATCGTATTGGGAAAGCCATCAGAATGAAATCCAGCCGCTAACCCGCAACACCATTACCGAACTGCCCGCGATGTTCGATGAACTGGCGCACATTCGTGAAAGTGGCGTGGCAATGGACAGAGAAGAGAATGAACTCGGCGTCTCCTGTATTGCTGTTCCGGTGTTTGATATTCATGGGCGGGTGCCGTATGCGGTGTCGATTTCGCTTTCGACATCACGCCTGAAACAGGTGGGGGAGAAAAATCTCCTGAAACCGCTGCTTGAAACTGCGCAGGCTATCTCCAATGAACTGGGATTTACCGTCCGGGATGACCAGGGCGCGATCACATAACGCTTTTGGCAGGTGGCAAAACTTTAATATTTCCTTCGTTGGATCAAAGCAATAATGGCGCACTCTCTGGCACGCTGCGGTTTTAGTGCAAAGGAGTGATCATGAACCGGTTTATTATTGCGGATGCGACGAAATGTATCGGTTGCCGTACCTGTGAAGTGGCTTGTGCAGTGTCGCATCAGGAGAATCAGGATTGCGCTTCGTTGTTACCTGGCGAGTTTATTTCCCGTATTCGTGTCATCAAAGACCACACCTGGACCACGGCAGTAGCCTGTCATCAGTGTGAAGATGCACCGTGCGCGAATGTTTGCCCTGTGGACGCTATTCGCCGCGAACATGGGCATATCTTCGTTGAACAATCACGTTGTATTGGCTGTAAAAGCTGTATGTTGGCTTGCCCGTTTGGTGCGATGGAAGTGGTTTCTTCGCGCACAAAGGCGAGAGCGATTAAGTGTGACCTGTGCTGGCATCGGGCAACGGGACCAGCCTGTGTTGAAGCTTGCCCGACAAAGGCGTTGCAGTGTATGGATGTTGAGAAAGTGCTGCGGAATCGGCTACTACAGCAGCCTGTTTGAGACATTATTCCGGCGGTTCTCAACGCCGGAATAGTGCGTTTCGTTTATGCCGGGTGCGGCGTGAACGTCTTATCTGGCCTACAAAATCTTACAAATTCAATATATTGCAGAAATTATGTGGCCTGATAAGCGCAGCGCATCAGGCAATTTTTAATGACTCTCAGCCCAGGCGCGTTCGATCTCTTCTGCCAGAATCTTCACTCCTGCCTCGATTTTCTCCGGTTCCGGCACATAGTTCATGCGCATACATTGATGCGTATGCGGCCACGGTTTATCCAGCCCAGGGAAGAAGTTGTGTCCTGGCACCATCAGCACGCCGCGCGCTTTAAGCCGCTGGTAAAGCTGCTCGGTGGTAATCGGCAAATCCTTAAACCATAGCCAGAGGAAAATAGCGCCTTCGGGTTTATGAATCAGGCAGCGATCTTCTGGTAAATAACGGCGAATGATGGCGATAGTTTCCTGAACACGCTGGTAGTAGAACGGCTTGATGACCGTTTCTGACAGGCGCAGCAGATCGTTACGCTTAATCATTTCACACATCATCGCCGGACCAATACCGCCAGGCGCCAGGCTGATAATGCCGTTCATATTAGTGATGGCGGTGATGATTTTTTCATTGGCGATGATAATGCCGCAGCGTGAACCAGGCAGCCCCAGTTTGGAAAGGCTCATGCACAGCACGATATTTGGATTCCACAGTGGGCGCGCTTCGCTGAAGATAATGCCCGGGAATGGGACTCCATAAGCGTTATCAATCACCAGCGGAATACCGTGCTGATTTGCCAATGCATCCAGCTTCAGCAACTCTTCGTCAGTAATCACATTGCCTGTTGGGTTCGTCGGTCGCGAGACGCAAATCATCCCGGTCTCTTCGCCAATATGCAGATGTTCAAAATCGACGTGGTATTTAAACTGGCCTTCTGGCAGCAGTTCAATATTTGGACGCGCAGAGACGAAAAGATCTTCTTCCAGTCCGGCGTCAGCGTAGCCAATGTATTCCGGTGCCAGCGGGAACAGCACTTTTTTGACCCGACCATCGGCGCGGCGTCCGGCAAACAGATTAAATAAGTAGAAAAACGCGCTCTGGCTGCCGTTTGTTAGTGCAATATTCTGTGGTTCGATATCCCAACCCAGCTTCTCGCGTAGCATTTCGGCAAGTAGTGTGAGTAGCTCCGTTTTCCCCTGCGGGCCGTCGTAATTACACAGCGCATCAGTGGCTTTGCCGCTTTCCAGCATGTCAGTAAGCAGCGTCTGGAAGTAGTCCTGCATTTCTGGGATCTGCGCCGGATTGCCGCCGCCGAGCATAATCGCGCCGGGCGTGCGTAAGCCGTCGTTCAGATCTTCCATCAGCAGCGTAATGCCGGAGTGGCGGGTAAATTTGTCACCAAAAAGGGAGAATGTCATAGCGGGATATCTGTCGAACTCTGTAGCAAGGAAAGTAACAATAACGCTACATTTGCTGGGGTGCAAATCGGGTTGCTGCAAGAGGATTGGCGTATCATGCTAAGCTTTATGATATGTCTGGTCTTTTATACTGGAATACGGCTTCCCGACATACCGCAAGTGGGAAGCCGGAAAAGTTACTGTTGCCCCGCCCAGACAACCATCACTTTATCGTCGCCATGTTCACGGACAAATCCATAACCTTGTTTCAGTGACAATGTGGTCTGCTTACCCGCGCCAATCGCTGGATGGCGGGCGCGGAACTGACCGAGGCGTTGCCAGTGCGCAACGCTGGCGGCAGATTTACCGTTAACATCCTGCCAGTTCATATCCGAACGCGTACCTTGCAGCGGATCAGAACCGGTAGCTCCGAACGGACGCGAGGATTCATCACCATAAAAGATTTGCACCGCACCTGGCGCTAATAGCAATAGCTCTGCTGCTTTGTCGCCCCCTTCGCGGAACAGGCGGGTATCATGCGACGAGAGGTAGCTCAACACGTTGAAATCCTGCAATTTATCTGCCATTTGCTGCCAGGTGGTATCCATCTGTGCCAGACAATCGACGGCTTTCGCGGCCTGTTCCTGATAATCGAAATTGATCATCGCATCGAAGCCGTGGCGATAGTAGTCACTTTGCATTATGCCATGACCCCAGGCTTCGCCGGTCATCCAGAAAGGTTTGTCATCTAACACTTTATCGGGGTTAGCTTTTTTCCATTCGCGAAGTGCGGCGCTGGCTTCGGTTTTCAGTTGCTGCCAGGCGGGCAACTCAACATGTTTGGCGGTGTCGACCCGAAAACCATCAATCCCGTAGTCGCGAACCCACTGGCTTAACCAATGCGTTAAATAATCGCGGGGGGTAAAACCATCGATGGCTTTAGCGTGGGTATCCGGTTTGTTTTTATAGAACACCGGCAGACCTGAAGCGGTGGTAGATTCGGTCTTTATATCCGGCAAAAAGGCCAGCGACATGGTGAGATCGTCGAATCCAGGATTGTCGTAATCGCCAATATCCGTTCTGATCCAGTTTTTTCCCCACCATTTATCCCAGCCTGTTTTGTCGCTGAAATTAATGTAATCGTTAAAGCTATGCCAGGTTTGCCCGGCGGCGGGTTTCCAGTCGCTCCAGCGGTCACCCAGTGTTTTTTTCAGCTCATCACCGGAAAGGTATAACGCGCCAAACTGATACTCCTGCATATCCGCCAGCGTGGCATAACCGGTATGGTTCATCACCACATCAAAGAGAATACGAATACCGCGCTGGTGCGCGCTATCAACCAGCGCCTGTAAATCGGCTTCGTTGCCCATATTTGCATCAAGATTCGTCCAGTCCTGTGTGTAATAACCGTGGTAGGCATAGTGCGGGAAATCGCCTTTTGTACCACCGCCCACCCAGCCGTGAATTTGCTCAAACGGGGCGCTGATCCACAGGGCATTGACGCCCAGCTGCTGGAGATAATCCAGTTTGTTGGTCAGGCCGCGTAAATCGCCGCCGTGAAAAGTGCCAATTTCCGCCATACCGTCTTTATGACGACCGTAGCTCTGATCATTGCTGGGATCGCCGTTTTCGAAACGGTCTGTCAGCACAAAGTAAACGGTGGCGTTATGCCAGTCGAAAGAGGCAGAGGTGTCAGTTTCTGCCCGTTCCAGTAGTAGTAAGCCGTTACTGGTGGCGGCAGGTTGTAATGTAATTTGGCCGTTTTTCACTGTCGCGATTTGTTGGCTGTAATAATCACGGACAGGCGCACCTTCCGGGAAGGTGGCACTGACATCAAGCGTAAGTGGGCGACCATCCCATTTCGGGCATTCACGGATTGGGGTTGCTATTGGTTCGGCGGTGTTTGGGATCGATATCATCAACGTCGGCGTGCCGGAGCGGGTGTCGATTTGCAGCGTATATTCGCCATCTCTGAACAATCGCCATTGTGGCGGTGTGTTGTTGCAAGGTTGCAGGGAAAGCATCTGATTGAGTTTTATCGCATTCACCGGCTGCCAGCACTGTTGGTCAAAATTTAGCGTTAGTGGACGCGTACCTTTAGCCAGCTTCGCGTGGCTGACAAATGTTCCTGTCCCCTGTTCGGTAAAGGCGGGGAACCCCGGCGAAGTCCAGCTGGCGGCAATGGCAAAGCCGGGAAGGAGTGTCAGAAAACAGGCGGCGAGTTTCATGGCGGATGAGTCCTTATTGCTGCGATTTCAGACAGTTTGCCAGCGAATAACCAGACAAAACTCATCCCTGAGTAGTAAGTCCACAGGATGAGACGCAGGGGTGAGCGATCGCGCGCAAAAAACAGCTGAATTTTGCGATAAAATCCACATTTTCTGCGTTCTTGCACCAATCTGAACCATTACCACGTGACATAGTTTCAGATTTGGACTATTCCTTGGGGTGCGCTCGACCGCTATTTTTGATATGATTTGAGATTCAACTCTCAAATTTGGGAAAAATATTACTCTAAATCATTCGAGTTGCAGGACAAAACACCAATGGCGTTTTGAACAGCGTTTGCGCAGTACATGCAACTTGAAGTATGACGAGTATAAGGTGTTTGAATGATTAAATCCGATCAGGAGACCTGATGATTTTGACTCCCATACGACGATATGGGGCGATGATTCTTATGTTACTCACTCTGGTGTTTTCGAGTGAGGTGTTAGCGAAGACGCACACGACAACAACGAGTCAACAGTCCCACTTAACTAAAGCTAGTAATAAACAGGTAAGCAGTAAACAAGAGTATTCTCGCAATAGTGCAAAGAGCAGTTCACTTCCTGATTTGCGAAAATACCCTTCCGGAACACCAAGAAAAAAAGCGTTTCTCCGGACTGTAATGCCCTATATTACCAGCCAAAATGCTGCCATTACGGCTGAACGTAACTGGCTGATCTCAAAACAGTACCAGGGTCAATGGTCGCCTTCAGAGCGTGCACGTCTGCAAGACATTGCCAAACGCTATAAGGTGAAGTGGTCCGGTAATACGCGAAAAATCCCGTGGAATACGCTGCTCGAACGTGTAGACATTATCCCGACCAGTATGGTGGCGACGATGGCTGCAGCAGAAAGCGGTTGGGGAACGTCGAAACTGGCGCGTAGCAACAATAACCTGTTCGGCATGAAGTGCATGAAAGGACGTTGTACCAATGCGCCGGGTAAAGTGAAGGGGTACTCACAGTTCAGTTCTGTAAAAGAATCGGTGAGCGCCTATGTCACTAACCTGAATACGCATCCGGCTTACGCTTCTTTCCGCAAATCACGCGCACAATTGCGTAAAGCGGATCAGGAAGTTACCGCCACAGCGATGATTCATAAGCTGAAAGGTTATTCCACGAAAGGGCAGAGCTATAACAACTACCTGTTCGCGATGTACCAGGATAACCAGCGGTTAATCGCCGCGCATATGTAATTGCATTCCCTTGAGCCTTATCCGACTTGTTGGTCGGATAGGGCTTTTGTTCGCATCAGGTGGTTGTGCTGAGTTACCTGATGCGACGCTGGCGCGTTTTATCATGCCTGGCGGGTAGGTCGGATAAGGCGTTCACGCCGCATCCGACAACCACGCAGCGTTGCCTGATCCGACGCTTCTCATCACGCATGGTGGATTTTCCCCTCCCGCTACAGCATTACCTCGCTATTTACATCGCGATACTCTTTTGGCGTCGTGTCATACGCTTTTTTAAATACAGAGTAGAAATATTGCAGCGATGGATAACCACACATTTGCGATATCTCATTGATCGACAAGGTAGTAGAAATCAGCAGGCTGCGCGCTTTCTCCAGCTTCTCGGCATGGATCATGGCGTGAATAGTTTCACCCACTTCTTCTTTAAACCGTTTTTCAAGATTGGATCGCGATATGCCCACCGCATCCAGAACCTGATCCACTTTAATTCCTTTGCAGGCATGATTGCGGATGTAATGCATGGCCTGAATAACGGCGGGATCGGTCAACGAACGGTAATCCGTTGAACGCCGTTCGATGACACGGACTGGCGGAACCAAAATCCGCTGCAACGGCATTTCTTCTTTATCTAATAAGCGATGCAAAAGTTTTGCCGCCTGATAGCCCATTTGTCGGGCACCCTGCGCAACAGAAGAGAGGGCGACACGCGAAAGATAGCGGGTCAATTCTTCGTTATCTATGCCAATCACGCATAATTTCTCCGGTACGGGGATGTGCAGATGCTCGCATACTTGCAGAATATGCCGCGCCCGGGCGTCAGTGACGGCAATAATCCCTGTTTGCGGTGGCAGTGTTTGCAGCCAGTCTGCCAGCCGATTCTGCGCGTGTTGCCAGTTCTCTGGTGCGGTTTCCAGCCCCTGATAAACCACACCTCGGTACTTCTCTTCAGCCACAAGCTGACGAAAGGCATACTCGCGTTCGGCGGCCCAGCGTTTGCCGCTCGACTCTGGCAGACCATAAAAAGCAAAGCGGTTAACGCCTTTCTCTTTTAAATGCAAAAATGCGCTTTCAACCAGCGCATAGTTATCGGTGGCAATGTAATGTACGGGCGGATAGCTTTCTGCCAGGTGATACGAGCCACCAACCCCAACAATAGGGACGTTGACATCAGCCAATGCTTGCTCGATTTGTTTATCGTCGAAGTCGGCGATGACGCCATCTCCTAACCAGTCCTTGATTTTATCAATGCGGGCGCGGAAATCTTCTTCAATGAAAATATCCCATTCCGATTGCGACGCCTGTAAATATTCCCCTACACCTTCTACTACTTGACGGTCATAGGCTTTATTAGCATTGAACAGCAACGTGATGCGATGACGTTTAGTAAACATGGTTCTTTTCCTGCTGAATCATGCAAAAACTCAAAACCGGTAATACGTTACCGGCTTTGAGAAAATTTTTATCAAAATCAGGAACGGCGTTTGGTTGCGGAGTCCATCCATACTGCCAGCAACAGAATCGCACCTTTGACGATATACTGCCAGAAGGTCGGTACATCCATCATACTCATACCGTTATCCAACGAAGCCATGATGAATGCCCCCATTACTGCACCGGCAACACTCCCCACACCGCCTGCCAGACTAGTACCGCCAATCACACATGCTGCAATTGCGTCCAGCTCGGCGATATTCCCCGCAGAAGGTGAACCAGCGCCAAGTCGAGAACTAAGAATTAACCCGGCGATGGCTACCATCAAACCGTTGATAGCAAACACGGCAAGTTTTGTTCGTTCAACGTTAATCCCGGATAGCCGCGCCGCTTCCAGATTACCGCCAATAGCGTAAATACGTCGCCCAAAGGCTGTCCGTGTTGCCATAAACATTCCACCGAGTAACAGCAACGTCAGCAGCAGAACAGGAGTGGGAACGCCACGGTAATCATTTAGCAGCCAGATTGCGCCTAAAACGATGATAGCCGTTAATGCCTGGCGACCGACCACCGCCGTAGATGCCGGAGACTGCAAACCCAAAGCCTGACGGCGCATTCTTCCGCGCCATTGCCAGCCGACAAAAGCCATTAAACCAAGCGCGCCGATGATGAAACCGGTACTGGCTGGTAGATAGCTTTGCCCAATTTGTGACATCGCGGCGCTGGTGGGGGAAACGGTCGTGCCGTTGGTGATACCAATCAAGATGCCGCGAAATGCCAACATACCTGCCAGGGTGACAATAAATGACGGGACTTTGCGGTACGCGACCCACCACCCATTCCACGCTCCGAGAAGCAGCCCCAGAACCAATGTCACAATGATAGTGAGTGGCAGCGGCCAGCCCAACCAAACGTCACAGATAGCGGCGACCCCGCCTAATAGTCCCATCATGGAGCCGACCGAGAGGTCGATTTCAGCAGAAATTATGACGAACACCATACCTACCGCGAGAATGCCGGTAATTGCGGTCTGGCGCAGCAGGTTGGAAACGTTACGGGCGCTTAAGTAGGCACCATCGGTGGTCCAGGTAAAGAACAGCATAATTGCGATGATCGCTGCAATCATCACGAAGACCTGTAAATTCAGTGATTTCAGCCCAGAAAAGCCACCGGATGTCGGTACGGCTAATTTCACTTCAGACGGATTGCTTTTCGACATGATGTTCGCTCCTCAATGCGGCTTCCATCACCTGCTCCTGAGTCAGGTTATGATTTATCAGGTTGGCTTTTAGTTTTCCTTCATGCATCACCAGCACACGATCGCTAAGGCCGAGTACTTCAGGTAATTCAGAAGAGATGACAATAACGGCAATACCTTGCTGGACGAGTTGGTTAATTAATTTGTAGATCTCGTATTTAGCGCCAATATCAATACCCCTGGTGGGTTCATCAAGAATGAGAATGCGTGGATTTAATAGCAGGCAGCGTGCGAGGATCGCTTTTTGCTGATTGCCACCGCTTAAACGTCCAATAGCAAGGTCGGGGGAGGATGTTTTAACTTTGAGTTGCTGGATGGATTCCAGAATACATTTTTGCTCTGCGGCATCATCAAGCTGGCTGATCCCTCCGGTAAATTTATTGAGTGCGGCGAGAGTAATATTTTTACCAACCGCCATTACCGGAACGATACCATCGCGCTTTCTGTCTTCTGGCACCATCGCAATACCCTGGGCGATCGCTTGCTGGCAGTTGCGAATATCCACCTGTTTTCCGTCAATATATATTTTCCCTTCCCACTGTCCGGGCCAAACGCCAAACAGGCATTGAATGGTTTCGGTGCGTCCGGCACCGACCAGCCCGGCAATACCCAGTATTTCACCGCGTTTCAGAGAAAAAGAGACATCGTTAACCCGTTTAATATGACGATTAACCGGATGCCATGCTGTCAGATGTTCAATACGTAATATTTCATCTCCGGTGGTATGTGGTTCATTAGGGTAAAGCGCGGTTAACTCTCGCCCGACCATCATGGTGATAATATCGTCTTCACTCATTCCGGCAGCATCACGCGTACCAATGTGCTGACCGTCGCGAATAACGCAAATTGTATCGGAAATCGCTTTGACTTCGTTGAGTTTGTGCGAAATATAAATACAGGCGATACCGTGCTGTTGTAGATCGCGAATAATATCCAGTAAAACCGACGTTTCCTGCTCAGTTAATGAGGCTGTCGGTTCATCAAGAATTAATAAACGCACTTGCTTATTAAGCGCCTTGGCAATTTCAACCAGTTGTTGTTGCCCAAGCCCTAAATCGCCAACGCGGGCATCTGGTGAAATGGATAAACTGACCTGCGCTAATAGCTTCTGGCAGCGTAGCGTCATCTGGTCATAATCCATAATCCCATTGTGGGTTATTTCGTTACCCAGGAAGATATTTTCCAGCACGGTCAATTCTTTCACCAGGGCCAATTCCTGGTGAATGATGGCGATACCTTTGCGTTCGGTATCGCGGATGTGACTTGCCTGAATCTCTTCGCCAGCAAAAATAATTTCGCCTTCGTAGGAACCATGAGGATAAATTCCACACAGCACTTTCATCAGCGTTGATTTACCAGACCCATTTTCCCCACAGAGTGAGACGATTTCGCCAGCGTTTAGCCGCAAGCTGACGTTATCTATCGCCTTCACGGTGCCGAAGGTTTTGGTAATGTTCTTCATTTCAAGTAGATAAGACATAACGACTCCACCTAAGCCAATCAGTTCACGCGGCATGGAGAGAAATCACGCCCCGGTCAGCGCCGGAGCGTGACGCTTAAAGCTCGCTCTCTTTGTGGAATCCGTCTTTAATTACCGTATCTTTGATGTTGTTTTTATTAACATCGATTGGTGTCAGCAGGCGGGATGGAACATCTTTCAGACCATTATTCAGTGTGGTATCTGCTTTTGGTTCCTGACCATTGCCCAACTCAACGGCAATTTCTGCGGCAGTATTTGCCAACAACGTAATGGGTTTATACACCGTCATAGTTTGCGTACCGGCAGCAATACGTTTTATGCCCGCGAGATCCGCATCCTGACCGGAAATTGCCACTTTGCCTGATAAACCTTGAGCACTTAATGCCTGAATCGCCCCGCCAGCGGTAGCATCGTTTGAGGCAACAACCGCATCAATTTTGTTATTGTTGGCAGTTAGCGCATTTTCCATAATTTTCAGCGCATTTTCCGGTAACCAGCCATCAACCCATTGGTCGCCAACGACTTTAATTTTTCCTGAGTCAACATAAGGTTTTAATACTTTCATTTGCCCGGCGCGAAATAGCTTGGCGTTGTTATCGACCGGGGAGCCACCCATCAGGAAATAATTGCCCTGTGGGACGATATCAACCAGGGCTTTTGCTTGCAGTTCGCCGACTTTTTCATTATCGAAAGAAATATAAAAATCTATATCTGCATCATTAATCATGCGGTCGTAAGCTAATACTTTTATACCTTCTTGTTTGGCTTCTTTTACAACGTTACTTAATACCTGACCGTTATATGGAATAATGACAAGAACGTCGACGCCCCGGTTAATCATGTTTTCAATCTGCGACATTTGGGTTTCTTCATTGCCATTCGCAGATTGTACAAATACTTTTGCACCGAGAGATTCTGCTTTTTTAACAAAGATATCCCGATCTTTTTGCCAGCGTTCAAGACGAAGGTCGTCAATCGCCATTCCTATTTTTACTTCTTTGGCGTGCGCTGCGACGTTAGTAAGCAGGAGTGAGGTGCAAAGGGTGAGTAAGATGTTCTTTATTTTCATGATTCAGAGGCCTTCTGTTGTTAGAGGTCAGCTTAAAAAAGTAACAATCACCGCGATAAACGTAACCAATTTTTAGCAACTAAACAGGGGAAAACAATTACAGATTTTTATCTTTCGATTACGATTTTTGGTTTATTTCTTGATTTATGACAGAGATCTTACTTTTGTTGATTAATTGTACTTGTTGCATTTTTCTATTCGAGAAATCACCCAATTTCATCATTCCATATTATTTTTGCGAGCGAGCGCACACTTGTGAATTATCTCAATAGCAGTGTGAAATAACATAATTGAGCAACTGAAAGGGAGTGCCCAATATTACGACATCATCCATCACACGCGGCATTACCTGATTATGGAGTTCATTATGCAAGCCTATTTTGACCAGCTCGATCGCGTTCGTTATGAAGGTCCGAAATCCTCTAACCCGTTAGCATTCCGTCATTACAATCCCGACGAACTGGTGTTGGGCAAGCGTATGGAAGACCACTTGCGTTTTGCCGCCTGCTACTGGCACACCTTCTGCTGGAACGGGGCGGACATGTTTGGTGTGGGCGCTTTTAATCGTCCGTGGCAGCAGCCTGGCGAAGCTCTGGCGCTGGCGAAGCGTAAAGCCGATGTCGCATTCGAGTTTTTCCACAAATTACATGTGCCGTTTTATTGCTTCCATGACGTGGATGTTTCCCCGGAAGGCACATCGTTAAAAGAGTACATCAATAACTTTGCACAAATGGTCGATGTGCTGGCTGGCAAGCAAGAAGAGAGCGGCGTGAAACTGTTGTGGGGAACCGCTAACTGCTTTACTAACCCTCGCTATGGCGCGGGCGCGGCGACGAACCCAGATCCCGAGGTCTTTAGCTGGGCAGCTACACAAGTTGTTACCGCGATGGAAGCAACGCATAAACTGGGTGGTGAAAACTATGTGCTGTGGGGCGGTCGTGAAGGTTACGAAACTCTGTTGAATACCGATCTTCGTCAGGAGCGTGAACAGCTTGGTCGCTTTATGCAGATGGTGGTTGAGCATAAACATAAAATCGGTTTCCAGGGCACGCTGCTTATCGAACCGAAACCGCAAGAACCGACCAAACATCAATATGATTACGATGCCGCAACGGTTTACGGTTTCCTGAAACAGTTTGGCCTGGAAAAAGAGATTAAACTGAATATTGAAGCGAACCACGCGACGCTTGCGGGTCACTCTTTCCACCATGAAATTGCCACAGCCATTGCGCTTGGTCTGTTCGGTTCTGTCGATGCTAACCGTGGCGACGCGCAATTGGGCTGGGATACTGACCAGTTCCCGAACAGCGTGGAAGAGAACGCGCTGGTAATGTATGAAATCCTCAAAGCAGGTGGTTTCACGACCGGTGGTCTGAACTTTGATGCCAAAGTACGTCGTCAGAGCACTGATAAATACGATCTGTTCTACGGTCATATTGGGGCGATGGATACGATGGCGCTGTCACTGAAAATTGCAGCACGCATGATTGAAGACGGCGAACTGGATAAACGCGTAGCGCAGCGTTATTCCGGCTGGAATAGCGAACTGGGTCAGCAAATCCTGAAAGGCCAAATGTCATTGGCTGATTTAGCAAAATATGCTCAGGACAACAATCTGGCGCCGGTGCATCAGAGTGGACGCCAGGAGCAACTGGAAAATCTGGTAAATCATTATCTGTTCGACAAATAACGGCTAATTGTGCAGTCCGCAAGCCCGGTTATCGGTAGCGATACCGGGCATTTTTTTAAGGAACAATCGCTATGTATATCGGGATAGATCTTGGCACATCGGGCGTAAAAGTTATTTTGCTCAACGAGCAAGGTGAAGTGGTCGCTTCGCAAACGGAAAAACTAACCGTTTCGCGTCCGCATCCACTCTGGTCGGAGCAAGATCCGGAACAGTGGTGGCTGGCGACTGGTCGCGCGATGAAAACTCTGGGTGAACAGCATTCTCTGCGAGACGTTAAAGCATTGGGTATTGCCGGGCAAATGCATGGTGCAACTTTACTTGATGCTCAGCAGCGGGTGCTACGTCCCGCCATTTTGTGGAACGACGGGCGCTGCGCGGAGGAGTGTGCTTTGCTGGAAGCGCGAGTTCCGCAGTCGCGGGATATTACAGGCAACCTGATGATGCCCGGATTTACCGCGCCTAAATTGCTGTGGATTCAGCGAAATGAGCCAGAGATATTCCTTCAGGTAGACAAAGTATTATTGCCGAAAGATTATTTGCGTCTGCGGATGACTGGAGAATTCGCCAGTGATATGTCTGATGCAGCTGGCACCATGTGGCTGGATGTCGCAAAGCGTGACTGGAGTGATGTTATGCTGGAGGCTTGCCAGTTATCTCGAGATCAGATGCCAGCATTATACGAAGGCAGCGAAATTACCGGCACTTTGCTACCTGAGGTTGCAAAAGCGTGGGGAATGAATGCAGTGCCGGTTGTTGCGGGCGGCGGCGATAATGCGGCTGGCGCGGTTGGTGTGGGTATGGTTGATGCCAACCAGGCAATGTTATCGCTGGGGACTTCAGGCGTTTATTTTGCGGTGAGCGAAGGTTTCCTAAGTAAGCCGGAAAGTGCCGTACATAGCTTTTGTCATGCATTGCCGCAGCGTTGGCATTTAATGTCTGTGATGTTGAGTGCGGCGTCGTGTCTGGACTGGGCGACGAAATTAACCGGTCTGAGTGATGTCCCTGTTTTAATTGCCGCAGCCCAGCAGGCCGATGAGAGCGTCGATCCTGTCTGGTTTTTGCCTTATCTTTCTGGCGAGCGTACGCCGCACAATAATCCACAGGCAAAGGGCGTTTTCTTCGGCCTCACCCATCAACACGGCCCCGCAGAACTGGCACGCGCGGTACTGGAAGGCGTGGGGTATGCGTTGGCGGATGGCATGGATGTCGTACATGCCTGTGGCATTCAACCGCAAAGCATTACACTGATTGGTGGCGGAGCGCGTAGCGAGTACTGGCGTCAGATGCTGGCGGATATTAGCGGTCAGCAACTGGATTACCGCACGGGGGGGGATGTGGGGCCAGCATTAGGCGCAGCAAGGCTGGCACAGATTGCGGTAAATCCAGTTAAATCTCTCATTGAGTTGTTGCCGCAACTTCCTTTAGAACAGTCGCATCTGCCGAACGCGCAGCGTTATGCTGCTTATCAGCCACGGCGTGAAACGTTCCGTCGTCTCTATCAGCAACTTCTGCCGCTAATGGCATAATATTTCCCCCTGCCTTATGTGGCGGGGGATAATCTCCATCTATATATATTTAGAATATATTAATTTTTTATATGGATTTATTCTGAAAATCATTTGTTAATGGTGTTTTTCAGTTTTGTCTTTCGTTGGTTACTCGTAATGTATCACCGGTAGATACGGAGATCGTTATGAAAACCTCAAAGACTGTGGCAAAACTATTATTTGTGGTCGGGGCGCTGGTTTATCTGATTGGATTATGGATCTCATGTCCATTGTTAAGTGGCAAAGGCTATTTTCTTGGCGTGTTAATGACGGGGACTTTTGGCAACTATGCCTATCTGCGCGCAGAGAAACTCGGGCAACTGGATGATTTCTTTATTCGCATTTGCCAGTTAGTTGCGTTAATCACTATCGGCCTTTTGTTTATCGGCGTTTTAAACGCACCCATTAACGCTTATGAAATGGTGATCTACCCGATTGCCTTTTTTGTTTGCTTGTTTGGTCAAATGCGCTTGTTTCGCTCGGCATGATCGCCATAAAGCTCTTAATAGTTCAGGAATGAAAGGAAATCTGTGATGGAAAACAAAATATCAACCTATTCTCCGGCATTCAGTATTGTGTCATGGGTAGCTCTTGCTGGTGGTATCGTTACCTATCTGTTGGGGCTATGGAATGCAGAGATGCAGTTAAATGAAAAGGGATATTATTTTGCCGTATTGGTGTTAGGGCTGTTTTCGGCAGCTTCCTATCAAAAGACCGTTCGGGATAAGTATGAAGGTATTCCTACCACATCTATTTATTATATGACCTGCCTGGTGGTATTTATCATCTCTGTCGCGTTACTGATGGTAGGTCTGTGGAATGCAACGTTATTACTCAGTGAAAAAGGCTTTTATGGTCTGGCCTTCTTTTTAAGCTTGTTTGGTGCAGTAGCGGTGCAGAAAAATATCCGTGATGCCGGAATCAACGCCCCAAAAGAAACGATGGCTGCGCAGGAAGAATATAGCGAATAATCCAGGTAAGCCCGGTCAGCCCAGTGTGACCGGGTTTTTACTTAACTCACTAATCTGTTTTTATCGATTCGTTGCACCAGCACAGAAAGTAACAAGCTTGCTGCCAGCGTCGCGCAAAAGATCCAAATAATATCCAGTATTGGCCAGCTTTTAAGCTCAATACCACTGGTGCGCAGCGCATGGATAATCAACGCGTGGAACCCGTATATACCCAGAGAATGACGGGATATCAGTCCAAGCCCGCTAACAGTACGCGTATCCAGTGTATTTTTTACCAGAGTCAGTAACGCAATTGCGCAGATAAAAACCATCGGCCCACAGTAAAGATACCAGGTATCGGCAAAATTTCCGCGCCACCGTAATTCATATAATGTCCCACGAGAGATAATAAATACCCCGGCTATAAACAGTGCGGCGCTCATCCACGACAGTGGCTTATGTTGCGTGTCCATCATCCCAATGGCGCGGCCCAACATGCCATACAGGATGTAGTAAAAGGTATCGCCATTGATATATAAGTTAATTGGTAGCCATTCAAAACCGTCGATCTTCTGTGGCACAGTGTTTGGGTTGGCGATGATGCCAATCACCACCATTAGCACCAACAACATTTTACCGCCGACGTGCTTTACCTGAATCAGCGGCGAAACCAGATAAATCACCGCAATCGCGAAGAAAAACCATAAGTGATAAAACACCGGCTTTTGCAGCAGATTTTTCAGCGATAACTCCACATTGATGGAAGTAAACAGTGCAATGTAGAGCAGTGCGACAGTGCTATAAAACAGCAGGCATAAGCCGATACGTAAGAAATGACGCAGCTGGGCGCTACGTTCGCCAAAAAAGAGATAGCCGGAAATCATGAAAAATAGGGGTACGCTGACACGAGAGGCAGAATTTAGAATATTCGCGATATCCCAGGTGATGGGGCTAACACTATGGGCATTGGTCACATACCAGGTAGTGGTGTGAATCATCACCACCATTAAACACGCTATCCCTCGCAGGTTATCAATCCAGTAAATTTTGGGCTGCATCTGTGTCTCTGTATCTGGTTAAAAAAAGTCTGACCGATAAATCATTCGGTTGGCGCACTGGAATAATCTGAGTTTTATCACTACAGCTTATAGAGGCTTAAGAAAATTCGTAAGATATCAGCCACTATACCGATATAAATAATAAGACTCACCTGCAAACCAGACGGTAATTTAATGATGATGAACTATTTCTTTCCGGCAATGGCGCTTATGGTGTTAGTGGGATGCTCGACACCGCCACCCGTACAGAAAGCACAACGGGTAAAAGTTGATCCTCTGCGTTCGTTGAATATGGAAGCCTTGTGCAAGGATCAGGCAGCAAAACGTTATAACACCGGCGAGCAAAAAATCGACGTCACCGCATTTGAACAGTTCCAGGGGAGTTACGAAATGCGCGGCTATACCTTTCGGAAAGAGCAGTTTGTCTGTTCTTTTGACGCAGATGGCCATTTTTTGCATCTTTCCATGCGTTAAGCCCTGCTTTTTCCCGTTTCGTACTGTATATCTTCCATCCAGCGGGTATACTGATCCCTTCCTTTAAATCCACACGTATCCAGCACGAAATAATATGCAAAAGTTTGATACCAGGACCTTCCAGGGCTTGATCCTGACCTTACAGGATTACTGGGCTCGCCAGGGCTGCACCATTGTTCAACCATTGGACATGGAAGTCGGCGCGGGAACCTCTCACCCAATGACCTGTCTGCGCGCGCTGGGGCCAGAACCGATGGCGGCTGCTTATGTCCAGCCTTCTCGTCGCCCGACCGATGGTCGCTACGGCGAAAACCCCAACCGCTTACAGCATTACTATCAGTTCCAGGTGGTGATTAAGCCATCGCCGGACAATATCCAGGAGCTGTACCTCGGTTCTCTGAAAGAGCTGGGCATGGATCCGACTATCCACGATATTCGTTTCGTGGAAGATAACTGGGAAAACCCGACGCTGGGTGCCTGGGGTCTGGGCTGGGAAGTGTGGCTGAACGGCATGGAAGTGACTCAGTTCACTTACTTCCAGCAGGTTGGTGGTCTGGAGTGTAAACCGGTTACCGGCGAGATCACCTATGGTCTGGAACGTCTGGCGATGTACATTCAGGGCGTAGACAGTGTTTATGACCTGGTCTGGAGCGACGGCCCGCTGGGTAAAACCACTTATGGCGACGTGTTCCATCAGAACGAAGTGGAGCAGTCCACTTATAACTTCGAATACGCGGACGTGGACTTCCTGTTCACCTGCTTCGAGCAGTACGAGAAAGAAGCGCAGCAGCTACTGGCACTGGAAAATCCGCTGCCGCTGCCTGCCTACGAGCGTATTCTGAAAGCCGCCCACAGCTTCAACCTGCTGGATGCGCGTAAAGCTATCTCCGTCACCGAGCGTCAGCGTTATATTTTGCGCATTCGCACCCTGACCAAAGCAGTGGCAGAAGCATACTACGCTTCCCGTGAAGCCCTCGGCTTCCCGATGTGCAACAAAGATAAGTAAGAGGCGGCTATGTCTGAGAAAACTTTTCTGGTGGAAATCGGCACTGAAGAGCTGCCACCAAAAGCACTGCGCAGCCTGGCTGAGTCCTTTGCTGCGAACTTTACTGCGGAGCTGGATAACGCTGGCCTCGCTCATGGCACCGTTCAATGGTTTGCTGCTCCGCGTCGTCTGGCGCTGAAAGTAGCTAACCTGGCGGAAGCGCAACCGGATCGTGAAATCGAAAAACGCGGCCCGGCGATTGCCCAGGCTTTCGACGCCGAAGGCAAACCGAGTAAAGCAGCAGAAGGCTGGGCGCGTGGCTGCGGGATCTCCGTTGACCAGGCTGAGCGTCTGACTACTGACAAAGGTGAATGGTTGCTGTATCGCGCTCACGTGAAAGGCGAAAGCACCGAGGCGCTTGTACCGAACATGGTAGCCACTTCGCTGGCGAAATTACCGATCCCGAAACTGATGCGCTGGGGCGCGTCTGACGTGCACTTTGTGCGTCCGGTGCACACCGTAACTTTGCTGCTGGGCGATAAAGTCATTCCGGCAACTATTCTGGGTATTCAGTCCGATCGCGTAATTCGCGGACATCGCTTTATGGGTGAGCCGGAAATTACCATCGACAATGCCGATCAGTATCCGGAAATTCTGCGTGAGCGCGGTAAAGTCATTGCCGATTACGAAGAGCGTAAAGCGAAGATTAAAGCCGATGCTGAAGAAGCGGCGCGTAAGATTGGTGGTAATGCTGACTTAAGCGAAAGCCTGCTGGAAGAAGTGGCTTCGCTGGTTGAATGGCCGGTTGTTCTGACCGCGAAATTCGAAGAAAAATTCCTCGCTGTACCGTCTGAAGCACTGGTTTATACCATGAAAGGTGACCAGAAATACTTCCCGGTGTATGCGAATGACGGCAAACTGCTGCCGAACTTTATCTTCGTTGCCAACATTGAGTCGAAAGATCCGCAGCAGATCATTTCCGGTAACGAGAAAGTCGTTCGTCCGCGTCTGGCGGATGCCGAGTTCTTCTTCAACACCGACCGTAAAAAACGTCTGGAAGATAACCTGCCGCGCCTGCAAACCGTACTGTTCCAGCAACAGTTGGGGACACTGCGCGATAAAACTGACCGCATTCAGGCTCTGGCTGGCTGGATCGCTGAACAGATTGGCGCTGACGTTAACCACGCAACTCGTGCGGGGCTGCTGTCCAAGTGTGACCTGATGACCAACATGGTCTTTGAGTTCACCGACACCCAGGGCGTTATGGGTATGCACTACGCGCGTCATGATGGTGAAGCGGAAGATGTCGCGGTGGCGCTGAACGAGCAGTATCAACCGCGCTTTGCTGGTGATTCCCTGCCGTCTAACCCGGTAGCCTGTGCACTGGCGATTGCTGACAAGATGGATACCCTGGCGGGCATCTTCGGTATTGGTCAGCATCCGAAAGGTGATAAAGACCCGTTTGCGCTGCGTCGTGCGGCGCTGGGCGTGCTGCGTATTATCGTTGAGAAGAACCTCAATCTTGATCTGCAAACGCTGACCGAAGAAGCGGTGCGCTTGTACGGTGATAAGCTGACTAACGCCAATGTGGTTGATGACGTTATCGACTTTATGCTCGGTCGCTTCCGCGCCTGGTATCAGGACGAAGGTTACACCGTCGACACCATCCAGGCGGTACTGGCGCGTCGTCCGACTCGTCCGGCTGATTTCGATGCGCGTATGAAAGCAGTATCGCACTTCCGTACCCTGGAAGCAGCGGCAGCACTGGCGGCGGCGAACAAGCGTGTATCTAACATTCTGGCGAAATCAGACGAAGTGCTGAGCGATCGCGTGAATGCCTCCACCCTGAAAGAGCCGGAAGAAATTAAACTGGCGATGCAGGTGGTCGTATTGCGCGACAAGCTGGAGCCGTACTTCGCTGAAGGTCGTTACCAGGATGCGTTGGTCGAGCTGGCTGAGCTGCGTGAACCGGTTGATGCCTTCTTCGATAAAGTAATGGTTATGGTTGATGATAAAGATCTGCGTATCAACCGCCTGACCATGCTGGAAAAACTGCGCGAATTATTCCTGCGCGTTGCGGATATTTCTTTACTGCAGTAATAACTCCTTTGTTAAAAAGTCTGCCAGATGGCAGACTTTTTTTATCACTAAATAATACAGCTACCTGTAATAATCTTCTGCTGAATAAAAATTATCTCATATATTAATTTCATGAGATTTTTTTTCGGAATTTATTAAGGAGAGGAAAAGAGTTATTACGCTAAAATAAGTCTGGGTGCTTGAGACTGTTTGTCTCAGGTATTCACCAAAAGGCAGACAGAGAAAAGCCCCACCTGACTATAAATCAAAGTGAGGCCCCTCTATGCATAGACACCATAAGGTTAGCCTCTTACTCGTTGGAAATCAACACAGGAGGCTGGGAATGCCGCAGAAATATAGATTACTTTCTTTAATAGTGATTTGTTTCACGCTTTTATTATTCACCTGGATGATAAGAGATTCACTGTGTGAATTGCATATTAAACAGGGGAGTTATGAGCTGGCGGCATTTTTAGCCTGCAATTTGAAAAAGTAAGAGTCTCTGGCGGGAAATTATTCCCGCCTTTCTTACGGCGTTGCGCATTCTCATTGCACCCAAATTTATCTGTTTAATGAATGTTATTTAAAATAAAAGCGAATGGATTTGGCTATTAGATCAGTTTTTACATCGGGAACAGGAATGGCTCGGAGCATTCATGAATAAGCTGCTTTTACTATTGATAATGTTTTATCAACGACATCTTTCTCCTCGTAAAGGATATCGCTGTGCTTACAGTGTGTTGTACCAAACGCAGGGATGTTCTGGTGCCGTCAAAAATATTATTCAACAGAAAGGTGTTCTTGCTGGGTGGAGCGAGATACGTCAGCGTTTTGCAGATTGCCGACTTGCAGCACAGACAATCAGGCAGAAACAACGCCTGGGTGAGAGTATACGTAAAAAGAAGAATAATGATTGTGATTGTACCGGCTGTGATGGTGCGGTCTGTCGTGATTGCCACATGCCGGACTTTTGTCCGAATATTCCTGTGCCAGATCTGGATTGCTCCTGCGACTGCTCTTCTCTACATTTAAAGCGTTTTTTCAAATAAAAAATCCCCGCCAATTGGCAGGGATCTTAGATTCTGTGCTTTTAAGCAGAGATTACAGGCTGGTTACGTTACCAGCTGCCGGGCCTTTAGCGCCGCTTTCGATGGTGAAGGACACTTTCTGACCTTCGTCCAGAGATTTGTAACCATCGTTCTGGATAGCAGAGAAGTGTACGAACACGTCTTTAGAGCCATCGTCAGGAGTGATGAAGCCGAAGCCTTTGTCAGCGTTGAACCATTTTACGATACCAGTCATTTTACCGGACATAGTGTATTACCTTTAATAATTAAGTGTGCCTTTCGGCGATATGGCGTGCTTTACAGATTTTGAAGCGTTAAAGGAATGTGCACTACGAGGGGTATCAACGATAACTCTTGAAGGGACTTGCCTTACTACACTGCTTTAATGGTCTGTACGTCAAACCGTTGATGTGCATTAAGCCACGCATTGAATGGTGATGCAACAATTATTTTCCATATTTATGATTAATTGGTCGGAAAACGGTCCTGTCATCAGGACCGTAAACATCAATACAGTGGATAAAAGTCTATTCCATCAACTGTTTACTTAATGCTGGGTTGGCCTGGATCAGGCGCATCAATTTTAGTTCGGCACTGGAAGGCTTTACGCGTCTGGACTCCCATTCTTTCACCATGGCTACTGATACGCCCAAAACCCGGGCGAAATCATCAATTTTTAACCCTGTCCCTTTACGTAATTGCTCAATTTCGGTACAAGGCGTTGTTCTGTGCGTCAGGGTAATCTTTTGCGTTTCATCTTTAAAAACAATTTGTTCCAGGCTACTCAACAGCTCATGCATTGGATCTTTATATTCCATTGAAAACTCCTCAAATCACACTGCGGGATCGTGAATTTCATCGAAGCTCATTAAGAATAGTCGGGAAAAGCAGACACAGCGGGGAGAAACCCGTGAGTGATTTAAGTATGATTCGATTCAGCTGCTAAGTTGCCGTGACTTATAGTCGCCTAACAATATGATTAATGCCGATATATTTCGTTGCGTCCTGGGATTGTAAAGATTCCGAAAATTTGGCTACCAAGAGAAGGGAGGGGCTGGCCACAAAAACGCAATAGTAATGCCTGTTTTTAACAATAAAACAACAAATTAACTCTTCTTCATTTTCTACATCATTTTCCCAGGAAGATTATGCATAAAGGGTATCCTGTAAGCCTGTCCTGGACTATCCTTGTCAGCGTCAGACACGCGTGTGTCGTTGTGCGCTTTTTTTGGGTGAAAGGAGTAAGAAAATGGCGACAGGAAAGTCCTGCTCTCGCTGGTTTGCGCCTCTTGCGGCGTTATTAATGGTAGTTAGCCTGAGTGGGTGTTTTGATAAAGAAGGCGATCAGCGTAAAGCGTTTATCGACTTCCTGCAGAATACAGTGATGCGTAGCGGTGAACGTCTACCAACCCTGACTGCCGATCAGAAAAAACAGTTTGGTCCTTTTGTCTCTGATTACGCGATCCTGTATGGCTATTCCCAACAGGTTAATCAGGCGATGGATTCCGGTCTGCGTCCGGTTGTAGACAGCGTTAACGCGATTCGCGTACCACAGGATTATGTCACGCAAAGTGGTCCACTGCGTGAAATGAACGGATCTCTGGGCGTACTGGCGCAACAATTGCAAAATGCGAAGTTGCAGGCCGATGCCGCACACTCTGCGCTAAAACAGACCGATGACCTGAAACCGGTCTTTGATCAGGCATTCACTAAAGTAGTGACGACCCCAGCTGATGCGTTGCAACCGCTGATTCCGGCGGCTCAAACGTTTACGCAGCAACTGGTGATGGTGGGGGACTACATCGC
This sequence comes from Escherichia sp. MOD1-EC5433, assembly GCF_002966005.1. Taxonomy (NCBI): domain Bacteria; kingdom Pseudomonadati; phylum Pseudomonadota; class Gammaproteobacteria; order Enterobacterales; family Enterobacteriaceae; genus Escherichia; species Escherichia sp. MOD1-EC5433. The sequence goes on along the minus strand of NZ_PTRL01000011.1, from coordinate 31,812 downwards.
TCAACAAGGTACTCAGGTGAGCTTTGTCGCGAATGGCATCCAGTTCCCGACTTCACAGCAGGCGAGTGAATATAACAAACTGATTGCGCCATTACCGGCACAGCATCAGGCGTTTAATCAGGCCTGGACTACGGCAGTTACTGCAACCCAATAAAGAGTAAAAGCCCGAGCGATTATCGGGCTTTACTCCACGCAGTCGCGGCTTAGTCCGCGACGTGCGGATTCACACAGTTCTTCTCAACCTTCCCCTGCAACGCATTAATCAAATTATCCACGGCACAGGCAGCCATGCCATAACGCGTCTCATGAGTGGCTGAACCAATATGCGGTACTGCAACGACATTTGCCATTGAGAGCAACGGCGAATCTACTGGCAATGGCTCTTGTTCGAAGACATCCAGACCAGCGGCGTGAATTTCCCCTTTCTGCAACGCTGCAATCAGCGCATTTTCGTCAACTACCGGGCCACGCCCTGCATTAATGAAAATAGCGGAGGATTTCATTTTGGCGAATTGTTCCGCGCCAAACAGGTGATGAGTTTCTTCAGTTAGCGGCAGGATCAGGCAAACGAAATCTGATTCTTGTAACAGCGTATCCAGATCGCAGTAGCGGGCGTTAAAGCGTTCTTCTGCTTCTTTATGGTGGCGGCGAGCGTTATAGAGAATTGGCATGTTGAAGCCAAAATGCGCGCGCTGTGCCAGCGCCATGCCGATCCGTCCCATCCCGACAATGCCCAGTGTTTTATGGTGAACATCAATGCCGTACCAGTCCGGGCCGATATTGGCGGTCCATTCACCTGCTTTTACGCGTTCTGCTACCTCCACAACCCGGCGAGCGGTAGATAACACCAGCGCCATCAGCGTATCGGCGACGGTTTCTGTTAATACGGTTGGCGTATGCATCAGCAGGATTTTTCGGGCGTTAAGCGCGTCGACATCGAAATTGTCATAGCCGACGGAGATAGTTGATGTGGCACGCAGTTTTGGCATCTTTTCCAGCAATGCGGCATCAACATTCTCGTTTGAACCCAGTAAACCTTCAGCTTCGGCAAAAATCGCCGCGTTTTGTTCGATGGTTTGTGGATTGAGGTTTGCTACCTGGTGAACGGTGAAATGCTCTTGCAGGCGTTGCAGTAGATCATCAGGTAAGGCTTTGTAGAGGATAACGGACGGCTTCATTCTTCTCTCCATTCACTGATAAGGCGATCACCTTAGCCTGAAACATGATGAAGGAAAACTGAAGAATGCCAGGTGATTTCTGCATCACCCGGCATGAAAGGGATTAGAGCGGGCTTAAAGTGATTTCTACGCGGCGGTTTTGCGCTTTTCCTTCTGCGGTGCTGTTGCTGGCGATCGGATTAGCCGGGCCAAGACCCTGAGTACGGATGCGGCTGGCGTCCACGTCCTGGGTGATCAACGCGCTGGCAACGGAATCCGCACGCTGCTGGGAGAGACGCATGTTCAGGTCGTGACCACCCGTGCTGTCGGTGTAACCAATCACGTTAACCGCTGTTTTCGGATACTCTTTCAGCACCATTGCCACGCCAGTCAGCGTGTTAGCACCAGCCGGTTTCAGAGTTGCGCTGCTGCTGTCAAAGGTCACATTGTTCGGCATGTTAAGGATAATGTTGTCCCCGCTGCGGGTTACGCTAACGCCGGTGCCGCGCATTTTGTCACGCAGCTTCGCTTCCTGCACATCCATGTAATAACCAACGCCGCCGCCCAGGGCCGCGCCAGCGGCTGCGCCAATAAGCGCACCTTTACCGCGATCTTTCTTCGAAGAAGAGAGTGCGCCAATACCCGCGCCAACGAGAGAGCCCAGACCTGCACCGATAGCAGATTTACCTGCTTCACGTTCGCCGGTGTAAGGGTTAGTTGTACAGCCAGATACCGCCAGAGCGCCGCTCACGACGGCAGCAATAAGATAAACACGTTTCTTCATTGTTAATCCTTAATAACCTTTTTATTCTTGTTCACGGGTGCCGTGGCGGGAGATTATGCCGTGTGAACATGAAGATTATTCCTGGGAATACTCGGAAATTTGTAAGTAATATTTAACTGCTCAATACATCTAACCTTTCAGGAGCCTTCGGTTTGGCCAATTCATCCTCACGTTATTCCGTTCTTACTGCCGCCCACTGGGGACCCATGCTGGTTGAAACCGACGGCGAAACCGTGTTTAGCTCGCGTGGCGCGTTAGCAACAGAGCTGGAAAACTCCTTGCAGAGCGCGGTTCGCGACCAGGTTCACAGCAATACGCGGGTGCGATTTCCAATGGTGCGCAAAGGCTTTCTCGCGTCTCCAGAAACCCCGCAAGGCATTCGTGGGCAGGATGAATTTGTTCGCGTGAGTTGGGATGAGGCGCTGGAGCTCATCCACCACCAACATAAACGTATTCGTGATGCTTATGGACCAGCGTCGATTTTTGCTGGTTCCTACGGCTGGCGTTCAAACGGTGTATTGCATAAAGCGTCAACTTTATTACAACGCTATATGGCGCTGGCAGGCGGTTATACCGGACATCTGGGGGATTATTCGACCGGCGCGGCACAGGCGATCATGCCGTATGTCGTGGGGGGTAGCGAAGTCTATCAGCAGCAGACCAGCTGGCCGCTGGTGCTGCAACATAGCGATGTGGTGGTGCTGTGGAGTGCTAACCCTCTAAATACGCTGAAAATTGCGTGGAATGCGTCTGATGAGCAGGGACTTTCTTATTTTTCCGCATTGCGTGATAGCGGGAAAAAGCTGATCTGCATTGATCCAATGCGATCGGAAACCGTCGATTTCTTTGGCGATAAAATGGAGTGGATAGCGCCACATATGGGCACCGATGTGGCGCTAATGCTGGGGATCGCCCATACGCTGGTGGAAAATGGCTGGCACGACGAGGCGTTTCTGGCGCGTTGCACCACGGGTTATGACATCTTCGCTTCTTATTTGCTGGGTGAGAACGACGGAATAGCGAAAACCGCCGAATGGGCGGCGGAGATTTGCGGCATTTCAGCGGAGAAAATTCGCGAGCTGGCGGCTATTTTCCACCAAAACACTACGATGCTGATGGCGGGATGGGGAATGCAGCGCCAGCAGTTTGGTGAGCAAAAACACTGGATGATCGTCACGCTGGCGGCAATGTTGGGGCAAATCGGCACACCCGGTGGCGGTTTTGGCCTTTCTTACCATTTTGCTAATGGCGGCAATCCGACCCGCCGCGCTGCGGTGCTCTCTTCCATGCAGAGTAGTTTGCCTGGCGGTACCGATGCAGTAGATAAAATCCCCGTTGCCCGTATCGTTGAAGCATTAGAAAACCCCGGTGGCGCATATCAACACAACGGCATGAACCGACATTTTCCGGATATTCGTTTTATCTGGTGGGCGGGCGGCGCCAACTTTACTCATCATCAGGATACTAATCGCCTGATCCGCGCCTGGCAAAAACCAGAGCTGGTGGTGATATCTGAATGCTTCTGGACGGCGGCGGCGAAACACGCCGATATTGTCCTCCCTGCAACCACCTCGTTTGAGCGTAATGATCTCACTATGACCGGAGATTACAGCAATCAGCATCTGGTGCCGATGAAACAAGTGGTGCCACCGCGTGATGAAGCACGTAATGATTTTGATGTTTTTGCTGAATTAAGCGAACGGTGGGAAAAGGGCGGTTATGCGCGATTTACGGAAGGAAAAAGTGAGCTGCAATGGCTGGAAACGTTTTATAACGTCGCCCGGCAGCGTGGGGCAAGTCAGCAGGTACAATTGCCGCCATTTGATGAATTTTGGGAAGCCAACCAATTAATTGAGATGCCGGAAAACCCAGACAGTGAGCGGTTTATTCGCTTCGCCGATTTCTGCCGCGATCCGCAGGCTCATCCGTTAAAAACCGCCAGCGGCAAGATTGAAATATTCTCGCAGCGCATTGCGGATTATGGTTACCGGGATTGTCCGGGACATCCAACGTGGCTGGAGCCGGATGAGTGGCAGGGCAATGCCGAACCGGAACAGTTGCAGATACTTTCTGCTCACCCGGCACATCGTCTGCACAGTCAGCTGAATTATAGTTCTCTACGCGAATTGTATGCGGTGGCAAATCGTGAACCTGTCACCATTCACCCAGAGGATGCGCGGGCGCGCGGCATACAAGATGGCGATACAGTTCGGGTGTGGAACTCGCGCGGGCAAATCCTTGCCGGAGCAGTCATTAGCGAAGGTATTAAGCCAGGCGTGATTTGTATTCACGAAGGTGCATGGCCAGATCTGGATTTATCTGCTGGCGCCATTTGTAAAAATGGTGCGGTTAACGTGCTAACTAAAGACCTTCCCAGCTCGCGGCTGGGGAATGGCTGTGCGGGTAACACGGCGCTGGCGTGGCTGGAAAAATATAATGGCCCGGAGCTGTCGCTTACGGCGTTTGATCCGCCTGCCAATCCATAATCCAGGTAGGGAGTTGGGTTTCCTCCTGCCATGCGCAGTCGACAATATGAAACCCCTGCGCATGGTAAAAATCTAGCGCCGGTTGGTTTTTTTGATAAACCTCCAGCAACAAATGGGGATGGCGCTGCTGTACATATTGCATCAGCGCCTTACCGATACCGCGCCTGATGGCCTTCGGTGCAACGAACATTGCTGCCAGAAATCGTCCCTCCATAATGCTGACAAAACCGAGAAATTCACCATCGTCTTCCCACACCCAGTTTTGGGCGTTGGCAAGATATGCATCACGTACCAGCGGAATGCAGTCACGCCAATAGCTTGTTTCTATAAAGGGATGTCCCCAGCTTGTGCTTTCCAGCCATAACTCCAGAATCGCGGGCAGTTCCGAACGTTGCGCTTCCCGAATCATGTTTTGTTCTCCGGATGGCAACAGCAGCTAACCACATGATCATTCACCAGCCCACATGCCTGCATAAAGGAGTAACAAATCGTCGAGCCAACAAACTTAAAGCCGCGTTTTTTCAGAGCCTTGGAGAGCGCGTCGGAGGCGGGCGTTGAAGTAGGGATTTCGCTCAATGTTCTGGCTTGTGTCACTTGTGGCTGGTGGTTTACGAACGACCAGACAAAGTCGGCAAACGGTTCGCCGTTTTGCTCCATTTGCAGGTAAGCGCGCGCATTGCCGATAATGGCCTGGATTTTTCCACGATGGCGAATAATCCCGGCATCCTGTACCAGTCTTTCGATATCGTATTCCTGCATTGCCGCAACCTTGACGGGATCAAATTGATGAAAACAAGCTCGATAATTTTCACGTTTTTTGAGGACGGTAATCCAGGATAACCCAGCCTGTTGTCCTTCAAGGCAGATCATTTCGAACAGTTTTTTACTGTCGGTTTCAGGCACGCCCCACTCATTATCGTGGTAGGCAATATAAAGTGGATCCTGACTCACCCAGCCGCAACGTTCCATACTTTCCCTCGTTATATACCCGGTCGTAAAAATTTCACCTGCTTTTCTTGACGCATCGGTGAAAAAGTCAATATTTAATACAGGGCTAATATGCCCGATATCCTTCATACAATGACAATAATATCGCCGAATTCGGCTCTTTCCTGGAGTCGTGTTAATGATCATAAAAAAATGCGGTGGCCACTGGACGTTAAGTTTGCTGGCGAGCGTTGTAACCAGTTCTCTTTTTCTCAACACAGCTTATGCCTGGCAACAAGAATATATCGTTGATACGCAGCCTGGGCATACTACGGAGCGTTATACCTGGGATAGCGATCACCAACCTGATTACAATGATATTTTGTCGCAACGTATTCAAAGTAGCCAAAGGGCGCTGGGACTGGAAGTCAATCTGGCGGAGGATACGCCTGTGGATGTGACCAGCAGTATGAGTATGGGCTGGAATTTCCCTTTATATGAACATGTTACAACAGGCCCAGTCGCCGCATTGCATTATGATGGTACGACCAATTCGATGTATAACGAGTTTGGCGACAGCACTGCAACATTGACCGATCCGTTATGGCATGCCAGCGTCAGTACATTAGGCTGGCGTGTTGATTCCCGGCTTGGTGATTTTCGTCCCTGGGCGCAAATCAGCTATAACCAGCAATTTGGCGAGAATATCTGGAAGGCTCAATCAGGCCTGAGCCGCATGACGGCGACAAATCAGAACGGCAACTGGCTTGATGTGACGGTGGGAGCCGATATGTTGCTTAATCCAAATATTGCCGCTTATGCCGCGTTATCTCAGGCAGAAAACAGCAACAATAATAATGATTATTTGTATAGCATGGGCGTTAGCGCCAGATTTTAACTTGTCATTTACAATTCAAGGCCGTGTATAACAATCATTGTGCTGATAGTGGGTACTAACTGACATAATTATTATTGCGGTGAATATTTGTCACGTCATTCATTCCTGAACTAAGGCATTTCATTCCGTTCTGATGGCATTTCATGCCGTTTTTCCCCTGGCATAAAGTGCACTTCGATATGGTTGTCGGCAGAGACCTTTCCTTTTTATTAATGCAGGAACACTGCCATGACACCTTCCAACTATCAACGTACGCGCTGGCTGACGCTTATCGGTACTATTATTACCCAGTTTGCCCTGGGTTCGGTTTATACCTGGAGCCTGTTTAACGGTGCACTTTCCGCCAAACTAGATGCACCGGTAAGCCAGGTGGCATTTTCTTTTGGCCTGTTGAGTCTGGGACTGGCAATTTCTTCTTCTGTCGCGGGAAAATTACAGGAACGTTTTGGCGTTAAACGCGTCACTATGGCTTCCGGTATTTTGCTGGGATTAGGCTTCTTCCTGACCGCGCATTCCAACAACCTGATGATGCTGTGGCTGAGTGCCGGTGTGCTGGTCGGTCTGGCAGATGGCGCGGGTTACTTGCTGACGCTCTCTAACTGCGTGAAGTGGTTCCCGGAACGTAAAGGTTTGATCTCCGCATTCGCCATTGGTTCCTATGGCCTGGGTAGCCTGGGTTTCAAATTTATCGACACGCAACTGCTGGAAACGGTCGGTCTGGAAAAAACCTTTATAATTTGGGGTGCGATTGCGCTGGTGATGATTGTTTTTGGTGCGACCTTAATGAAAGATGCGCCGAAACAGGAAGTCAAAACCCATAATGGTGTGGTGGAAAATGATTTCACTCTGGCAGAGTCGATGCGAAAACCACAATACTGGATGTTAGCGGTGATGTTCCTGACTGCCTGCATGAGCGGTCTGTATGTAATTGGGGTGGCGAAAGATATCGCCCAGAGTCTGGCGCATCTTGATGCAATTTCCGCAGCCAATGCAGTGACGGTTATTTCTATTGCTAACCTTTCTGGTCGTCTGGTGTTGGGTATTCTGTCTGACAAAATTGCTCGTATTCGGGTCATCACCATTGGACAGGTAGTTTCGCTGGTGGGCATGGCGGCACTACTGTTTGCTCCACTCAATGCGTTAACGTTCTTCGCAGCGATTGCCTGCGTGGCCTTTAACTTCGGCGGTACAATCACGGTGTTCCCGTCACTGGTCAGCGAGTTCTTTGGACTTAATAATCTGGCGAAAAACTACGGTGTAATTTACCTCGGTTTCGGTATTGGTAGTATTTGCGGCTCGATTATTGCCTCACTGTTTGGCGGTTTCTATGTGACCTTCTACGTGATTTTCGCCCTGTTGATTCTGTCACTGGCGCTCTCTACGACCATTCGCCAACCAGGGCTCAGGGCGTTTCGTGAGGTGCATGGTTAAGTTTGGCGACTGGTTTCAGTCTCGTCCTGAGATAGAGTGGCACATTTTTCACCGTGAATGAGCCAATGTATCAAAACAATTCAGGATGAGTCATTGATAAAGTCGGGGCCAGTTAGCTGGCCCTTTTAAGTGTTCAATTAATGAAAGTCTCCTTTCATACTTGTATTTTTGTAAATTTGTGCTTCACGCACACTCTTTCCCCACACTTTTTCCCTTTGCTGTGGTCTACTTATCAGCGTGTGCAGATTTTCCTTATCTGACGACCTTCGCACTTTTCCCTTGCCTGGCTTGAAAGGCCATTATGCAGGGTGTTATCACCTGTTTTTCCAGGGTTTGTTTGCATGAGATATATCAAAACGATAACGCAGCAAAAGCTAAGCTTTTTGCTCGCTGTCTATATTGGTTTGTTTATGAATTGCGCAGTCTATTTCCGTCGGTTTGATGGTTACGCGCATAACTTCACTTTTCTTAATGGTGTCTCGGCGGTTATCGAACTGGCAGGGACGGTTCTGGCAACCTTCTTCTTTTTACGCTTAATTTCACTCTTTGGCAGAACGGCCTGGAAAGTGCTGGCTTCATTGCTGGTGCTGATTTCTGCCGGAGCCAGTTACTACATGACATTTATGAACGTCATGATTGGCTACGGGATTGTCGCTTCGGTGATGACCACCGACATCGACCTGTCGAAAGAAGTGGTTGGCTGGACACTTATCGCATGGGTTGTACTGGTGAGTATTATCCCGTTGCTCTTTATCTGGATGAACCGCTCACAAGACACCTTCTGGCGTCAGCTTTGTACCCCGAAAACACGCTGGCGTAGCGCGCTTACTGTGCTGTTAGCGGGCTTGCTGGTATGGGGCCCAATCCGTCTTATGGATGTAGCACAAAAGCGTGCAGACCGCATGGCTGGGGTGGATATGCCAAGTTATGGCGGGGTGCTGGCGAACTCTTATTTACCCTCGAACTGGCTTTCTGCGCTGGGTCTGTACGCCTGGGCGCAAGTGGATGAATCTTCTGACAATCGTTCGTTGATGAATCCGGCGAAAAAATTCACCTATACCCCGACGCAAAATCTCGACGACACCTATGTGATTTTCATTATTGGTGAAACCACGCGTTGGGATCATATGGGGATGCTGGGTTACGAGCGTGATACCACGCCGAAGCTGGCGAAAGAGAAAAATCTGGTGATGTACCGTGGTTATTCTTGCGATACCGCGACTAAATTATCACTACGCTGTATGTTTGTTCGTGAGGGCGGAACGGAAGATAACCCTCAACGTACGCTCAAAGAGCAGAACGTATTTGCGGTTCTCAAGCAGTTGGGTTTTAGCTCTGATTTGTACGCCATGCAGAGCGAGATGTGGTTCTACAGCAATACCATGGCTGACAACATTGCCTACCGTGAGCAAATCGCGGCTGAGCCACGTAACCGTGGGAAAGCGGTAGACGACATGTTGCTGGTTAATGAAATTGAACGTTCTCTGGAGAAAAAACCAGAAGGTAAGCATCTGATTGTGCTGCATACCAAAGGGTCGCACTACAACTATACTCAGCGTTATCCACGTGAGTTTGCCCAGTGGAAGCCAGAGTGTTATGCAATTGATCGCAAATGTCCAAGAGCGCCGATGATTAACTCATACGATAACTCCATTACCTACGTAGATCATTTTATCGACTCGGTGATCGACAGATTCCGCGATAAGAAGGCCATTATTTTCTATGCAGCGGATCACGGTGAGTCGATTAACGAGCGTGAGCACTTGCATGGTACACCACGCGAATATGCACCACCGGAGCAGTTCCGCGTACCGATGATGGTCTGGATGTCAGATAAATATCTGGAAAATCCGGCCAATGCGCAGGCATTCGCGCAGTTGAAAAAAGAAGCCGATATGAAAGTACCGCGCCGTCACGTAGAGCTGTACGACACCATCATGGGCTGTCTCGGCTATACTTCACCGGATGGTGGAATTAACGAAAACAACAACTGGTGTCACATCCCGCAAGCGAAGACCGTTGTGGCTAACTAAACGGCCTGCTGACTTTCTCGCCGATCAAAAGGCATTTTGCTATTAAGGGATTGACGAGGGCGTATCTGCGCAGTAAGATGCGCCCCGCATTCGGTGATTGGCGCAGCCTGGTAGCGCACTTCGTTCGGGACGAAGGGGTCGGAGGTTCGAATCCTCTATCACCGACCAAATTCGAAAAGCCTGCTTAACGAGCAGGCTTTTTTGCATCTGTGCCCGCTCGAACCCAGGCCTGATAAGACGCAGCAGCGTCGCATCAGACAAATGTGCCAGCCCATTGTCGGATGCGGCGTGAACGCCTTATCCGACCTACAGGGTTGTACTAATTCAATAAATTGCATCTCTTCCGGTAGGCCTGATAAGACGCGCCAGCGTCGCATCAGGCAAATGTGCCGGCCCATTGTCGGATGCGGCGCGACCGCTTTATCCAACCTACACACCACACATTTCCCTGCCAAATTTGCGCCCCACATCTCACTATCCATTAACGAATTTGTGACAGAATCCATTGTCTTTTTTTATATTTGCTTAAATCTATTATTGCGTTACTTATGGCTGGCGCTGGCATTTTCCGCTGTGCGTTTTAGCGTTCATGGTATTAATCGCTCAGATATCCACCTTTTCCTCAGATTTTTTTCATTAAATGCATAAAACTTAATCACCAATTGTTGCTAAATATTAAGCTGATTGTTCTGGTTATGTTGGAGTAGCACAAATTTCTCTGCTGCAAATAGCGGTTTGAAGTTTTTTTAATCTTTGTTTGTGGATTCTCACCGTTGGTGTAAATCCCGGTTAGCTGTATTGACGTTTTCACATTCTGTTGACAGATTGTAGGTCACGAGGGGCATTTTATGGAGGATCCGCACTGTTACACTGATGTTAATTAGTACGGCATCCCCACCTCATAACGTTGACCCGACCGGGCAAAAAACAAAAAAGGTCAGGCAGCGACAACCCACTGCAAAGGGTTAAAACAACAAACATCACAATTGGAGCAGAATAATGCGTATTTCCTTGAAAAAGTCAGGGATGCTGAAGCTTGGTCTCAGCCTGGTGGCTATGACCGTCGCAGCAAGTGTTCAGGCTAAAACTCTGGTTTATTGCTCAGAAGGTTCGCCAGAAGGGTTTAACCCGCAGCTGTTTACCTCCGGCACCACCTATGACGCCTCTTCCGTACCGCTTTATAACCGCCTGGTTGAATTTAAAATCGGCACCACCGAAGTGATCCCGGGCCTCGCTGAAAAGTGGGAAATCAGCGAAGACGGTAAAACCTATACCTTCCATCTGCGTAAAGGTGTGAAGTGGCACGACAACAAAGAATTCAAACCGACGCGCGAACTGAACGCCGATGACGTGGTGTTCTCGTTTGATCGTCAGAAAAACGCGCAAAACCCATACCATAAAGTCTCTGGCGGCAGCTACGAATACTTCGAAGGCATGGGCTTGCCGGAGTTGATCAGCGAAGTGAAAAAGGTGGACGATAACACCGTTCAGTTCGTGCTGACTCGCCCGGAAGCGCCGTTCCTCGCTGACCTGGCAATGGACTTCGCCTCTATTCTGTCAAAAGAATATGCTGACGCGATGATGAAAGCCGGTACGCCGGAAAAACTGGACCTCAACCCGATCGGCACCGGCCCGTTCCAGTTACAGCAGTATCAAAAAGATTCCCGTATTCGCTACAAAGCGTTTGATGGCTACTGGGGCACCAAACCGCAGATCGATACGCTGGTCTTCTCTATTACTCCTGACGCTTCCGTGCGTTATGCGAAATTGCAGAAGAATGAATGCCAGGTGATGCCGTACCCGAACCCGGCAGATATCGCTCGCATGAAGCAGGATAAATCCATCAATCTGATGGAAATGCCGGGGCTGAACGTCGGTTATCTCTCGTATAACGTGCAGAAAAAACCGCTCGATGACGTGAAAGTTCGCCAGGCTCTGACCTACGCGGTGAACAAAGACGCGATCATCAAAGCGGTTTATCAGGGCGCGGGCGTAGCAGCGAAAAACCTGATCCCGCCAACCATGTGGGGCTATAACGACGACGTTCAGGACTACACCTACGATCCTGAAAAAGCGAAAGCCTTGCTGAAAGAAGCGGGTCTGGAAAAAGGTTTCTCCATCGACCTGTGGGCGATGCCGGTACAACGTCCGTATAACCCGAACGCTCGCCGCATGGCGGAGATGATTCAGGCAGACTGGGCGAAAGTGGGCGTACAGGCCAAAATCGTCACTTACGAATGGGGCGAGTACCTCAAGCGTGCGAAAGATGGCGAGCACCAAACGGTAATGATGGGCTGGACTGGCGATAACGGGGATCCGGATAACTTCTTCGCCACCCTGTTCAGCTGCGCCGCCTCTGAACAAGGCTCCAACTACTCAAAATGGTGCTACAAACCGTTTGAAGATCTGATTCAACCGGCGCGTGCCACCGACGACCACAACAAGCGCGTTGAACTGTACAAACAAGCACAGGTAGTGATGCACGATCAGGCTCCGGCACTGATCATCGCTCACTCCACCGTGTTTGAACCGGTACGCAAAGAAGTTAAAGGCTATGTGGTTGATCCATTAGGCAAACATCACTTCGAAAACGTCTCTATCGAATAATTAAAAGCCATACCCGGTGGTGCTGTGCCTCTGCGCACAGCGCCATCCGGCAGCAATACTTCATTCCCTGTCCGGCACGGGCGGGAATTGATTGGTGAGCAATACAGACACGCAGTTCCAGGCTGCGGGTCACTATAGAGAATCCGGGTTATGTTGCAGTTTATTCTCCGACGTTTGGGACTCGTCATCCCCACGTTTATCGGTATTACCCTTCTCACTTTTGCCTTTGTCCACATGATCCCCGGCGATCCGGTGATGATCATGGCGGGCGAACGTGGGATCTCCCCAGAGCGTCACGCGCAGCTGCTGGCTGAACTCGGCTTAGATAAACCGATGTGGCAGCAGTATCTCCATTACATTTGGGGCGTTATGCATGGCGATCTTGGCATTTCAATGAAAAGCCGCATCCCGGTTTGGGAAGAGTTCGTGCCGCGCTTCCAGGCCACGTTGGAACTTGGCGTCTGCGCGATGATTTTTGCTACGGCAGTCGGTATTCCGGTTGGTGTGCTGGCTGCGGTTAAACGCGGTTCCATTTTCGATCACACTGCGGTTGGCCTGGCGCTGACCGGCTACTCGATGCCGATCTTCTGGTGGGGCATGATGCTGATCATGCTGGTTTCGGTGCACTGGAACCTGACGCCCGTCTCCGGTCGCGTGAGCGATATGGTGTTCCTCGATGATTCCAATCCGTTAACCGGTTTTATGCTAATCGACACCGCCATCTGGGGTGAAGACGGCAACTTTATCGATGCCGTCGCCCATATGATCTTACCTGCGATGGTGCTGGGCACAATTCCGCTAGCGGTCATTGTGCGTATGACGCGCTCCTCCATGCTGGAAGTGCTGGGCGAGGATTACATCCGCACCGCGCGAGCCAAAGGGTTGACCCGCCTTAGGGTGATTATCGTCCATGCGCTGCGTAACGCCATGCTGCCGGTGGTAACCGTTATTGGCCTACAGGTAGGGACGCTGCTGGCGGGGGCGATTCTGACTGAAACCATCTTCTCGTGGCCCGGTCTTGGTCGCTGGTTGATTGACGCACTGCAACGCCGCGATTATCCAGTGGTGCAGGGCGGCGTATTGCTGGTGGCGACGATGATTATCCTCGTCAACCTGCTGGTCGATCTGCTGTACGGCGTGGTGAACCCGCGTATTCGTCATAAGAAGTAAGGGAACATCATGTCACAGGTTACTGAAAATAAAGTGATTACTGCACCGGTGCCGATGACCCCTTTACAGGAGTTCTGGCACTATTTTAAACGCAACAAAGGCGCGGTCGTCGGACTGGTTTATGTCGTCATCGTGCTGTTTATCGCGATCTTTGCCAACTGGATTGCACCCTATAACCCGGCGGAACAGTTCCGCGATGCGCTGCTCGCCCCGCCAGCCTGGCAGGAAGGCGGCAGCATGGCGCACTTGCTGGGCACTGATGACGTCGGTCGCGATGTGATGTCGCGCCTGATGTACGGCGCACGCTTGTCGCTGCTGGTTGGCTGTCTGGTGGTGGTGTTATCGCTGATTATGGGCGTTATTCTCGGCCTGATCGCCGGCTACTTCGGCGGCCTGGTCGATAACATCATCATGCGCGTGGTCGATATCATGCTGGCGCTGCCAAGCCTGCTGCTGGCGCTGGTGCTGGTGGCTATCTTCGGCCCGTCGATTGGTAACGCCGCGCTGGCGCTGACCTTCGTTGCCTTGCCGCACTATGTCCGCTTAACTCGCGCCGCCGTGCTGGTGGAGGTGAACCGCGACTACGTGACCGCTTCCCGCGTGGCGGGAGCCGGGGCGCTGCGGCAGATGTTTATCAATATTCTTCCCAACTGCCTTGCGCCGCTGATTGTCCAGGCGTCGCTCGGTTTCTCTAACGCCATTCTCGATATGGCTGCTCTTGGTTTCCTCGGCATGGGGGCACAACCGCCAACGCCGGAGTGGGGCACCATGCTCTCCGACGTGTTGCAGTTCGCGCAAAGCGCCTGGTGGGTCGTGACCTTCCCTGGTCTGGCGATCCTGCTGACGGTGCTGGCATTTAACCTGATGGGTGACGGTCTGCGTGACGCGCTCGATCCCAAACTGAAGCAGTAAGAGGTTCGAGATGGCGTTATTAAATATAGATAAATTATCGGTGCATTTCGGTGACGAAAGCGCACCATTCCGCGCCGTAGACCGCATCAGCTACAGCGTGAAACAGGGCGAAGTGGTCGGGATTGTGGGTGAATCCGGTTCGGGTAAATCGGTCAGTTCACTGGCGATTATGGGGCTGATTGATTATCCGGGTCGCGTGATGGCGGAAAAGCTGGAATTTAACGGCCAGGATTTGCAGCGTATCTCGGAAAAAGAGCGCCGCAATCTGGTAGGTGCCGAAGTAGCGATGATCTTCCAGGACCCGATGACCAGTCTCAACCCGTGCTACACCGTGGGTTTCCAGATTATGGAAGCGATTAAGGTGCATCAGGGCGGTAACAAAAGTACCCGCCGTCAGCGGGCAATTGACCTGCTGAATCAGGTCGGCATTCCCGATCCGGCGTCGCGTCTGGATGTTTACCCGCATCAGCTTTCCGGCGGCATGAGCCAGCGTGTAATGATCGCGATGGCAATTGCCTGTCGGCCAAAACTGCTGATTGCGGATGAACCGACCACCGCGCTGGACGTGACCATTCAGGCGCAAATCATCGAACTGCTGCTGGAGCTACAGCAGAAAGAGAATATGACGCTGGTGTTAATTACCCATGACCTGGCGCTGGTGGCGGAAGCGGCACATAAAATCATCGTGATGTATGCAGGTCAGGTGGTGGAAACGGGCGATGCTCACGCCATCTTCCGTGCGCCGCGTCATCCGTATACTCAGGCATTGCTACGCGCGCTGCCGGAATTTGCTCAGGACAAAGAACGTCTGGCGTCGTTGCCTGGTGTCGTTCCCGGCAAGTACGACCGCCCGAACGGCTGCCTGCTTAACCCGCGCTGTCCCTATGCCACTGACAGATGCCGCGCTGAAGAACCGGCGCTGAATATGCTCGCTGACGGGCGTCAGTCCAAATGCCATTACCCACTTGATGATGCCGGGAGGCCCATACTATGAATACGCAAGAGGCCACCTCGCAACAACCGCTGTTGCAGGCTATCGACCTGAAAAAACATTATCCGGTGAAGAAAGGCATGTTCGCACCGGAACGTCTGGTGAAGGCGCTGGATGGCGTTTCATTTACCCTTGAACGCGGTAAAACGCTGGCGGTGGTAGGTGAATCCGGTTGCGGTAAATCGACGCTTGGTCGATTGCTGACGATGATCGAAATACCTACCGGTGGTGAACTGTATTACCAGGGGCAGGATCTGCTCAAGCACGATCCGCAGGCGCAGAAGCTGCGTCGGCAGAAAATCCAGATTGTCTTTCAGAACCCTTACGGTTCGCTGAATCCGCGTAAAAAAGTTGGGCAAATTCTCGAAGAGCCGCTGCTTATTAACACCAGCTTAAGCAAAGAACAGCGTCGGGAAAAAGCCCTGTCGATGATGGCGAAAGTCGGCCTGAAAACCGAGCATTACGACCGCTATCCGCACATGTTCTCCGGCGGTCAGCGTCAGCGTATCGCCATTGCCCGAGGTCTGATGCTCGACCCGGATGTGGTGATTGCCGATGAGCCGGTTTCTGCGCTGGATGTCTCAGTGCGTGCGCAGGTGCTGAATCTAATGATGGATTTGCAGCAGGAACTGGGGCTTTCTTATGTCTTTATCTCCCACGACCTGTCGGTGGTGGAGCACATTGCTGATGAAGTGATGGTGATGTACCTGGGCCGCTGCGTGGAGAAGGGAACGAAAGACCAAATCTTCAATAACCCGCGCCATCCGTACACTCAGGCGCTACTTTCCGCGACGCCGCGCCTGAATCCGGACGATCGCCGCGAGCGCATCAAGCTCACCGGTGAACTGCCAAGCCCGCTGAATCCACCGCCGGGTTGCGCCTTCAACGCCCGCTGTCGTCGGCGCTTCGGCCCCTGCACCCAGTTGCAGCCGCAGCTAAAAGACTACGGCGGTCAACTGGTAGCTTGTTTTGCTGTTGATCAGGATGAAAATCCGCAGCGTTAACTCACAAAACCGGGGCCATGCGCTCCGGTTTACTCAATCAACTTCAACAGTGGCGACAAGCACAGCAAAATGCCGTAAAAGAGAATCAGCCAGGCTTTAAACCCGCGAAGTTTTTCCAGTTGTGTGACTTTAGAGATCAGGAAAAACGGAATGAGGCACGACACAATGCCATACAACGGACTTCCCATCTGAAAGAACACCAGCACCGATACCCGAAATGAAACCCAAATCGTCAACGTAATGACGATAAAAGCGCAAATTGCCAGAGTCAGCATGTGCGAGTTAATTTTTTGGGTATCAATAATTCGGCTTAACAGATTGAGAATAATGCCTTTAATGGCCTCGTGGAAACCGAGGTAAATGCCAAAGAATGCGGTCAGTACGGCAAAGATATTCAGCACCGTAGAGGTGATATGAATGATATGCCCAGGGATCACCTGCGCCGCCAGTGCCAGTGCCGAGATATTTTGTTCAAAGGCAGAAACGGCTTCTTCGTGGCTAATTGAGAAGGTAAACGAAAAGGCAAAAAACAGGATCACCGCGATGAGCGTGATATAACTAATCCGGTGGGTACGCAGCGCGAGCCGAGTTGCCAGTACTTTATCCGCTTCCCGTTTACGATAGGCAATATTCATCGGGTTAAGCACCTGAATAAATACCGCAGAAAAGAAGCAAAAAGGAATAGTAAGCAGAACGTCGCGGAAGAAGACGGAGGCTTGCGGGAACGCGGTTATATTGGCGAAATTCCAGTGCGGGATCATCGCAAAACCGAACACCACAATAATGCCCACTTTGACCACCACCATCGGGCCGGAAATTTTAAACAATAACCTTTCTCCACCTGACGCGATAGCTACCAGTACGGCGAAAATAGCCACTTTATAAAGTAGAGATTGTGAAAGATTGGCATCGGTCAAACCGAAGGTTTTCAGGTACGAGGCGCTGTCAAAAACCACGGAGAGGGAATAGATAAAAATTCCGTGGATAATCATCAAAAAGTAGATAACACCAAGAAATATTCCCCAGTTCTTCCCAAGGTAATGACTGATAATATCGGTGTAGTCATTACAGGAGTCACTTTCAGATAGTGTCTTTAAATAAATATCCTGCACTACCCAGGTTGCCGGATAAGCAATAATGGCGGCGGTAATAAATACCCAAATTCCCTTTAGCCCAATTTGTACTGGCATCAGCACCGTTCCGGCACCAATTGCCATTCCTATGCATAATAAAACCCAGCCGAAGTCATATCGCGTAAATGGTAATTTTTGATCGCGTAGTTGTAATGTGTTGTCCTGCATAAAGTCCTGTCCAGAAAGAAGTCAGCCCCGCAAAGATGGTTATCCCCCGTTTCTCTTGTGCAACAGGCGGAGAAGTCGAATACGCAGTGTGCTAAGAATGAGGCAACGGATTCACCGGGGAGAATCGCGAGGAGCGCAATTCTACAAAATTGCGCATTTCACTACTAGCCTGGTGTCAGATCGCGGGTAATGCGTAAAGTGAAAATTCTGCAAACATGAAAATAAGCTGGAATGTATCGCGCAAAGTGAAAAACAGGCAGGTGCCAGGGGCAGAAAGCGTCAGTAGAATCTGCCGCAAGCCGGAGGGTTCCGGTGAGGCGCAATGTTGCGGGGGCTTTATCCCTGGTGGCATTGGTTGCTGGAGAGAGAAAACCCCCGCACGTTGCAGGTATGCACCTGACAACATCACGGGAGCCATTCTTGAACCTGAACAACTCAAGAATAGCCGCGAAACGTTGTCATTACAACACAGGCGGCTATATGACGCTCGCAGAACTGGGCATGGCCTTCTGGCATGATTTAGCGGCTCCGGCCATTGCTGGCATTCTTGCCAGTATGATCGTGAACTGGCTGAATAAGCGGAAGTAACGTGTCATGCGGGCGTCAGGCTGCCGTAATGGCAATTTGCGCCCGGACCAGGCCGCAGGGGTGAAACTCTGCGGCCTTTTTCGTAAGAAAAATGCAACGGTTGCAAGGCGGTAATATTCTGCGGAACGCGCAGCACAGAGTGAAGAAGTGATGGATTTCGAAGCAGAAAAACAGACGTAGAATCAGCGGCAAGCCGGAACATTCCGGTGAGGCGCAATGTTGCGGGGGCTTTATCCCTGGTGGCATTGGTTGCTGGAAAGAGAAAACCCCCGCACGTTGCAGGTATGCACCTGACAACATCACGGGGGCCATTCTTGACTCTAGACCATTCAAGAATAGCCGCGAAACGTTGTCATTACAACACAGGCGGCTATATGACGCTCGCAGAACTGGGCATGGTCTTCTGGCACGATTTAGCGGCTCCGGTCATTGCTGGCATTCTTGCCAGTATGATCGTGAACTGGCTGAATAAGCGGAAGTAACGTGTCATGCGGGCGTCAGGCTGCCGTAATGGCAATTTGCGCCCGGACCAGGCCGCAGGGGTGAAACTCTGCGGCCTTTTTCGTAAGAAAAATGCAACGGCTGCAAGCCGGTAATATTGTGCGGAATGCACAGCACAGAGTGAAGAAGTGATGGATTTCGAAGCAGAAAAACAGTCGTAGAATCAGCCTCAAGCCGGAAGAGTCCGGTGAGGCGCAATGTTGCGGGGGCTTTATCCCTGGTGGCATTGGTTGCTGGAGAGAGAAAACCCCCGCACGTTGCAGGTATATACCTGACAATATGACGGGGGCTAATCTTGAACCCAAACAACTCAAGAATAGCCGCGAAACGTTGTCATTACAACACAGGCGGCTATATGACGTTCGCGCAGTTAGGCATGGTCTTCTGGCACGATTTAGCGGCTCCGGTCATTGCTGGCATTCTCGCCAGCATGATCGTGAGCTGGCTGAATAAGCGGAAGTAACGTGTCGTGCGGGCGTCAGGCTGCCGTAATGGCAATTTGCGCCCGGACCAGGCCGCAGGGGTAAACTCTGCGGCCTTTTTCGCGTTTACTGCGGGTATGGCACCCAATCGCCGCCGTTCAGGCGAACGTACGGTTTATCCTGATATTGAATCACCACCGCGTTTGAGTTCTCGGATACCGGTGCTGTTTGTGGCAATCCGCTGGTGAGTTTTTTCCAGTCAACATTGTCTTCGGTGAAAATTTTACCGTCGAGAACGCGAACAACCAGATCAGAAATTGCCAGGAAACTGCTTGGTTGGTCGATGACAATCGGAGCCCCCTGATGTGGTGCCTTCATGCCGAAGAATTTCACGCCAACGGGGACATCAGTAATTGATGGACTAGGGATATCACGTAGGCCAGATACCTGCATTCTGTCGCCTTTCAGCGCGCCGCCGTGTTCTGGCACGACCACCACCATTACTTTACGGTCAGATTTCTCCAGCTCGGTAAAGAATGCATCCAGTTCATCAAAGAACTTCTGCGCCCGCGCTTTATAGTCCGCTGTTTTACTGACGCCAGGATAATGGTTGCCATCATGCAGAGGGAGCGTGTTGTAGAACGTGGCGCTACGGGAGTTTTTATCTTTTTCAGTAACTTCCAGCCAGCGGTTAAGTACGGCGGTATCGTCATAAACTGGCGAACCATCAAAGCCCAGCAAAATAACCGGTAGATTCGTTTGATCCATCAATTCTGTCTGCATACCGCCATTTTCGCGCACTTCTTTCAGGAAGCCGCCGAATTGACCGTTATGCCCCATCATCAGATGCTGGGTAAAGCCCAGTTTTGACAAGTTATCGAACAGATAGCAGTCATTATTGGCTGGTTGATACAGATTGGTGTGCGAAGTTTGCCCACAACTGGCGCGCAGCAGACGAATCGCCGCCGGGCCGCTGTATGAGGTCGCAGAGTTGAATTTCTTGAACTCAATATCGAAATGCGACCATAACGGATGCGACATTAACCCGGCAGCCTCAATGTCCGACCAGGAGAGTGAGCAGATGTTGATGACCAGCAATTCAAATGGCTGTGCATCTGCCGGAAGCGCGGATGGGAAGGTCGATTTACGTTTCGCTTCGGCGTTATAGAAATTATTCAGCCATGCATTAAGATTCGCCGTTGTCGGCGGCGCGGTTTGCGCAGGCATATCACCCACCACCGGCGTACCTCCTGCGGCTGCGACCGTTGCCGCTGCATTACCGCCCGTCGTTGTCACCGTCGTGGTCGGTTGACCGGCTGGCCACAGGGAGAAACTTGGTCCAGCCAGCGTAAGTACGTTCAACCATACCAGAATAGCGACGACAAATATGGTGATACGAATCCATTGTGACAGGAACAACCACGCCACTAACAATACAAAAATGGCTCCGATCATCTGCCAGTTAATAAAGCGAGTAACGAGGTCGATTAAATAATCGCTACTGAAACCAGCCACTTGCGAACCCTGACTCATGATACTTTCCGGGCCTGGCAGCCAGGTGTCGTGCCAGAACAATGCAAAACCGATTGGCAGGGCTATCCAGTGGCGTAGACGGTGCAGGCTATAGCGCGGAATAGGCATTAGCAGGAACGCGGCAAACACCAGGTTAAGCAGCGGATGGAAGTTAAGATATCCCGCCCATAACAGGCCAAATTTGACCAGAAAATATAAGTTCCAGCCAGAAAGGCCGCGCCAGTATTGCCAGAGGGAAGAAGGCATAGCGGTGTTTTGGGTAAATTGAGTCATTTTTTGATTGCCCTGGCTTTTTCCGCACGGCGTAATGTACCGGCCGGTTTTACATAACGAGGTTTAGCAAATAACAAACGCAAAGTGTCACGAATACGCCGCAGAGAATGCCGCGCCAGATAGCCCAGCGGGAAAAATATCAGTGCGCAAACGATAATAATTTCAATGATATCGCTGATGGTCATCATGATGAACGCTCCACAGCATCATCCAATAATCGCAGTGGTTCAGGTATGCGTCGCCAGTTGCGACCATCGTGTTCGGCATTGATGACTGGCGTGGAACCCTGCGTTAAAGGCAGCGGCATCCCCCATTGTTCCGGGGCGAGTAAACGCATTTGCACCAGCTCGGCGCTGATTTGGTCATCTTCAAACCAGACCATGCGGTTAGAGAAAATGTCGCCAGTAGGTAGTGGGAAAATATGATTCAATGCGGTATCCAGATCGTTAATCCGGCAGAAAGAGAGGAACAGCACCAGTCGATTGCCGCCAATCGTCATAATATCGCCGGTACGATTAGGGCGACACAGCGTCAGAGCTTGTTCAACGCGAATACCAGGCACCGGGCGCAAAGCCACCAGAACGCCTTTCCCGTGAGCGGGTAACAGGGTGTTATTCATCATATTATTGACCGCGTCACAGAATACATCCCACTTCTGGAACCCCCGCAGTTTAATCGGCTGAGTCATCGACAACAGCGTGGTGATATCTTCCGGTACATAGCGGCTGAACTTCTGTCCCTGCACGCTTTCAATCATTGTCAGACAGCGAGAGAGCGGGGCGTTCCATGGAATAACCATATTTGCGCCGCAGGCCAACAGTAAACGTTCGTCGGTGGCGCGCAGGCTGGCAATATTTTCCCGCACGAGGATTTTCAACGCGCTACCACGCTGGCGACGCAATGTATGAATACTGCGGGCCAGCGGTTCAATTTGCCCATTTTGCTGCAAAGAGAACACGACCGTCGCGGCCTGAGAGGTACGCGCTTCATTGAACAGCGTTTCGTTATTGTCGAATAGCTTCCAGTGTTCCGATAGCGGTGGCGCGCCTTCCAGTACGGCAATATTACTGAGAATACGTTTTTCATCGCTGCGTGGTTGGATCTCCGCCTCTTCGCGCTGAACTAACGCCCAGACGCCATTTTGATGCTGGACGGTCAGTTGCTGACGGGCGCTGACGCCTTTTTCGTTACACCAAAAAGCAATATCCAGCAGATGCTGATCGCCCTGAAAACGCAAACTGGCAAGTCCAAAAAGCGAACGGTACTCCTCCAGTAACAATGAAAATTGTTTATCGTTATTATTTCCGGGATTAATTACCAGCAGTGAACAATGGTTTAGCCTGCACCATTTATTCATTTTTTCCAGCCATAGGCGAAGGCGCTCGGCAGGAATGTTTTGCCATGCGTTATTTGCGCAAACAAGAATGAACAGGTAATTATTGGGAACAACTGAACATTGTAAATCACGGGGCAAATAGTATAGACCTTTTTCATGATTTAGCATTGAAAATAATTTTATTTTTTCTGGTCCTTGAGAATCATCTAATTTGAAAATTTTCTCGGGATCGCTATCCATGCTAATGACCGCGACTTGCGCGGTTTCAGCTTGAGAAGCCATCGTTTGATTCACCAGGCTAATAGCATCTTCTTGACGATCGACGTTAAACCACCAGACGCCGCCTGCTGGCATATGTCGCAGCTCATCCCATAAGGATGAGATACCGATAGAGAATACGGGGTCCACAGTGTCCCTCAAGTCGCCATTTTGTCTGATTATCAGTTTACTAGCGAAAGCTAAGAAATAAACCTACCATTGAAATTAAAACTTATCAGATTTAGCATGTGAATCAATTTAACAGGCCAGAAACCTTGTGATATCAGCCTTTTCGTTTTTTAGTTTTTCTGTTGCGTAACGGAAAGTCAAAAAATGAGCGGGTTTCTGTGCTGCCATAAGCAATAAAGCGGCGAAATTGTCTTGCTGTGTAATATGTTTATTTTATAGGGATCAACCATAATGAATAACAACGAACCCGATATTCTGCCTGATCCCGCGATAGGCTATATCTTCCAGAATGATATTTTGGCGTTAAAACAGGCTTTTTCACTGCCTGATATTGATTATGCCGATATTTCCCAACGAGAGCAGTTGGCTGCGGCATTAAAACGTTGGCCGTTGCTGGCTGAGTTTGCGCAAAAAAAGTAGGGGTGTGGTGAATGGCCGTTCTGGGATTGCAGGGGATGCGGGGTGGCGTGGGAACGACAACGATCACTGCCGCGTTAGGCTGGTCATTGCAAATGTTGGGAGAAAATGTCCTGCTGGTGGATGCCTGCCCGGACAATTTGCTGCGCCTGTCATTCAACGTTGATTTTTCTCACCGCCAGGGCTGGGCAAGAGCCATGCTGGATGGCCAGGACTGGCGTGATGCCGGGCTACGCTATACCTCGCAGCTCGATCTGCTGCCCTTTGGTCAACTGACTCTCGAAGAACACGAAAATCCCCAGCACTGGCAAACACGGCTGGGCGAGATTTGTAGCGGTATTCAGCAACTAAAGACCAGCGGGCGTTATCAATGGATTTTGATCGATTTACCACGCGACGCCTCGCAGATAACGCATCAAATCATGAGCCTGTGCGATCACACCCTGGCAATCGTCAACGTGGATGCTAACTGTCATATTCGGCTGCATCAGCAGGCACTGCCCGCTGGCGCGCATATTTTGATTAATGATTTTCGTGTAGGCAGCCAGGTTCAGGACGATATTTATCAGCTATGGTTGCAAAGCCAGCGGCGCTTGTTGCCAATGTTGATCCATCGTGATGAAGCGATGGCTGAATGTCTGGCGGCGAAACAACCGTTGGGCGAATACCGTAGCGATGCGTTGGCGGCAGAAGAAATTCTGACGCTGGCGAACTGGTGTCTGTTGAACTATTCCGGGCTGAAAACGCCAGTCGGGAGCGCATCATGAGTATCCTGACCCGGTGGTTGCTTATCCCGCCGGTTAACGCACGTCTTATTGGGCGTTATCGGGAATATCGTCGTCATGGCGCGTCGCCTTTCAGCGCGACGCTCGGCTGTTTCTGGCTGATCCTTGCCTGGATTTTTATTCCGCTGGAGCACCCGCGCTGGCAGCGTATTCGTGCGCAACATAAAATCCTGTTCCCTCATATCAACGCCTCGCGCCCGCGTCCGTTGGATCCTGTGCGCTATGTCATCCAGACCTGCTGGTTGCTGATCAGTGCTTCGCGCAGAGAAACGCCGAAACCGCGCTGGCGGTCGTTTTCACGCTTGCAGAATATTCGTGGGCGTTATCATCAATGGATGGATGAATTGCCGGCTCGCTTCAGCCATAACACGCAACATCTTGATGAGAAAAAAGAGCTGGGACATCTGAGCGCCGGAGCGCGGCGTTTTATTCTTGGCATCATTGTGACATTCTCGCTGATTCTGGCGCTGATTTGCGTCACCCAGCCGTTTAACCCGCTGTCGCAGTTTATCTTCCTGATGTTGCTGTGGGGCGTGGCTCTGATGGTACGGCGAATGCCGGGACGCTTCTCTGCACTGATGCTGATTGTGCTGTCGCTCACTGTCTCGTGCCGTTATATCTGGTGGCGTTACACCTCCACGCTGAACTGGGATGATCCGGTCAGTCTGGTGTGCGGTTTAATTCTGCTGTTCGCTGAAACTTACGCATGGATTGTGCTGGTGCTCGGCTACTTCCAGGTCGTATGGCCGTTGAATCGTCAGCCAGTGCCGTTGCCGAAAGATATGTCGCTGTGGCCGTCGGTGGATATTTTTGTGCCGACGTACAACGAAGATCTCAGCGTGGTGAAAAACACTATCTATGCCTCGCTGGGTATCGACTGGCCGAAAGATAAGCTAAATATCTGGATCCTCGATGACGGTGGCAGGGAGGAGTTTCGCCAGTTTGCACAAAACGTAGGGGTGAAATATATCGCCCGTACCACTCATGAACATGCGAAAGCGGGCAATATCAACAATGCGCTTAAATATGCCAAAGGCGAGTTTGTGTCGATTTTCGACTGCGACCACGTGCCAACGCGCTCGTTCCTGCAAATGACCATGGGCTGGTTCCTGAAAGAAAAACAACTGGCGATGATGCAGACGCCGCACCACTTCTTCTCGCCGGACCCGTTTGAACGCAACCTGGGGCGTTTTCGTAAAACGCCGAACGAAGGCACGCTGTTCTACGGTCTGGTGCAGGATGGCAACGATATGTGGGATGCCACTTTCTTCTGCGGTTCTTGTGCGGTGATCCGCCGTAAACCGCTGGATGAGATTGGCGGTATTGCCGTCGAAACGGTAACTGAAGATGCGCACACTTCTTTGCGTTTGCACCGTCGTGGCTACACCTCCGCGTATATGCGCATTCCGCAGGCGGCGGGGCTGGCGACCGAAAGTCTGTCAGCGCATATCGGTCAGCGTATTCGCTGGGCGCGCGGGATGGTGCAAATCTTCCGCCTTGATAACCCGCTCACCGGTAAAGGGCTGAAGTTCGCGCAACGGCTGTGCTACGTCAACGCCATGTTCCATTTCTTGTCGGGCATTCCACGGCTGATCTTCCTGACTGCGCCGCTGGCGTTCCTGCTGCTTCATGCCTATATCATCTACGCACCTGCGTTGATGATCGCCCTGTTTGTGCTGCCGCACATGATCCACGCCAGCCTGACTAACTCGAAGATTCAGGGCAAATATCGCCACTCATTCTGGAGTGAAATCTACGAAACAGTGCTGGCATGGTATATCGCACCACCGACGCTGGTGGCGCTGATTAACCCGCACAAAGGCAAATTTAACGTCACCGCCAAAGGGGGCCTGGTAGAGGAAGAGTATGTCGATTGGGTGATCTCGAGACCGTACATCTTCCTCGTGCTGCTCAACCTGGTTGGTGTCGCTGTTGGCATCTGGCGTTACTTCTATGGTCCGCCAACCGAAATGCTTACCGTTGTCGTCAGTATGGTGTGGGTGTTCTACAACCTGATTATTCTCGGCGGCGCGGTAGCGGTATCGGTTGAAAGTAAACAGGTTCGTCGTTCGCATCGTGTTGAGATGACGATGCCAGCGGCAATTGCCCGCGAAGATGGTCACCTTTTCTCCTGCACCGTTCAGGACTTCTCCGACGGTGGGCTGGGGATCAAAATCCACGGTCAGGCGCAGATCCTCGAAGGGCAGAAAGTGAATCTGCTGCTCAAACGCGGTCAACAGGAATACGTCTTCCCGACCCAGGTGGCACGCGTGATGGGTAACGAAGTCGGGCTGCAATTGATGCCGCTCACCACCCAGCAACATATCGATTTTGTGCAGTGTACGTTTGCCCGTGCGGATACATGGGCGCTCTGGCAGGACAGCTACCCGGAAGATAAGCCGCTGGAAAGTCTGCTGGATATTCTGAAGCTCGGCTTCCGTGGCTACCGCCATCTGGCGGAATTTGCACCTTCTTCAGTGAAGGGTATTTTCCGTGCGCTGACTTCTCTGGTTTCCTGGGTTGTTTCGTTCATTCCGCGCCGCCCGGAGCGGAGCGAAACGGTACAACCATCGGATCAGGCTTTGGCTCAACAATGATGATAACGCGATGAAAAGAAAACTATTCTGGATTTGTGCAGTGGCAATGGGGATGAGCGCATTCCCCTCTTTTATGACGCAGGCGACGCCAGCAACGCAACCACTGATCAATGCTGAGCCAGTTGTTCCTGCCCAGACGGAACAAAATCCGCAGGTGGGGCAGGTGATGCCGGGCGTGCAGGGAGCGGATGCGCCAGTCGTCGCGCAGAACGGCTCTTCGCGTGATGTGAAGCTGACCTTTGCGCAAATCGCGCCGCCGCCGGGCAGCATGGTGCTGCGTGGTATCAACCCGAACGGCAGCATTGAGTTTGGTATGCGCAGCGACGAAGTGGTGACGAAGGCGATGCTCAATCTCGAATACACGCCATCGCCGTCATTGCTGCCAGTTCAGTCGCAGTTAAAGGTTTATCTCAATGATGAACTGATGGGCGTGCTACCAGTGACTAAAGAGCAGTTGGGCAAAAAGACGCTGGCGCAAATGCCGATTAACCCGCTGTTTATTACCGACTTCAACCGCGTGCGGCTGGAGTTTGTCGGTCATTATCAGGATGTGTGCGAAAACCCAGCCAGCACCACACTTTGGCTGGATGTCGGGCGCAGTAGTGGACTGGATCTGACGTATCAATCACTGAATGTGAAGAATGACCTGTCGCACTTCCCGATTCCGTTCTTTGACCCACGCGATAACCGTGCTAACACCTTACCGATGGTCTTTGCGGGCGCGCCGGATGTTGCTCTGCAACAGGCTTCCGCCATTGTTGCCTCGTGGTTTGGTTCCCGTTCCGGCTGGCGTGGGCAGAACTTCCCGGTACTCTATAACCAGCTTCCCGATCGCAATGCGATTGTTTTTGCGACTAACGACAAACGCCCGGACTTCCTGCGCGATCATCCGGCGGTAAAAGCCCCGGTGATTGAGATGATCAACCACCCGGAAAATCCTTACGTCAAACTGCTGGTCGTGTTTGGTCGTGACGACAAAGACCTGTTGCAGGCAGCGAAAGGTATCGCCCAGGGCAATATTTTGTTCCGTGGCGATAGCGTAGTGGTGAATGAAGTCAAACCGCTGCTGCCGCGTAAGCCATACGATGCGCCGAACTGGGTGCGTACCGATCGTCCTGTCACCTTTGGCGAACTAAAAACCTATGAAGAGCAGTTACAGTCCAGCGGTCTGGAACCAGCAGCGATTAACGTTTCGCTAAATCTGCCGCCAGATCTCTACCTGATGCGCAGTACCGGTATTGATATGGATATCAACTATCGCTACACCATGCCGCCGGTGAAAGACAGCTCGCGGATGGATATCAGCCTGAACAACCAGTTCCTGCAATCATTTAACCTGAGTAGCAAACAGGAGGCGAACCGCCTGCTGCTGCGTATTCCGGTATTACAAGGTTTGCTGGACGGCAAAACGGATGTCTCTATTCCGGCGTTGAAGCTGGGGGCGACCAACCAGCTGCGCTTCGACTTTGAGTACATGAACCCGATGCCGGGCGGATCGGTGGATAACTGTATTACCTTCCAGCCGGTGCAGAACCATGTGGTGATTGGCGACGACTCTACCATCGACTTCTCGAAGTATTACCACTTCATCCCGATGCCGGATCTGCGCGCGTTTGCCAATGCGGGCTTCCCGTTCAGCCGGATGGCGGATCTGTCGCAAACCATCACCGTAATGCCGAAAGCGCCCAACGAAGCACAGATGGAAACGCTGCTAAATACCGTTGGCTTTATCGGCGCGCAGACGGGCTTCCCGGCGATTAACCTGACCGTGACCGATGATGGCAGCACCATTCAGGGTAAAGATGCCGACATCATGATCGTCGGTGGTATCCCGGACAAATTAAAAGACGACAAGCAGATTGACATGCTGGTACAGGCCACCGAAAGCTGGGTGAAAACGCCAATGCGCCAGACGCCATTCCCCGGCATTGTGCCGGACGAAAACGACCGCGCGGCAGAAACTCAGTCAACGCTGACCTCTTCCGGCGCGATGGCAGCGGTGATTGGCTTCCAGTCACCGTATAACGACCAGCGCAGCGTGATTGCTCTCCTGGCTGACAGTCCGCGCGGTTACGAAATGCTTAACGATGCGGTGAACGATAGCGGCAAACGCGCCACCATGTTCGGCTCGGTAGCCGTGATCCGTGAATCTGGCGTTAACAGTTTGCGTGTCGGCGACATCTATTACGTTGGACATCTGCCGTGGTTCGAACGTTTGTGGTATGCACTGGCTAATCACCCGATTCTGTTGGCGGTGCTGGCGGCAATCAGCGTGGTGTTGCTGGCCTGGGTACTGTGGCGTCTGCTGCGTATCATCAGCCGTCGTCGTCTTAACCCGGATAATGAGTAATTGATGATGAATGTTTTGCGTAGTGGAATCGTGACGATGCTGCTGCTGGCTGCCTTTAGTGTTCAGGCAGCCTGTACCTGGCCTGCCTGGGAGCAGTTTAAAAAGGATTACATCAGTCAGGAGGGGCGCGTCATTGACCCCAGTGATGCGCGCAAAATTACCACCTCCGAAGGGCAAAGTTACGGCATGTTCTTTGCTCTGGCGGCTAACGACCGTGCTGCTTTCGATAACCTTCTCGACTGGACACAGAACAATCTTGCCCAGGGCTCGTTAAAAGAGCATTTGCCCGCCTGGCTATGGGGCAAGAAAGAGAATGCGAAGTGGGAAGTGCTGGACAGCAACTCAGCCTCTGACGGCGATATCTGGATGGCCTGGTCACTGCTGGAGGCCGGTCGATTGTGGAAAGAGCAACGTTATACTGACATTGGCAGCGCGTTGTTAAAACGCATTGCGCAAGAGGAAGTGGTGACAGTGCCGGGACTGGGTTCCATGCTGTTACCGGGCAAAGTGGGTTTTGCCGAGAATAACACCTGGCGTTTTAACCCAAGTTATTTGCCCCCGACGCTGGCGCAGTATTTCACCCGCTTTGGCGCACCGTGGACCACGTTGCGCGAAACGAATCAACGTTTATTGCTGGAAACCGCCCCGAAAGGTTTTTCACCAGACTGGGTACGCTATGAGAAAGACAAAGGCTGGCAGTTAAAGCCAGAGAAAACGCTGATCAGCAGTTACGACGCTATTCGCGTCTATATGTGGGTTGGCATGATGCCCGACAGCGATCCGCAAAAAGCGCGGATGCTCAACCGTTTTAAACCGATGGCGACATTCACCGAGAAAAACGGCTATCCGCCGGAGAAAGTCGATGTCGCTACGGGTAAAGCGCAGGGTAAAGGGCCAGTCGGCTTTTCTGCGGCTATGTTGCCATTTCTTCAGGATCGTGATGCCCAGGCCGTACAGCGTCAGCGTATTGCAGATAACTTTCCTGGTAGCGATGCCTATTACAACTATGTGTTGACCCTGTTTGGACAAGGCTGGGATCAACACCGTTTCCGCTTCTCGACAAAAGGTGAGTTATTACCTGACTGGGGCCTGGAATGCGCAAATTCACACTAAATATTCTTACGCTTTCCCTCGGTCTGGCCGTGATGCCGATGGTCGAGGCGGCACCAACCGCCCAGCAACAGTTGCTGGAACAGGTTCGTGTGGGCGAAGCGACCCACCGCGAAGACCTGGTGCAGCAGTCGCTGTATCGTCTGGAACTTATTGATCCGAATAACCCGGATGTCGTTGCCGCCCGTTTCCGTTCTCTGTTACGTCAGGGCGATGTTGATGGTGCGCAAAAACAACTCGAACGATTGTCGCAATTAGCGCCGAGTTCAAATGCGTATAAATCATCGCGTACCACAATGCTACTTTCCACGCCGGATGGTCGTCAGGCACTGCAACAGGCACGATTGCAGGCCACCACCGGTCATGCGGAAGAAGCCGTGGCGGGTTACAACAAACTATTCAACGGAGCGCCGCCAGCAGGTGACATTGCCGTCGAGTACTGGAGTACGGTAGCGAAAATTCCGGCTCGCCGTGGCGAAGCGATTAATCAGCTAAAACGCATCAATGCGGATACGCCGGGCAATACAGGTTTGCAAAACAATCTGGCGCTATTGCTGTTTAGCAGCGATCGCCGTGACGAAGGTTTTGCCGTACTGGAACAGATGGCGAAATCTAACGCCGGGCGCGAGGGGGCTTCTAAAATCTGGTACGGGCAGATAAAAGATATGCCCGTCAGCGACGCCAGCGTGTCGGCGCTGAAAAAATATCTCTCTGTTTTTAGCGATGGCGATAATGTGGTGGCTGCGCAATCGCAACTGGCAGAACAACAAAAGCAACTGGCCGATCCTAATTTCCGCGCCCGTGCGCAAGGTTTAGCCGCTGTGGACTCAGGCATGGCAGGTAAAGCCATTCCCGAACTGCAACAGGCGGTGCGCGCTAACCCGAAAGACAGTGAAGCACTTGGGGCGCTGGGGCAGGCGTATTCCCAGAATGGCGATCGCGCTAATGCGGTGGCGAATCTGGAAAAAGCCCTCGCGCTGGATCCGAACAGCAGCAACAACGACAAATGGAACAGTCTGCTGAAGGTGAACCGCTACTGGCTGGCGATCCAGCAGGGCGATGCTGCGCTGAAAGCCAATAATCCCGACCGGGCAGAACGCCTGTTCCAGCAGGCGCGCAATGTCGATAACGCCGACAGCTATGCGGTACTGGGGCTGGGTGATGTGGCGATGGCACGTAAAGATTACCCCGCTGCCGAACGCTATTATCAGCAGACTTTGCGTATGGACAGCGGCAACACCAACGCCGTGCGCGGGCTGGCGAATCTTTATCGCCAGCAGTCGCCGGAAAAAGCCGAAGCGTTTATTGCCTCGCTTTCTGCCAGCCAGCGGCGCAGCGTTGATGACATCGAACGCAGCCTGCAAAACGACCGCTTATCACAGCAGGCGGAGGCACTGGAAAATCAGGGTAAATGGGCACAGGCGGCAGCACTTCAGCGTCAGCGGCTGGCGCTCGATCCCGGCAGTGTGTGGATTACTTACCGGCTTTCGCAGGATCTCTGGCTGGCCGGGCAACGCAGCCAGGCCGATACGTTAATGCGCAGCCTGGCGCAACAGAAGCCGAACGACCCGGAGCAGGTTTACGCTTACGGACTGTATCTTTCCGGTCACGACCAGGACAGAGCCGCGCTGGCGCATATCAACAGCCTGCCGCGCGCGCAGTGGAACAGCAATATTCAGGAACTGGCAAACCGCCTGCAAAGCGATCAGGTACTGGAAACCGCCAGCCGCCTGCGTGAAAGCGGTAAAGAGG
>NZ_PTRL01000022.1:0-658 GCF_002966005.1 Escherichia sp. MOD1-EC5433 | reverse complement strand
ACGGTTCATATCACCTTACCGACGCTTATCGCAGATTAGCACGTCCTTCATCGCCTCTGACTGCCAGGGCATCCACCGTGTACGCTTAGTCGCTTAACCTCACAACCCGAAGATGTTTCTTGCGATTCATCATCGTGTTGCGAAAATTTGAGAGACTCACGAACAACTTTCGTTGTTCAGTGTTTCAATTTTCAGCTTGATCCAGATTTTTAAAGAGCAAAACTTCGCAGTGAACCCTTGCAGGTACACTCTGAAGTATTTTTTATTTAATCACTACAGAGATGGTGGAGCTATGCGGGATCGAACCGCAGACCTCCTGCGTGCAAAGCAGGCGCTCTCCCAGCTGAGCTATAGCCCCATAACATGTAGTTAAAACCTCCTCAAATTTGCGGTGCAAATTTGGTAGGCCTGAGTGGACTTGAACCACCGACCTCACCCTTATCAGGGGTGCGCTCTAACCACCTGAGCTACAAGCCTGTAGAGGTTTTACTGCTCATTTTCATCAGACAATCTGTGTGAGCACTGCAAAGTACGCTTCTTTAAGGTAAGGAGGTGATCCAACCGCAGGTTCCCCTACGGTTACCTTGTTACGACTTCACCCCAGTCATGAATCACAAAGTGGTAAGCGCCCTCCCGAAGGTTAAGCTACCTACTTCTT
>NZ_PTRL01000010.1:0-104074 GCF_002966005.1 Escherichia sp. MOD1-EC5433 | reverse complement strand
CACTAACAATAACATCAATTAATAAATGGTTAATTATTATTGATATATCGTAAGAATAATGTAGGTTTTAACACCATCCATGGCATCTCATCCATCTTTATAAAACAGCGTGGCGCTGTCGACCTCTGGGTCTATCCCAGATGCCGTAAAAGCGCCCGGCATTGCTGGCGGTATACCAGACGGTGTGACGAATATTACGATGCCCAAGATAATCCTGGATAAGTCGTGTATCTATTCCCATATTCGCCAAAGCAAAACCACACGAATGGCGTAACATATGCGGATGAATCTCCAGTGATAACCCGGCATTACCACCTGAAGTCGAGATAATATGGTAAAACTGTTGACGAGAAAGCGGATTCCCCTTGCGTGATAAAAATACCCACTCGCTCTCAGCATGTGGATAAAAAGTACGCGTACTCAACCAGTTTTTTAAAGCCTGAACTTCTTTGTTCAATAGCGGGTGCGTTGTTGAAAAGCCTTTTTTTAATCGATGGATATATATGCACTTTGCCTTAAGATCAATATCCGAAATTCTCAATCGGCAAATTTCACTCGCCCGAAAGCCATGAATAAAACAAAGCAAAGTCAGACAATAATTGCGTGCAGCATGAGGCCCGGTATTTGCTGCTTTAAGGAGTGACTCTATTTCACTGTGGGTAAGGAAGTTCCTTTTTTTGTTATCAGCCTTATTCTTCATCGTTTTCCCTTATAATTACAGACGCGCACTAGCTGTGCTGGGTTAGCAATAATCCAACATTTTAATCCTGATTATGTTTATAAAAGCGAATATTTACTTAATGGCTAACGCAAGTGGGCCAGCTCTTTTGAATGAACTTAAATAGAATGGCGATAGCTACTTATAATAACTTTGCCATACAAACGCTATGCTCTTGCATGATATGTCTTTTATATATTTTCAATCTGAGACGAATCTAATAATAACCCTCATCATCAATGTAACTAATCTTATCTATATATCACGTGATATGTTCTGTAACAAGTAAATCAACATAAAAAATTCAGCAAAATTTAATATTCGTTCAACAGGCCATCTCACATATAACATTATTAGTCAACTCCATTTTTCACAAAATTGCTATTTAATGGAATCCCATAATTTTCAGGTGGCTATTATCATGCTAATGCTTAGTTACCTAGCCATTATTATCCTTTGGTTTGTAAACTCATACTGTGAGATTGTTACATCCCTTTCCAGGCCGTGTATTGTCCAGAGAAATGAGGGGAAGTTCGCACGCACCTTTTTTCATCTACATTCGCATTAAATATGCATGTTACTTCAACTTAATCTTTCCTTACTCACTGCTCTTTACTGGCGATACGGCAAATAACTGACTGCCCCCATCCTGTAGTGTGCTGAACATCAACGAGTCAGCCCAGGACAGAGCCAGGAACTCCTCTGCTACATACCAGGTTGCCCTTAGTCTCAGAACGTAAAAACATATTTTATGGTGAGAATTATTGTCAATCGGATAGCGGATAAACTCTCATTTTCACCGTGCTTTCGGAGTTAGCTTGTAAACCCGGCACTGTCGACATCCATTAAAAATAAATATTAAACAATGAGTTAATGACATAGCATCTGTTTCACGAAGGCAGTCGACAATGACCATCTGGCCTTACATAACACTTTACCTTCGAAAAATATCGACATATTTTGTGACGCGAATTGCAAATCTGGTTTTGTTGTATGGATTGCGTGATTTTTGATCTGGTATAACAGGTATAAAGGTACACACAAGAGATAAATAAGACGACTCTCTCGCAATCTAATACAAACATCCCTGGCGTCCTCCCTTATCGGGTGATGAAAGAGCACTTCAGTCTGAAAGGAGTATGAAAATGAGATCAACAAACAATCCATTTTATGACACTGGCTAAAGATAGATTTAGTGAGTGAAATAGCTTACGAACATTAAAATCAATTAAACATCAGAATAGATTTAATACTCAGGTATTTAATCCAGATCTCTGTTTATCTTAAATTATGTGGAAAACAATTTCTCACAGGAGACCTTATACAAAAAAAATAATTATCCGTGGCCAATGACGCTATAAGCCTGGCAAAAAAGAGCACATAACATAAATGCTATTTGTTTATTCGGACTTCGTATTACTTTCTGTATTCTACAAATGAGTGAAATTTATGAAAAAGGCTAAAATACTTTCTGGCGTATTATTACTCTGCTTTTCGTCACCATTAATTTCTCAGGCTGCAACACTGGATGTGCGTGGTGGATATCGTAGTGGAAGCCATGCCTATGAAACTCGACTCAAAGTCAGTGAGGGGTGGAAAAATGGATGGTGGGCAAGCATGGAAAGTAATACCTGGAATACCATTCATGATAATAAAAAGGAAAATGCCGCATTAAATGATGTTCAGGTTGAAGTTAATTATGCGATTAAACTTGATGATCAATGGACCGTGCGCCCTGGAATGTTAACCCATTTTAGCAGCAATGGCACACGCTATGGACCATATGTAAAACTGTCCTGGGATGCGACAAAAGATCTCAATTTTGGCATTCGCTATCGTTACGACTGGAAAGCTTACCGGCAACAAGACTTATCTGGCGATATGTCTCGTGATAACGTTCATCGTTGGGATGGATATGTCACTTACAATATTAATAGTGATTTCACCTTCGCATGGCAAACGACGCTGTACAGCAAACAAAACGATTATCGCTATGCAAACCATAAGAAATGGGCGACGGAAAATGCATTTGTTCTACAATACCATATGACGCCCGATATTACGCCATACATAGAATATGACTACCTTGACCGTCAGGGTGTTTACAACGGCAGAGATAATTTATCGGAAAACAGTTATCGCATTGGTGTGTCATTTAAACTGTAGTAGACAGGAGACAGTCACAATGAATAAAACAATAACGGCACTTGCTATCATGATGGCTTCACTTGCCGCAAACGCGTCGGTATTGCCGGAAACTCCTGTGCCATTTAAAAGTGGTACTGGAGCAATTGATAATGACACTGTCTACATTGGTTTAGGTAGCGCAGGTACGGCATGGTACAAGCTGGATACACAAGCCAAAGATAAAAAATGGATAGCCCTGGCGGAATTCCCCGCTGGCGCGAGAGATCAAGCAACCTCAGCCTTTATTGATGGCAATTTATATGTATTTGGCGGTGTTGGTAAAAACAGCGAGGGGTTAACTCAGGTATTCAACGACGTACACAAATATAATCCCAAAACTAATACCTGGGTTAAATTAATGTCGCACGCACCGATGGGCATGGCTGGTCATGTGACCTTTGTACACAACGGCAAAGCCTATATTACTGGCGGCGTTAACCAGAATATATTTAATGGCTATTTTGAAGATCTCAGGGAGGCTGGAAAAGATTCAGCGGCCATAGATAAAATCAATGCCCACTATTTTGACAAAAAAGCAGAAGATTATTTCTTTAATAAGTTCCTGTTGTCTTTTGATCCCTCTACACAGCAATGGAGTTACGCTGGCGAATCTCCTTGGTACGGCACGGCTGGTGCGGCGGTAGTAAATAATGGTGATAAAACCTGGCTTATTAATGGCGAAGCAAAACCAGGGCTGCGAACTGATGCTGTATTTGAGCTTGATTTCACCGGCAATGGCATAAAATGGAATAAACTTTCTCCCGTCTCCTCACCGGATGGCGTAGCTGGCGGTTTTGCAGGTATTAGCAATGACTCTCTTATATTTGCCGGAGGAGCCGGATTCAAAGGTTCACGGGAAAATTACCAGAACGGTAAGAACTATGCGCATGAAGGTCTGAAAAAATCGTATAGCGCCGATATTCATCTTTGGCATAACGGGAAATGGGAGAAATCTGGCGAACTGTCGCAAGGTCGGGCCTACGGAGTATCATTGCCCTGGAATAATAATTTATTGATTATTGGCGGTGAAACTACGGGTGGCAAAGCTGTGGCGGACTCAGTGTTGCTCTCTGTGAAAGATAATAAAGTTACTGTGCAAAACTAACTTTTCAGGGCTCCAGCAAAGGAGCCCTGCTATCAATGGCTCATCACCCGTTGTCATTTCAATTACGCATATATATGAACACGATAACATCGCCCGATTATTACTATGTTCTTACCGTTGCCGGTCAATCTAATGCCATGGCATATGGCGAAGGACTCCCGTTACCAGACAGTGAAGATGCGCCTCACCCCAGAATAAAACAACTGGCAAGATTTACACAGACGCATCCCGGTGGCCCATCATGTCAATTTAATGACATTATTCCACTGACTCACTGCCCACACGATGTTCAGGATATGCGGGATTATCACCATCCTCTGGCAACGAATCATCAAACACAATACGGTACAGTTGGACAGGCACTGCATATTGCGCGGAAATTACTGCCCTTCATTCCTGATAATGCTGGCGTTCTTATCGTTCCTTGTTGCCGTGGCGGATCGGCTTTTACCGCAGGCTGCGAAGGGACATATTCAGAACAACACGGAGCCAGCCATGATGCATGTCGTTGGGGAACGGATACTCCGCTGTATCAGGATTTAGTCAACAGAACGCGAGCTGCACTGGCGAAGAATCCGCTGAATAAATTCCTCGGAGTATGCTGGATGCAGGGCGAATTTGACTTAATGACGAGTGACTACGCGTTACACCCTCAATATTTTAATAATATGGTTGAAGCTTTTCGGAAGGATTTAAAGCAGTACCGTTCTCAGCTTCTGAATACTAACACTTCCGCTGCTCCGTGGTTCTGCGGCGATACCACCTGGTACTGGAAAGAAAATTATCCTCATGCGTACGAAACTATTTATGGCAATTATAAAAAGAATGTCTTAGCCAATATTATTTTTGTCGGCTTCCAGCAACAAGACGAACGAGGGCTGACGAACGAGCCTGATGAAGATCCGGATGATTTAAGCACGGGATATTACGGTTCAGCGTACCGAACACCAGAAAACTGGACAACGGCGCTACGAAGCAGCCATTTTAGCTCGGCAGCCCGCCGGGGGATTATTTCCGACAAATTTGCTGACGTTATTTTGCGGTTTTGGCGTGAAGAGTGAGCACTCACAAATTTGAGTTATGCGCATCCATCAATGCTCTTAACTCCTCCGGCGTAAACGGTGGTTTGCATCGGCGCCGCATCGAATGACAGTTAGGGCAAACAGTGAGCAAGCCATTAACTGGACTCTGTTGGTAATCTTCTTTGTTTCGGGAGTGAAGAGGCTCACGCCTTCTTAAACTGTATCTACAACAATTATGTAATCACAACCTATGCAACGCTTATAGAAAACAATGATGCAGAAAACATTGTTTAACGCTATTCAGGACGGATCACAGATACAAAAAAAGACGCTTTTCAGCGTCTTTCTTTCGGAATATTGGTACTGAGGATGGGACTCGAACCCACAAGCCCGTTAGGGCACTACCACCTCAAGGTAGCGTGTCTACCAATTCCACCACCTCAGCACAGATACTATCTTAGTTCGGGATATCGCTGGTCGGCTTAGCCGGAGCAGCTGGCTGAGTTTGTTCGGTTTTCGCCGGGGCACTCAGATTTTCCCATTCGCTACCTTTATTGGTTTTGTTGCTGTTGATGTTACCCAGCACCAGACTGATGATGAAGAACAACGTTGCCAGCACAGCCGTCATACGGGTCATGAAGTTACCAGAACCACTTGAACCAAACAGCGTAGCGGAAGCGCCTGCTCCGAAGGAGGCTCCCATATCAGCGCCTTTACCTTGCTGCAGCATGATCAGACCAACAAGGCCAATTGCTACAATAAGGAAAACTACTAAAAGAGCTTCGTACATAATCAACCTGTTCCTTGCGGAGTTGCCGCGTACCAATGCTTCAACCAATAAAGCGAGAAAATTTAATCTTTCCCACTGAAGCGGGTGTGAATACTAACCAAAGCGAATGACCTTCGCAAGGGCAATTTTATTGCATTGTATCAACTGCGGAAAAAAACAGCAAAATCGATGTGCATAAGAAAAACAAAGGCGACAATCGCCGCCTTTTTAGCCAGTTAGTTATCGCATTAAACCGCTTTTACCGCATCAGCAATACGGTGTGCAAACTCGGTGACCTGCGCTTCGTCTTCACCTTCGACCATCACGCGAATTAACGGCTCGGTGCCGGATTTACGCAACAGCACACGCCCACGGCTACCCAGCGCCGCTTCAACTTCGGCGGTCACGGCTTTAACTGACTCATGCTCCAGCGGATCGCCGCTGCCTGCGGTATAACGCACGTTAACCAGAATCTGCGGGAACATTTTCATGCCACTGCAAAGGTCGTGCAGGCTCATATGGTTACGCGCCATCGCCGCCAGCACCTGCAAACCAGCAACAATGCCGTCACCGGTAGTGGTTTTATCCAGCAGGATCACGTGACCAGAGTTCTCTGCTCCTATGCGCCAGCCTTTTTCCTGCATTTTTTCCAGTACGTAGCGGTCGCCCACTTTTGCACGCGCAAATGGAATGCCTAACTGTTTCAGCGCCAGTTCCAGCCCCATGTTGCTCATCAATGTACCCACCGCGCCACCACGCAGCTGACCCTGACGAAGGCCTTCACGCGCGATGATATACATGATCTGATCGCCATCGACTTTATTGCCTTCATGGTCAAC
The DNA here is from genome assembly GCF_002966005.1 of Escherichia sp. MOD1-EC5433. Taxonomy (NCBI): domain Bacteria; kingdom Pseudomonadati; phylum Pseudomonadota; class Gammaproteobacteria; order Enterobacterales; family Enterobacteriaceae; genus Escherichia; species Escherichia sp. MOD1-EC5433. Next base: position 97,434 of record NZ_PTRL01000010.1, on the reverse strand, counting down.
CATAATCACGCGATCGCCGTCGCCGTCAAACGCAATGCCGAGATCCGCTTTTTCAGCCAATACGCGTGCCTGTAGCGCACGAACATCAGTTGCCCCCACTTCGGCATTGATGTTTACGCCGTTCGGCTCACAACCGATGGCGATTACATTCGCTCCCAGCTCACGCAGCACGTTCGGCGCGATGTGATAAGTCGCGCCATTGGCGCAATCCACCACAATCTTCAGTTCACTGAGGCTAAGTTCGTTCGGGAATGTGGCTTTGCAAAATTCGATATAGCGACCCGCAGCATCAACGATACGGCTGGCTTTACCCAGTTCTGCCGAATCAACGCAGCTGATCTCTTTTTCCATTTCCGCTTCGATGGCCTCTTCTACCGCATCCGGTAGTTTGGTGCCGTCGATAGAGAAGAATTTAATGCCGTTATCGTAGAACGGGTTATGCGATGCGGAAATCACTATCCCGGCCTCTGCGCGGAAGGTACGCGTCAGATAAGCCACTGCCGGTGTTGGCATCGGGCCAGTAAAAAGCGCGGAAAGTCCCGCTGCCGCCAGGCCGGCTTCCAGCGCCGACTCCAGCATATAGCCAGAAATACGCGTGTCTTTACCAATAATGATCTTACGGGAGCCGTGGCGCGCCAGTACTTTACCCGCAGCCCAGCCCAGTTTAAGCACAAAATCAGGGGTGATCGGCGCATCCCCAACACGACCACGAATCCCGTCGGTTCCGAAATATTTACGATTACTCATAGCGTTTGTTTTCCTTTGCAGACAGAGTGGCTTCCACCACTCGCATCGCTTCTACGGTTTCTTTGACGTCATGAACACGAATGATGTGCGCGCCCTGCATCGCAGCAATAACTGCACAGGCCAAACTACCGCTCAGGCGTTCGGACGGCCCCACGTTCAGCAGTTGTCCAATCATCGATTTTCGTGACATACCCACCAACAGCGGCAGGTTGAAATGGTGAAATTCAGCCAGACGCGCCAATAATGAATAGTTATGGTGGAGATTTTTACCGAAACCGAATCCCGGGTCGAGCAACAATTTCTCTTTTGCGATACCCGCCTGCTCACAACGTGCTATTTGCTCAATAAAGTAGCGATTAACTTCGGCAAAGACATCGTCATACTTCGGGGCTTCCTGCATGGTCTTTGGATTTCCCTGCATATGCATCAGGCATACGGGTAAACCAGTTTCCGCAGCCGCTTCCAGAGCGCCAGGTTCGGAAAGGGAGCGGATATCGTTAATGATGTGAGCGCCCACTTTCGCCGATTCACGGATAACTTCCGGTTTGGAGGTATCCACAGAGATCCAGACTTCGAATCGTTGCGCAATTGCCTCAACCGCCGGAATAACACGTTGCAACTCTTCTTCAACACTCACTTCTGCTGCACCTGGACGCGTGGACTCTCCACCAACGTCGATAATCGTCGCGCCAGCGTTGATCATCAGATTCGCATGTTTCACTGCATCAATCAGTGAGTTATGCGTACCGCCATCAGAAAAAGAATCTGGCGTGACGTTGAGGATCCCCATCACGTGAGGATGGCTAAGATCCAGTGAAGTGCCCTGGGCAAAGAGTTTCATGGTGTTATCCCTGGTATGAATTGATAAGAAAAAACCCCGGAGCACGCCCCGGGGTTTTCGGTACAAATACAGTCATCTGATGCGGGAACTTACTTGTCGCCTAACTGCTCTGACATGGTGTTACCCGGATTTGGCGTACGTGGTTCATCAACCGGACGCGGCGCCTTTGGCTTTGGCGTGCCATTATTGTCAGAATTGTTAGATGCTCCCGACTCATCCCAACCTGCAGGCGGGCGTACATCGCGACGAGCCATCAAGTCATCAATCTGCGGTGCGTCGATAGTCTCATATTTCATGAGTGCATCTTTCATCGCATGAAGGATATCCAGGTTGTCGTTCAACAATTGACGCGCACGATTGTAGTTACGTTCAATCAGTGACTTCACTTCCTGGTCGATGATACGCGCGGTTTCATCGGACATATGTTTTGCTTTCGCCACGCTACGACCGAGGAAAACTTCACCTTCTTCTTCCGCATACAGCAGCGGACCGAGTTTTTCAGAGAAGCCCCACTGGGTCACCATGTTACGCGCCAGGTTAGTCGCAACTTTAATATCGTTCGACGCACCGGTAGAAACATGTTCTGGTCCGTAGATGATCTCTTCTGCCAGACGACCGCCGTACAGGGTACTAATCTGGCTTTCCAGTTTCTGTCGGCTGGCGCTGATTGCGTCGCCTTCAGGCAGGAAGAAGGTCACACCCAGCGCGCGACCGCGCGGGATAATCGTTACTTTGTGCACCGGATCGTGTTCCGGCACCAGGCGACCGATAATCGCATGACCAGCTTCGTGGTAAGCAGTCGATTCTTTCTGCGCTTCCGTCATCACCATGGAGCGACGTTCCGCACCCATCATGATTTTGTCTTTCGCTTTCTCGAACTCAACCATCGAAACGACACGTTTATTGCCACGCGCGGCGAACAGTGCAGCTTCGTTCACCAGGTTCGCCAGGTCTGCACCGGAGAAGCCTGGTGTGCCACGAGCAATAATTGCCGCATCAACATCTGGCGCCAACGGTACGCGACGCATATGAACTTTCAGGATTTGCTCACGACCACGCACATCTGGCAGACCAACCACAACCTGACGGTCGAAACGACCAGGACGCAGCAGTGCCGGGTCGAGAACGTCCGGACGGTTAGTCGCCGCGATAACGATGATACCTTCGTTACCTTCGAAGCCGTCCATCTCAACCAGCATCTGGTTCAGAGTCTGTTCACGTTCATCATGACCACCACCCAGGCCAGCGCCACGCTGGCGGCCTACGGCGTCGATTTCATCGATGAAGATGATGCACGGTGCCGCTTTCTTCGCCTGTTCGAACATGTCACGCACACGAGATGCACCAACACCAACGAACATTTCTACGAAGTCAGAACCGGAGATGGTAAAGAACGGAACTTTCGCTTCACCTGCAATAGCTTTCGCCAGCAGCGTTTTACCCGTACCCGGAGGACCGACCATCAGGACGCCTTTCGGGATCTTACCGCCCAGTTTCTGGAAGCGGCTCGGCTCACGCAGATACTCAACCAGTTCGGCAACTTCTTCTTTTGCTTCGTCGCAACCCGCAACATCAGCAAAGGTCGTTTTGATCTGATCTTCCGTCAACATGCGCGCTTTGCTCTTACCGAACGACATCGCGCCTTTACCGCCGCCGCCCTGCATTTGACGCATGAAGAAGATCCAGACACCAATCAGCAACAGCATCGGGAACCATGAAATGAAGATAGAAGCCAGCAGGCTTGGCTCTTCAGGCGGTTCACCGACAACCTTGACGTTCTTGGTCAGCAGGTTATCCAGTAGTTTCGGATCCTGAACCGGAATGTAAGTGGTATAACGGTTACTATCTTTCTTGGTAACGTTGATTTCACGTCCGTTGATACGCGCTTCACGAACCTGGTCGTTATTGACCTCTTGTAGGAAGGTAGAGTAATCCACCTTACGGCCATTAGACTCGCTGGGCCCAAAGCTCTGGAATACTGACATCAGCACAACGGCAATGACCAGCCAGAGTATTAGGTTTTTCGCCATGTCACTCAAGGGATTAACCTCTTATTACAACTGTGTTAAAAACAGCGTCAGGATACTCTATATCCAGCATCTTTCAAACTTTCGTCTGAAATCTCCCGGTTAGGGTTTACGCCCGGTCGCTACAATATACACTTCCCGCGAACGTGCACGAGAAGAGTCCGGCTTACGAACTTTGACCTTCGTAAACAGGGAGCGAATTTCCCTTAGATACTCATCGAAACCTTCGCCCTGGAACACCTTCACTACAAAACTGCCACCCGGCGCTAACACATCACGACACATTTCTAGCGCCAGTTCCACCAGATACATGGCACGGGGGATATCCACCGCCGGTGTTCCGCTCATGTTTGGTGCCATATCGGACATGACAACCTGAACTTTGCTGTCGCCTACGCGTTCCAGCAGTGCTTTCATCACCAGTTCATCACGAAAATCGCCCTGAAGAAAGTCCACACCAACGATAGGATCCATAGGTAAAAGATCGCAAGCGATGATGCGGCCTTTACCGCCAATTTGGGTGACCACATATTGTGACCAACCACCCGGGGCAGCACCAAGGTCGACAACCGTCATTCCCGGTTTAAAGAGTTTGTCACTTTGCTGTATTTCATCAAGTTTAAACCAGGCACGGGAACGTAACCCCTTTTTCTGTGCCTGTTGAACATATTTATCGCTAAAGTGTTCCTGAAGCCAGCGGCTGGAGCTGGCAGAACGCTTCTTACCTGTCATTTAACTTTCCCATTGGGATGACTCATCGTAACCAATTGCGTAAATTTTTACGCGCCTATTTGGTGATATATGGGAGATGGCGGTAGAATGACCCGTTTTCAATCCCAACGTAAGCAAAAAAATACGATGAATCTGAGTACTAAACAAAAACAACACCTGAAAGGTCTGGCACATCCGCTCAAGCCAGTTGTTCTGCTTGGCAGTAATGGTTTGACCGAAGGGGTGCTGGCCGAGATTGAACAAGCGTTAGAGCACCATGAGCTCATCAAGGTGAAAATCGCCACAGAAGATCGCGAAACTAAAACCTTGATCGTGGAAGCTATCGTGCGCGAAACCGGCGCCTGTAATGTACAGGTCATCGGTAAAACGCTGGTGCTTTATCGCCCAACTAAAGAACGTAAAATCTCGCTGCCACGCTAAGATTATCCTAAAGTTACACACATTTTCTGTGTAAAACGAGGGATTTTCCGCAGGCAGGAGAGCAAAATGCCACGCTCTGTTCGTTGATAAAAGGCCGCATAGCGGCCTTTTTCCTTTCTTTACAATACATCAACATTTTGAGTATTGGGTAATTCTTACAGGTATTCTACCTTAATTACTTCAAATTCCACTTCGCCGCCTGGCGTTTTGATGACCACAACATCATCTTCTTCTTTGCCGATCAGGCCACGAGCGATAGGCGAGTTTACAGAAATCAGGTTTTGTTTAAAGTCAGCTTCGTCATCGCCTACGATGCGATAAGTCTGTTCTTCATCAGAATCCAGATTCAACACCGTTACGGTAGCACCAAAAATAACGCGACCATTGTTTGGCATTTTGGTGACATCAATCACCTGCGCGTTCGACAGCTTGGCTTCGATGTCTTTGATACGGCCTTCGCAGAAACCCTGCTGCTCACGCGCTGCGTGGTATTCAGCATTCTCTTTCAGGTCGCCATGTTCACGCGCTTCCGCGATAGCAGCAATGATTTCAGGACGGCGCACAGATTTCAGAAAATCCAGCTCTTCGCGTAGTTTCTCAGCGCCGCGTAAGGTCATCGGAATAGCTTGCATTTGTTATACCTCTTGAATATTCCTGATGGGGCGAGTCTCCACCCACCCCGGCTGTTCGGTCAGCCCGGCATAACTCCTCACCAGGCCAGAAGCAAAAAAATACCGACCCGGAAACAGGTTCCAGGTCAGCTACAATTCACATTTTGATGGTCATTTTACCCTGAAGTTCCCGAAGGGTCATCGTTTACTTTATAGGGCGTTGCGCCGTAGTATGACGGCTCGATTCCAGGTTGTTAGCGCGAGATTATGCGATTTTCCAGATTTATCATCGGATTGACCAGCTGTATAGCGTTCAGTGTCCAGGCCGCAAATGTTGATGAGTACATTACTCAGCTTCCCGCTGGTGCCAACCTTGCCCTGATGGTGCAAAGAGTCGGCGCGTCTGCTCCCACGATTGATTACCACAGTCAGCAGATGGCGCTGCCCGCCAGTACGCAAAAAGTAATCACTGCGCTGGCGGCGTTGATTCAACTCGGCCCCGATTTTCGTTTTACCACTACGCTTGAAACCAAAGGCAATGTGGAAAACGGAGTGCTTAAAGGCGATTTAGTGGCGCGATTTGGTGCCGATCCTACGCTAAAACGTCAGGATATTCGCAATATGGTCGCGACTCTGAAAAAATCTGGTGTCACACAAATCGATGGCAATGTACTCATAGATACCTCCATTTTTGCCAGTCATGATAAAGCTCCCGGCTGGCCATGGAATGACATGACACAATGCTTTAGCGCCCCTCCCGCCGCTGCCATTGTTGACCGCAATTGCTTCTCCGTCTCGCTCTACAGCGCCCAAAAACCCGGTGATATGGCTTTTATACGCGTGGCATCTTATTACCCCGTTACGATGTTCAGCCAGGTACGCACCCTCCCCCGTGGTTCTGCCGAAGCGCAATACTGTGAGCTGGATGTCGTGCCAGGCGACCTGAACCGCTTTACGCTGACTGGATGCCTGCCACAACGTTCCGAGCCGCTCCCGTTAGCCTTTGCGGTGCAAGATGGTGCCAGCTATGCCGGTGCAATTCTGAAAGATGAGTTAAAACAGGCAGGTATCACCTGGAGCGGAACACTGCTGCGCCAGACTCAGGTTAACGAACCTGGAACGGTGGTTGCCAGTAAACAATCGGCTCCTTTGCATGATCTGCTTAAGATTATGCTGAAAAAATCAGACAACATGATCGCCGATACGGTTTTCCGCATGATAGGCCATGCGCGCTTCAATGTGCCTGGAACATGGCGAGCCGGGTCGGACGCCGTGCGTCAGATCCTGCGCCAGCAAGCCGGTGTCGATATTGGCAACACGATTATTGCCGACGGCTCGGGACTTTCACGCCATAACCTGATTGCGCCTGCCACCATGATGCAGGTGCTGCAATATATCGCCCAACACGACAACGAGCTTAACTTTATCTCTATGCTGCCGCTGGCGGGATATGACGGCTCTTTGCAGTACCGTGCAGGTCTGCATCAGGCTGGCGTGGATGGCAAAGTCTCAGCGAAAACAGGGTCATTGCAAGGGGTGTATAACCTGGCAGGATTCATCACCACGGCGAGTGGGCAACGAATGGCGTTCGTACAATATCTTTCTGGCTATGCGGTAGAACCGGCGGATCAGCGTAATCGCCGTATTCCGTTAGTGCGATTTGAAAGCCGCTTGTATAAAGATATTTATCAGAACAATTAGTCAAAAAGAAACCCCGGCGCATGGTCGGGGTTTCAGATTATTGACAAAGTGCGCTTTGTTTATGCCGGATGCGGCGTTAATGCCTGATTCGGCCTACAAAATTGATATATTGCAATTCTCTTGTAGGCCTGATAAGCGTAGCGCATCAGGCTATTTGGCGTTTGTCATCAGTAATTAACGCTTGTAAATGAACTCAACGCCTTCTTCGTCGTCTTCGTCCCAGTCGTCATCCCAGTCTTCATCATCCTCTTCAGCAATTTCTTCAAGCTGCTGACGGTGATAATCATCCCACATGAATTCGACTTTCTCTGGCTGTTTCGCTTCTTCGGCCTGCACGACCGGGTTTTCAATGATAAAGGTCATCACATCCCAGCAGAGATCTTTAACGCCCAGTCCGCTTGCCGCAGAGATCAGATAATATTTATCTTCCCAGCCCAGCGCCTCAGCGATCGCTTTCGCTTTCTCTTCGGCTTCCGCTTTATCCAGCAGATCGATCTTGTTGAAGACTAACCAACGCGGTTTCGCCGCCAGATCCTGACTGTATTTTTCCAGCTCGCTGATAATAATACGCGCGTTTTCAACCGGATCGGTGCCGTCAATCGGATCGATATCGATAAGGTGCAACAGGACGCGGCAACGTTCCAGGTGCTTCAGGAAGCGAATCCCCAGACCTGCGCCTTCCGCAGCGCCTTCAATCAGCCCTGGAATATCGGCAACAACGAAGCTCTTTTCGTTGTCCATTCGTACCACACCCAGACTTGGCACCAGAGTGGTAAACGGATAATCCGCTACTTTCGGTTTAGCCGCCGAGACAGCGCGAATAAATGTCGATTTACCCGCATTTGGCATCCCCAGCATACCGACGTCAGCCAGCAGCATTAGTTCAAGCAGCAGCTCGCGCTTATCGCCCGGCGTACCGTTAGTTTTCTGCCGTGGTGTACGGTTAACGGACGATTTGAAACGGGTATTGCCCAGACCGTGCCAGCCGCCCTTGGCAACCAGCAGACGCTGACCGTGTTTGGTCATATCGCCCATAGTTTCGCCGGTGCCCTGATCGATAACACGCGTACCTACAGGCACTTTAATCGTCACGTCTTTACCACGCTTACCGGTGCAGTCGCGGCTTGCGCCATTCTGACCACGCTCGGCGCGGAAAGATTTTTCAAAACGATAATCGATAAGCGTATTCAGGTTCTCGTCGGCTTCCATCCATACGTCACCGCCGTCACCACCGTCGCCGCCATCCGGGCCGCCTTTCGGAATATATTTTTCGCGGCGGAAGCTCACGCAACCATTACCGCCATCACCTGCAACGACCAGAATCGATGCTTCATCAACAAACTTCATTTTATTCTCCGTAAATCATTCGCCTGCGCGGGGTTGCGATACCACCGTTGTATGCTTACGTAATCCGCCCCAAATACGATGACCAATGGCGGAATACATCGCGCCCGCAACCACGACAAACGCACCGAGATAACCTAAAAGGTTTAACATCGGTCTGGCGAAGAAATCGGGCCAGGCCAGTGATAAAAGATCTGAAAAAAACAGCGTAAACAGTGGGGTGAGCGTGATGATCGCGCTCACCTGCGCTGCCTGCCAGCGAGCCATCGCTTCCGCCAGGGCGCCATATCCTACCAACGTATTCAGTCCGCAAAAAATTAAACATGCGAGCTGCCAGTGGCTAAGCTGCGCTATCACTCCAGGCTTTGCCAGAGGGAAGAGCGCAATTGTACATAAAGTGTACAGTAAAAATAGGATCTGCGGTGAGGCCAGCCGACGTAATAAAACCTTTTGCGCCACGCCATAACTCACCCAAACCGTCGCCGCACCGACCCCAAAGATAACTCCCCAGGTGTAATCGGTGAGCTTTGTAAATATCTCGACCAGACTGGTGTTAAAGAACATCACCAGGCCGCTCAGGAGCATCAATGCCCCCACAACCTGGGTGCTGCGCATTTTCTCTTTCAGGATAAATACGCTGGCAACCATCATGCCAACCGGCGAGAGTTGCCCAATCACCTGCGAGGCGGTCGGACTCAGATATTGCAAGGATGAGCTGAACAGGATGAAATTCCCAAACAGCCCGGCAGTCGCCACCGCCAGTAATATCAGCCAGCGTGGCTTACGAAACACATGTAATGGCGGCAGCTTCTTCTTCACCGCAAGAATGGCACCAAGGCCAATACTCGCCATCAAGAAACGGTAAAACACAATTGTCGGAGGTTCCATCACCTCCAGCACCTGCTTCATTGCGATTGGCAACGCCCCCCAGCAAATTGCTGTGGTGAGCGCCAAAAGAATGCCAATGCCTGCCTGCTGCTTCATACCGTAATCCCTGCAAAACGCATTTGCGGATTAACGCCGCACGATGCGCATTTTTACCGGCTATCGAATGTAAAAAGCCCCGCAACGTGTTGCGGGGCTTTCATCCGTTACCGGGACGCGAAAAACTTATTCAGCTTCGATGCTGATAAATTTACGGTTTTTCGGGCCTTTAACTTCGAATTTCACTTTACCGTCTGCTTTAGCAAACAGAGTGTGGTCACGACCGCAACCTACGTTAGTGCCAGCGTGGAATTTGGTGCCACGTTGACGAACGATGATGCTACCCGCCAGAACGGATTCGCCACCGAAACGCTTAACGCCCAGGCGTTTAGCTTCTGAATCGCGACCGTTACGTGTGGAGCCGCCAGCCTTTTTATGTGCCATTTGAAATCTCTCCTCAGGTCTTAGGCGCTGATGCCAGTAATTTTCACATCAGTGAACCACTGACGATGGCCCTGCTGCTTACGATAGTGTTTACGACGACGAAACTTAACGATTTTAACTTTCTCGCCGCGACCGTGAGCAACAACTTCAGCTTTGATTACGCCGCCATCAACGAAAGGAACGCCGATTTTGACTTCTTCACCGTTTGCGATCATCAGAACTTCTGCGAACTCAACAGTTTCGCCAGTTGCGATGTCCAGCTTTTCCAGGCGAACGGTCTGACCTTCGCTTACTCGGTGTTGTTTACCACCACTTTGGAAAACCGCGTACATATAAAACTCCGCTTCCGCGCACACCTTTTCAATGATTCAGAGTGCGCTATAAATATTCACAATAGGGCGCGAATATTACGCAAAACGCACGCCTTTGACAAGTGCTACAGTCAATACACGAAGAAAAAAAACACAACTTGTACGGTAACGTTTATCTGTGCCATTTTTTCAGTACAATCACCCTATATTCCTAACCATAAACCCTAAGTTGCCTTTGTTCACAGTAAGGTAATCGGGGCGAAAAGCCCGGCTTTTGCGATGAATTTAGAAAAAATCAATGAGTTAACCGCGCAAGATATGGCGGGTGTTAATGCGGCAATCCTTGAGCAGCTTAATTCCGACGTCCAACTGATCAATCAGTTAGGCTATTACATCGTCAGCGGCGGCGGTAAACGTATTCGTCCGATGATTGCTGTACTGGCTGCTCGAGCTGTTGGCTATGAGGGAAATGCGCATGTCACCATTGCCGCCCTAATCGAGTTTATCCACACAGCGACTCTACTACACGACGACGTTGTGGATGAATCAGATATGCGCCGTGGTAAAGCGACCGCTAACGCCGCATTTGGCAATGCTGCCAGCGTGCTGGTAGGCGATTTTATTTACACCCGCGCGTTCCAGATGATGACCAGCCTCGGCTCGCTCAAAGTGCTGGAAGTGATGTCAGAAGCCGTAAACGTCATCGCAGAAGGTGAAGTTCTGCAACTGATGAACGTTAACGACCCGGATATCACCGAAGAAAACTACATGCGCGTTATCTACAGCAAAACTGCACGTCTGTTTGAGGCTGCTGCGCAGTGTTCCGGGATTCTGGCAGGATGTACGCCGGAAGAGGAAAAAGGCCTGCAGGATTATGGTCGTTACCTCGGCACCGCTTTTCAGCTCATCGACGATTTACTCGATTACAGCGCCGATGGTGAACAGTTAGGTAAAAACGTCGGGGACGATCTAAACGAAGGTAAACCGACGCTGCCGCTGCTACATGCGATGCATAATGGTACACCGGAGCAGGCGCAAATGATCCGTTCAGCTATTGAGCAAGGCAATGGGCGTCATCTTCTGGAACCGGTTCTGGAAGCAATGAACGCGTGTGGATCTCTTGAATGGACGCGTCAGCGTGCCGAGGAAGAGGCAGACAAAGCCATCGAAGCGTTACAGATACTCCCGGATACCCCGTGGCGAGAGGCGTTAATCGGCCTTGCACACATCGCGGTTCAACGCGATCGTTAATTCCTTCCCTTTATCCCGCGCATTGCGCGGGATAACTCCAGTAAGTTCCATAAAAATACTTATTCAGTGTAATACCATCTTAATAATCAGGTTATTGTCTTTATATATTCTGAATCTTCACGCTATTTACATGAACTTTTTAGAGCAATTCGCCATCAGGAGTATAGTGATGCCCGACAGAACATATGTTCTGAATGAAAGCGACTAACTTAAGGAGTGAGGAAAGATGGAGAGTAATTTCATTGACTGGCATCCCGCTGACATCATTGCGGGGTTGCGCAAGAAGGGAACGTCAATGGCGGCGGAATCTCGCAGAAATGGTTTGAGTTCCTCGACGCTGGCAAATGCATTATCGCGTCCGTGGCCAAAGGGAGAGATGATTATTGCGAAAGCCCTGGGTACTGACCCATGGGTTATATGGCCATCACGCTACCATGATCCGCAGACACATGAGTTTATCGACAGAACGCAGTTAATGCGCAGCTACACTAAACCGAAAAAATGAGTGGTCTGGCGGTAGCCCCGCGAACGGGGCTGCCAGCTTTCAGACGATTACTCGCCTTTCACACGCTCGATATTCGCACCTAATGCACGCAATTTGTCTTCAATGCGTTCGTAGCCGCGATCGATGTGATAAATACGATCAACAACCGTAGTCCCTTCCGCAATACAGCCAGCCAGTACCAGGCTTGCTGATGCACGCAGATCGGTCGCCATGACCTGTGCGCCGGAAAGTTTTTCGACACCGTGACAAATAACGGTATTGCTTTCAATCTCGGCTTGCGCGCCCATACGGCTCAGTTCTGGCACGTGCATAAAGCGGTTTTCAAAGACCGTTTCGGTGATGAATCCGGTGCCTTCTGCCACCAGGTTCAGCAGCGTGAACTGAGCCTGCATATCGGTCGGGAACGCCGGATGCGGCGCGGTACGCACATTAACAGCCTTCGGACGTTTGCCATGCATATCCAGGCTAATCCAGTCCTCACCTACTTCAATGTCCGCTCCGGCGTCACGCAGTTTCGCCAGCACAGCGTCAAGAGTATCTGGCTGGGCGTTACGGCAGATAATTTTGCCGCGAGAGATTGCCGCTGCCACCAGGAACGTGCCGGTTTCGATGCGATCCGGCAGCACGCGATAGACACCGCCGCCTAGACGTTCCACACCTTCGATGACGATACGATCGGTGCCCTGACCGCTAATTTTCGCGCCCAGCGTAATCAGGAAGTTCGCGGTATCGACAATTTCCGGTTCACGCGCAGCGTTTTCAATAATCGTGGTGCCTTCCGCCAGGGTTGCAGCACACATGATGGTCACGGTTGCGCCGACGCTGACTTTATCCATCACGATATGCGCGCCTTTCAGACGCCCATCAACGGAAGCTTTTACGTAACCTTCTTCCAGTTTGATCGTCGCGCCTAATTGCTCAAGCCCGGAAATATGCAAATCAACCGGACGCGCACCAATCGTACAACCACCAGGTAGAGAAACCTGTCCCTGACCGAAACGTGCCACCAGCGGCCCCAGCGCCCAGATAGAGGCTCGCATGGTTTTGACCAAATCATAAGGTGCGCAGAATACATTAACGTCGCGGGCGTCAATATGCACAGACCCATTACGTTCTACTTTCGCACCCAGCTGGCTTAGCAGCTTCATTGATGTATCAACGTCTTTCAGTTTCGGGACGTTCTGGATCTCTACCGGTTCTTCCGCCAGTAGTGCGGCAAAAAGGATAGGCAGAGCAGCATTTTTAGCGCCGGAAATTGTGACTTCGCCCTGGAGCTTTGTTGGCCCCTGAACACGAAATTTATCCATTTAGTTTGTTCTCAGTTAACAATTCATATCCGCTACCGGCAAATCGCCCATAGCTCAAAAGCCGTTCAGTTTGCGATCTCGCGCCCACTCCGTAGGGGTATACGCTTTGATCGACACAGCATGAATGCGGTTATCCGCAATATATTCCATCAGCGGACCATAAACCGTCTGCTGTTTTTTAACCCGGCTCATGCCGTCAAACATCTCACCCACGGCAATAACCTGAAAGTGGCTGCCATCGCCGGAAACGTGGACTTCCTGGAGGGAGAGAGCGTTCATCAGCACGCTCTGAATTTCATTATTTTCCATGGGATCTTCATTCATCAGTTAATAAACCAGCAAAACATCTTAGAGCAAAGTTGCGCTGGCATAAATAAGCAAAAAGCCTTGCTGATAAATCAAACAAGGCTCGACTTGCAGGCGGATTTGCCGGACAGGCGGTTAACGCCTTATCCAGCCTGAAAAAATTTAACGAGGCAGGACATCAGACGGCAAATTATACAACTTTGCCAGGGTATACACCTTATCGTTTACCCCCTGAAGCGTCACGCTGTTGCCCTGCTTTTTCGCCAGATCGATAAGGTGGAGCAGCAGCGCCAGTCCACCAGTATCGACGCGGGACACGCGGCTAAGATCGATGCAGGTAATTCCCTTCACCGCTTCTTCACGCACTTCCCAAAGCGGTAGCAGTACGTCTTGATCCAACTCTCCGGTTAATACCAGAGTGTTGCCCGTCTGCACCCAGCTCAGTGACTCGCTCATTATTTTTTCTCTTCCAGAGTGATTTTCTGTTGAGAAATTGATTTCAGTTGCGCGGTCAGGCCGTCGATACCTTTGGTACGCAGTAGTGTCCCCCACTCGTTTTGTTTGGTGGTGATCATGCTGACGCCTTCTGCAATCATGTCGTAAGCCTGCCAGTTGCCAGTCTGGGAGTTTTTACGCCACTGGAAGTCCAGACGTACCGGCGGGCGACCATTCGGGTCAATAATGGTAACGCGAATAGGCACAATGGTTTTATCGCCCAGCGGCTGTTCTGGCGCAATCTGATAGGTTTGACCGTGATACATAGCCAGCGCCTGACCGTAAGCCTGCTTCAGGTACTCACGGAAAGCGGCAAAGTAAGCATCACGTTGAGCTGGGGTCGCACTCTTGTAATACTGGCCCAGCACCAGCGCACCGGCGTATTTCACCTGTACGTATGGCAGCAGTTCCTGATCAACAATGGTACGCAGATAATCCGGGTTGGCCCGAATTTGCGGTTGCTCATTCTTTAGGCGATCGAACGTTTTCTGCGCCGCCTCGTCCATCAGCTTATACGGATTGGTCTGGCCTGCCGCAGTTGCCGCACTCAGCGGTGCAATCACCAGCAAAGCGACCATCATTAAACGTTTAAACATGCGTCGGTTCTCCTGAAATTATTTCGTTGTACCCACAGGTTCAGTGGTTTCATTATTACCTGGCGCAGCAGCTGGCGCATCGCCACTATTCTTATTGTCATCGCCTTTACTACCGTAAAGGAACTGACCAATGAGATCTTCCAGCACCATCGCAGACTTGGTGTCCTGAATCGAATCGCCATCCTTCAGGATAGCAGTACCCAGTTCGGGGTCTTCAAAACCGACATTTAACGCCAGATATTGCTCTCCAAGCAGGCCGGAAGTACGAATACTCAGCGAACTTGTGTCAGGAATGTGGTTATAACGTTGTTCAATTTCCAGCGTCACGCGCGGCAGATAGGTTTTCGGATCCAGCGTAATATCTGCCACCCGACCGACGACAACGCCGCCAATGCTGACCGGAGAGCGCGCTTTCAGGCCGCCAATGTTATCGAACGTCGCATAAAGCGTGTAGGTCGGTTCAGTACGTATGGACGTCACGTTTGCCGCCTTCAGGCAGACAAACAGCGCCGCCAGCAGTGCTGCTAATAAAAAGATACCCACCCAAATTTCATTTTTTTTCGTTTGCATGAACTCAATTCCCAAACATCAATGCGGTCAGCACAAAATCCAGCCCCAGAACAGCCAGAGACGAGTGGACAACGGTGCGAGTGGTTGCCCGGCTAATCCCGGCAGAAGTCGGGATGGCGTCGTAGCCGTTAAACAACGAAATCCACGTCACCGTAATGGCGAACACCACGCTCTTAATCAGACAGTTGACCAGATCCATACGCCAGTCGACGGCGTTTTGCATTGCCGACCAGAAGAATCCGCTATCAATACCTTTCCAGCTAACGCCGACCAGCGATCCGCCCCAGATCCCCACGGCGACGAAAATAATCGTCAGCAATGGCAATGAAATAACCCCAGCCCAGAAACGCGGAGAAATAACCCGACGCAGCGGATCGACCGCCATCATCTCCATGCTGGAGAGCTGCTCTGTGGCGCGCATCAAGCCGATTTCTGCGGTTAGCGCCGAACCGGCACGCCCGGCAAACAGTAACGCAGCAACCACCGGTCCCAGTTCACGCAGCAGCGATAACGCCACCAGCATACCCAGACTGGTTTCCGCACTATAGGTGGTCAGAACCAGATAACCTTGCAGACCCAGCACCATTCCGATGAACACGCCAGAAACCACAATAATCAGCATCGACAGGACGCCGACATTATAGAGCTGACGCACCAGCAGCGGCGCATGTTTACGAAATTCCGGTTTGCCTACCAGCGCATTGAATAACATTAACCCGGCCCGCCCGAACGTTCTCAGGGTTTTAATCCCTTTATGTCCAAGCGAGGCCAGCGCATTTAACAGCATGAGTGGCTTAACTCCCTGGTAAAAGATCAGCGTGATAATCGCCGGCAGGATAGCGGAACGGAACAGGTCCGTCAGCTATCCCGTCCAGAAACTGACGTACGCGCGGATCAGGATTCGCCTGCAACGCCTGGGCGCTACCGTGAGCGACAATTTTTTTATCCGCCAGAATCCAGGCGTGATCAGCAATACTTAAGACTTCCGGCACATCATGAGAAACTACCACGCAGGTCACGCCCAACGCGCTGTTCAGCTCAGAAATCAGCTTCACCAGTACGCCCATAGTGATCGGATCCTGCCCAACAAACGGTTCATCAAACATGATGAGATCCGGCTCCAGGGCAATCGCACGCGCCAGTGCAGCGCGACGAGCCATCCCGCCGGAAAGTTCAGAAGGCATAAGTTTCGCCGCTCCACGCAGCCCTACAGCTTCCAGCTTCATCATCACCGTGCTATGCAACAATGGCGCGGGGAGCTGGGTATGTTCGCGCAGTGGATAGGCCACGTTGTCAAATACGTTCATATCTGTGAACAACGCCCCGGACTGAAACAACATGCTCATCCGTTTGCGCACAGTGTACAGGCGCGAACGAGACATCGCCGGAATATTCTCGCCATCAAAAAGGATCTCACCGTGATCTGGTGCGATTTGCCCGCCAATCAGACGGAGTAGCGTCGTTTTACCGATGCCCGATGGCCCCATGATTGCCGTGATCTTCCCTCGCGGCACGGTCAGGGAAATATTATCGAAGATGCAGCGATTGCCACGCGTAAAACTGACATCGCGCATATCGACTAAATTCGCCACAGACTGCTCCATAATTCACCCTTCGTCTTGCGTTGATTTTCTAAGCATGGCGCTCAATTTAACCTTGAACCCAACATATTTACAGAATATTACCCGCCGTGGTTAGCTAAAGCTGGCATTTGTTTTACTTTTTAGCCGCATAAAGTCAAAATTAAGAATCCGTTACGGCTTTCTGAGAATCTTCAGCGACCGGCGAGTATACCTGAAGAAAGGACGTTAGATGCTTTTAGCTACGGCACTGTTAATTGTTGGTTTACTTTTGGTCGTATACAGTGCCGATCGTCTGGTATTTGCCGCTTCCATTCTTTGCCGCACTTTTGGCATCCCTCCGCTGATCATTGGCATGACTGTGGTCAGTATTGGCACGTCACTCCCAGAAATTATTGTTTCGCTTGCCGCGTCGCTGCACGAACAACGCGATTTAGCCGTCGGCACGGCGCTTGGCTCAAACATTATCAATATCTTGCTGATCCTAGGTCTGACCGCACTGGTGCGCCCTTTTACCGTCCATTCCGATGTTCTACGCCGCGAGTTACCATTAATGTTATTCGTCAGCGTGGTAGCCGGTTCCGTACTCTATGACGGACAACTTAGTCGCAGCGATGGTATCTTTCTCCTTTTTCTGGCTGTGCTATGGCTGCTGTTCATTGTTAAACTTGCACATCAGGCCGAACGTCAGGGAACCGATAGCCTGACCAGAGAGCAGCTTGCAGAGCTACCGCGTGAAGGCGGTTTACCCGTCGCATTTTTATGGCTTGGCATTGCGCTGATCATCATGCCAGTGGCTACGCGGATGGTGATTGATAACGCCACCGTACTGGCGAATTACTTTGCCATCAGCGAATTGACTATTGGTCTGACGGCAATCGCTATCGGCACTAGTCTGCCAGAACTGGCAACCGCGATAGCCGGTGTTCGCAAAGGTGAAAACGACATCGCCATCGGTAATATCATTGGCGCGAATATTTTTAATATCGTCATCGTACTGGGTCTGCCGGCGCTGATTACGCCAGGGGAGGTTAACCCACTGGCGTACAGCCGTGACTACAGCGTGATGTTGTTGGTAAGCATTATTTTTGCGTTGCTGTGCTGGCGACGCTCCCCGCAACCGGGCCGTGGCGTAGGGGTATTATTAACAGGCGGATTTATCGTATGGCTGGCGATGTTGTACTGGTTATCGCCAATACTCGTTGAATAACTGGAAACGCATTATGTCGCACGTAGAGTTGCAACCGGGTTTTGACTTTCAGCAAGCAGGTAAAGAAGTCCTGGCGATTGAACGTGAATGCCTGGCGGAGCTTGATCAATACATCAATCAGAATTTCGCGCTCGCTTGCGAAAAGATGTTTTGGTGTAAAGGCAAAGTCGTGGTTATGGGGATGGGCAAATCGGGACACATTGGACGCAAAATGGCCGCGACCTTTGCCAGCACCGGTACTCCGTCATTTTTCGTCCATCCTGGCGAAGCCGCGCATGGCGATTTAGGCATGGTCACCCCGCAGGATGTGGTAATTGCTATCTCTAACTCTGGTGAATCCAGCGAAATCAATGCCTTGATTCCGGTACTTAAGCGTCTTCACGTGCCGTTAATCTGCATTACCGGTCGCCCGGAGAGCAGCATGGCGCGCGCCGCAGACGTGCATCTGTGTGTTAAAGTAGCGAAAGAAGCCTGTCCGTTGGGGCTGGCACCGACCAGCAGCACCACCGCCACGCTGGTTATGGGCGATGCGCTCGCCGTCGCGCTGTTAAAAGCGCGCGGCTTTACCGCCGAAGATTTTGCGCTCTCACATCCCGGCGGCGCACTGGGTCGTAAACTTCTGCTGCGCGTAAACGATATTATGCATACGGGTGATGAGATCCCGCATGTTAAAAAAACCGCCAGCCTGCGCGATGCATTACTGGAAGTTACCCGCAAAAATCTTGGTATGACCGTCATTTGCGATGACAATATGATGATTGAAGGCATCTTTACCGACGGTGATTTACGCCGTGTCTTCGATATGGGCGTAGATGTCCGTCAATTAAGTATTGCCGATGTGATGACGCCGGGGGGAATTCGCGTACGCCCTGGCATTCTGGCCGTTGAGGCACTGAACTTAATGCAGTCCCGCCATATCACCTCCGTAATGGTTGCCGATGGCGACCATTTACTCGGTGTGTTACATATGCATGATTTACTGCGTGCTGGCGTAGTGTAAAGATTCAAGGATAAACAACAATGAATAAAGCAGGTGCGTCACTTGAGACCTGTTACGGCCCTGTCAGCGCCGGCGTTATGGCAAAAGCAGAAAATATTCGTCTGCTGATCCTTGACGTCGATGGCGTGCTGTCAGATGGCCTGATTTATATGGGCAACAACGGCGAAGAACTTAAAGCGTTCAATGTTCGTGATGGTTATGGCATTCGTTGTGCGCTCACCTCTGATATTGAAGTCGCCATCATTACCGGGCGAAAGGCTAAACTGGTAGAAGATCGCTGTGCCACATTGGGGATTACTCACTTGTATCAGGGGCAGTCGAATAAACTTATCGCCTTTAGCGATCTACTGGAAAAACTGGCGATCGCCCCGGAAAACGTGGCTTACGTTGGGGATGATCTCATCGACTGGCCGGTAATGGAAAAAGTGGGCCTAAGCGTAGCCGTGGCCGATGCGCATCCGCTGTTGCTTCCGCGCGCCGATTACGTGACTCGCATTGCTGGCGGTCGTGGCGCAGTGCGTGAAGTTTGCGACTTATTACTCCTGGCGCAGGGCAAACTGGATGAAGCCAAAGGGCAATCGATATGAGTAAAGCCAGACGTTGGGTTATCATTGTGCTATCACTGGCGGTTCTGGTGATGATCGGTATTAACATGACCGAGAAAGACGATACCGCCCAGGTGGTCGTCAACAACAATGATCCCACCTATAAAAGCGAGCATACGGACACGCTCGTCTATAACCCAGAAGGGGCGCTAAGCTATCGATTGATTGCTCAACACGTTGAATATTATTCCGATCAGGCCGTTTCGTGGTTTACGCAACCGGTACTTACTACGTTTGATAAGGATAAAATCCCGACATGGTCCGTAAAAGCGGATAAAGCCAAGCTGACCAATGATCGGATGCTCTATTTATATGGACACGTTGAAGTCAACGCACTCGTGCCGGACTCTCAACTTCGCAGAATCACGACGGATAACGCGCAGATCAATCTGGTGACGCAGGATGTTACCTCTGAAGACCTCGTCACGTTATACGGAACAACATTTAACTCCAGCGGTCTGAAAATGCGCGGCAACTTACGCAGCAAGAACGCCGAGCTGATTGAAAAGGTTAGAACATCCTATGAAATTCAAAACAAACAAACTCAGCCTTAATCTTGTGCTTGCCAGCTCACTTCTGGCCGCCAGTATTCCGGCATTTGCCGTTACCGGAGACACTGACCAGCCGATTCACATTGAATCGGATCAGCAATCTCTTGATATGCAAGGCAACGTGGTCACCTTCACGGGTAACGTCATTGTTACCCAGGGCACCATCAAAATTAATGCCGATAAAGTGGTCGTTACCCGTCCGGGCGGCGAGCAGGGCAAAGAAGTGATCGATGGCTACGGTAAGCCAGCGACGTTCTATCAGATGCAGGACAACGGTAAACCTGTCGAAGGTCACGCTTCCCAGATGCATTACGAACTGGCGAAAGATTTTGTCGTTCTGACCGGTAATGCTTATCTGCAGCAGGTCGATAGCAATATAAAGGGCGATAAAATCACTTATCTGGTGAAAGAGCAGAAAATGCAGGCTTTCAGCGATAAAGGTAAGCGCGTAACCACCGTTCTGGTGCCGTCGCAGTTGCAGGATAAAAACAACAAAGGCCAGACCCCGGCACAGAAGAAAGGTAATTAATTCGTTATGGCAACATTAACAGCAAAGAACCTTGCAAAAGCCTACAAGGGTCGCCGCGTGGTGGAAGACGTCAGTCTGACCGTCAACTCCGGGGAAATTGTTGGTCTGCTGGGGCCAAACGGTGCCGGTAAGACCACCACTTTCTACATGGTTGTTGGCATTGTGCCGCGCGATGCAGGCAACATCATTATTGATGATGACGATATCAGTCTGCTGCCATTACACGCGCGCGCGCGCCGTGGTATCGGCTATCTGCCGCAGGAAGCCTCCATTTTCCGCCGCCTCAGCGTTTACGATAACCTGATGGCGGTACTGCAAATTCGTGACGACTTGTCTGCTGAACAACGTGAAGACCGCGCGAACGAGCTGATGGAAGAGTTTCACATTGAGCACCTGCGTGACAGCATGGGGCAATCGCTCTCCGGTGGTGAACGTCGCCGTGTAGAAATTGCCCGCGCACTGGCTGCGAATCCGAAATTTATTCTGCTTGATGAACCGTTTGCCGGGGTTGACCCGATCTCGGTTATCGACATCAAACGCATCATTGAGCACCTGCGCGACAGCGGCCTGGGTGTGCTGATCACTGACCATAACGTGCGTGAAACACTGGCAGTTTGTGAACGCGCTTATATCGTCAGTCAGGGGCATTTGATCGCCCACGGCACACCTACAGAAATCTTACAAGACGAACATGTTAAGCGTGTATACCTTGGGGAAGACTTCAGACTCTGATAGGGTAGAAGCTCGCGACGTTTTAGCAGGAGAGTACGATTCTGAACATGAAGCAAGGTTTGCAACTCAGGCTTAGTCAGCAACTGGCGATGACGCCTCAGCTACAACAGGCAATTCGTCTGTTGCAGCTGTCCACGCTGGAACTTCAACAGGAGCTGCAGCAGGCGCTGGAGAGTAATCCACTGCTTGAGCAAATCGACACTCATGATGAAATCGACACTCACGAAACGCCAGACAGCGAAACGCTGGACACCGCTGACGCGCTCGAACAAAAAGAGATGCCGGAAGAACTGCCGCTCGATGCCAGTTGGGACACCATCTACACTGCCGGTACGCCGTCCGGCACCAGCGGTGACTACATTGACGACGAACTGCCAGTCTATCAAGGCGAAACGACGCAGACCTTGCAGGATTATCTGATGTGGCAGGTCGAACTGACGCCGTTTTCCGACACTGACCGCGCTATCGCCACCTCCATCGTTGATGCCGTTGATGATACCGGTTATCTCACCGTCCCACTGGAAGATATTCTCGAAAGCATGGGCGATGAAGAGATCGACATCGATGAAGTTGAAGCGGTCCTCAAGCGGATCCAACGGTTTGACCCGGTCGGTGTAGCGGCGAAAGATCTGCGCGACTGCCTGCTGATCCAACTCTCCCAATTCGACAAAACGACGCCGTGGCTGGAAGAAGCTCGACTGATCATTAGCAATCATCTTGATCTACTGGCGAATCACGACTTCCGCACACTAATGCGCGTAACTCGTCTAAAAGAAGATGTGCTGAAAGAAGCCGTCAATCTGATCCAGTCACTCGATCCGCGCCCCGGGCAGTCGATCCAGACTGGCGAACCTGAGTATGTCATTCCAGATGTGCTGGTGCGTAAGCATAACGGTCACTGGACGGTAGAACTCAACAGTGACAGCATTCCGCGTCTGCAAATCAACCAGCACTATGCCTCGATGTGTAATAACACACGTAACGATGGCGACAGCCAGTTTATCCGCAGCAATCTGCAGGATGCCAAATGGTTGATTAAGAGTCTGGAAAGTCGTAACGATACGCTACTGCGCGTGAGTCGCTGTATTGTTGAACAGCAGCAAGCCTTCTTTGAGCAAGGCGAAGAATATATGAAACCGATGGTACTGGCCGATATCGCCCAGGCTGTCGAAATGCATGAATCGACGATATCTCGCGTGACCACGCAAAAGTACCTGCATAGTCCACGAGGCATTTTTGAACTGAAGTATTTTTTCTCCAGTCACGTCAATACCGAGGGCGGCGGCGAAGCCTCGTCCACGGCGATTCGTGCGCTGGTGAAGAAATTAATCGCGGCGGAAAACCCAGCGAAACCGTTGAGCGACAGCAAGTTAACCTCTTTGCTGTCGGAACAAGGTATCATGGTGGCACGCCGCACTGTTGCGAAATACCGAGAGTCTTTATCCATTCCGCCGTCAAACCAGCGTAAACAGCTCGTTTGACCCAACCGATAAGGAAGACACTATGCAGCTCAACATTACCGGAAATAACGTCGAGATCACCGAGGCCCTGCGCGAATTTGTCACATCAAAATTTGCCAAACTTGAGCAATATTTTGACCGAATCAACCAGGTCTATGTTGTTCTGAAAGTGGAGAAAGTCACCCATACCTCAGATGCAACACTGCATGTAAACGGTGGCGAGATTCATGCCAGCGCGGAAGGTCAGGACATGTACGCTGCCATTGATGGCTTAATCGATAAGCTGGCACGCCAGTTGACCAAGCATAAAGATAAATTGAAACAACACTAATTGTCCGGGCAATTAGCAAGTGCATGGCGGCCTGTTGTGCGACACAACGGGCCATTTGTACGGTTAATGCTCCGAACCTGTCCCACGATTCGAGTGGTCAGGTTCTTAGGTGAAATTATGACAAATAATGATACAACTCTACAGCTTAGCAGTGTTCTTAACAGGGAATGTACGCGAAGCCGCGTCCACTGTCAGAGCAAAAAACGTGCACTGGAAATTATCAGCGAACTGGCTGCGAAACAACTCAGCCTGCCGCCTCAGGTGGTTTTTGAAGCTATTCTGACGCGGGAAAAAATGGGCAGTACCGGTATCGGTAATGGCATTGCCATTCCGCATGGCAAACTGGAAGAAGATACTCTGCGTGCCGTTGGTGTTTTCGTTCAGCTCGAAACGCCTATAGCTTTCGATGCCATCGACAACCAACCGGTGGACTTACTTTTTGCCCTGCTGGTGCCGGCTGACCAAACCAAAACGCACCTGCATACTCTTTCGCTGGTGGCGAAACGTCTGGCAGACAAAACTATCTGCCGCCGTTTACGCGCAGCCCAGAGTGATGAAGAGCTGTATCAAATCATTACGGATACCGAAGGTACTCCGGATGAAGCGTAGTTATTCTGTAATGTCTCTTTTAGACGTTGTGAGGAGAAACAGTACATGGTACTGATGATCGTCAGCGGACGTTCAGGCTCAGGTAAATCTGTCGCCCTTCGTGCGCTGGAAGATATGGGTTTTTACTGCGTGGATAACCTTCCCGTAGTGCTGTTACCCGATCTGGCTCGCACGCTCGCCGATCGCGAGATTTCTGCCGCCGTCAGCATTGATGTTCGTAATATGCCGGAGTCACCAGAAATATTCGAACAGGCGATGAGTAACCTGCCTGATGCTTTCTCACCGCAACTGCTGTTCCTGGATGCCGATCGTAACACCCTGATTCGTCGTTACAGTGATACGCGCCGCCTGCATCCGCTCTCCAGCAAGAACCTGTCGCTGGAAAGTGCTATCGACAAAGAAAGCGATCTGCTGGAGCCACTGCGTTCGCGGGCAGATTTAATTGTCGATACCTCAGAAATGTCCGTTCACGAGTTGGCAGAAATGTTGCGTACCCGTTTGCTGGGTAAACGCGAGCGTGAACTGACGATGGTCTTTGAGTCCTTCGGCTTCAAACACGGCATTCCTATTGATGCAGATTACGTCTTTGATGTGCGCTTCTTGCCGAACCCGCACTGGGACCCGAAACTGCGTCCAATGACAGGTCTTGATAAACCTGTCGCCGCGTTCCTCGACCGCCACACAGAAGTACACAATTTTATCTACCAGACGCGAAGCTACCTTGAGCTATGGTTACCTATGCTGGAAACCAACAACCGTAGCTACCTGACGGTCGCCATTGGTTGTACCGGCGGGAAGCACCGTTCGGTGTATATTGCAGAGCAACTGGCAGACTACTTCCGCTCGCGCGGTAAAAACGTCCAGTCACGCCATCGTACGCTGGAAAAACGTAAACCATGACCGTCAAGCAAACTGTTGAAATCACAAACAAGCTGGGCATGCATGCCCGGCCTGCCATGAAACTCTTTGAATTAATGCAGGGTTTTGACGCTGAAGTGCTGTTACGTAATGACGAAGGCACCGAGGCTGAAGCCAACAGCGTTATTGCGCTGCTGATGTTGGATTCTGCCAAAGGACGGCAGATTGAAGTTGAAGCGACCGGACCACAGGAAGAGGAAGCACTGGCCGCCGTTATCGCCCTCTTTAACTCTGGTTTTGATGAAGATTAATCTTCATAACCCTGACGCTTAATTCCCCCGGATACACACCTTCAGCCCTTAAGGGTGAAAAATGTACAAGCGGAAAATGTCCTCATTTTTCGCGGCTTGTACATTTTGTGCTCTTTTCTGTGCGTACAAAACCTTAAGAAAACCTTAAAAAGCCTTGTTTAGGTTTTGTTTAAGTTAAGCCCTCATACTGGAGACTGTCAGAAAATATTTCCAGGAGATGGCATGATTCGCTTATCTGAACAAAGTCCCCTGGGCACCGGAAGACATCGGAAATGTTACGCGCATCCGG
This sequence comes from Escherichia sp. MOD1-EC5433, assembly GCF_002966005.1. Taxonomy (NCBI): domain Bacteria; kingdom Pseudomonadati; phylum Pseudomonadota; class Gammaproteobacteria; order Enterobacterales; family Enterobacteriaceae; genus Escherichia; species Escherichia sp. MOD1-EC5433. The sequence goes on along the minus strand of NZ_PTRL01000010.1, from coordinate 72,237 downwards.
AAGATGCCCAACGCTGTATCAAGATTGTCTATCACCGTGGCGACGGTGGTGATAAAGAGATCCGCCGTGAGTTAAAGTACTACGCGCATCTTGGTCGTCGGTTAAAAGACTGGAGCGGTATTCCACGCTATCACGGTACGGTTGAGACTGATTGCGGGACCGGTTATGTCTACGATGTCATTGCCGATTTTGATGGCAAACCGTCTATTACATTGACCGAATTTGCTGAACAATGCCGTTACGAAGAAGATATCGCGCAACTGCGCCAGCTACTGAAACAGCTGAAGCGTTATTTGCAGGATAACCGCATCGTGACAATGTCGCTGAAGCCGCAGAATATTCTTTGTCACCGCATCAGCGAGTCAGAAATTATTCCCGTCGTCTGTGACAACATTGGTGAAAGCACGTGGATTCCGTTAGCGACCTGGTCGAAGTGGTGTTGTTTACGTAAACAAGAGCGATTGTGGCAACGTTTTATCGCTCAACCCGCGTTATCGGTTGCCCTGAAGAAAGACGCACAACTCAGTGAGAACAAGAAACTCTCCCTCACCTCGCGCGAAGCTTAATCCAGTTGATGTTGCCGCATAAAAGATTCACCGCCCAACTGATGCATCTGCCGTAAAATCCACGCCTGACGGCTACGCACGTAGCCTGAGGGTGCGGAAGCTTTAAAGCGTAGTGGGTTCGGAAGTACTGCTGCCAGTAAGGCAGCCTCCGACTGAGTGAGTTTGCTCGCGGGTTTATGGAAATAGCGTTGCGCTGCGGCTTCAACACCAAACACACCATCGCCAAATTCGGCAATATTCAGATAAACCGTCAGGATGCGTTTTTTGCTCCAGACCGTTTCTATCCCCAATGTCAGACCTGCTTCCAGCCCTTTACGTATCCAGCTACGCCCATCCCATAAAAAGAGGTTTTTGGCTGTCTGCTGGGAAAGCGTTGATGCGCCGCGAATACGATTTTCATTACGCTCGTTGTGCGCCAGAGCTTTCTCAATGGAAGCGACATCAAAGCCCCAGTGCTCAGGGAATTTCTGATCTTCTGCGGCAATCACCGCCAGTCCCATCCACGGCGATATTTGATCCATACTGACCCAGTCAGAATGTGCCACGTAACGAAAATTACCATGTAGCCATGCACTGACCTGTCGCTCGACCATTACCGCTGAGAACGGAACGGGCGCTATGCTAAACAACGCGATGCCCCCGCCCCATAAAACGGCGAGGACAACCACTAACCGCAGAAGAAAACGACGAACGAAACCGAACGCCGTTAAGCGGCTTTTACTCATTCAGCCAGAACCAGCACGCGAGAAACCAACTTATCAATGCCGTTCGCTGCTTCCGCAATGTTCTGTGCCAACATATAAGCCGGTGTAGTGACAATCTTATTGTCTTCATCAACAACGATATCATCGACCGGACATGGCACATGCTCCGCGCCCATCGCTTCCAGCACTTCTGCGGTATCGATATCAGTACCGATGGTCAAACGCAGCGGGAAATCGAAAATTTTCGGCAGCATCGCCGGGGCAATACACATAAAACCAAGCGGTTTACCGGCCTGATGCATCGCTTGCGCCAACGCCTTTAATTCACGATCAACGGTGCATTCACTGCCAAGGCTGGCAAAATTGCTTAAATTCTTCGCCGCGCCAAAGCCACCCGGCACAATCAACGCATCCAGTTCGGCAGCATCGGCCTGAGCCAGAGGACGGATCTCACCACGCGCAATACGCGCGGCTTCAATCAGCACATTGCGCGATTCCGCCATCGCCTCGCCGGTTAAATGGTTGATGACATCAACCTGCTGCTTATCCGGCGCAAAGCAGACCGCCTGCGCGCCGCTGCGTGAAATAGCTAACAACGTCAACACCGCTTCATGAATTTCAGAACCGTCATAGACGCCGCACCCGCTCAGAACTACGCCAATTTTCTTCATTGTGATCATCCTTTCGCAACTGACTGAAACACATTAATCTTTTTAATAAAAATGCTACGCATCACACATTTAACTGATTCATGTAACAAATCATTTAAGATTTGCTATCTTAACTGCGTGCGGCCTGAAAAACAGTGCTGTGCCCTTGTAACTCATCATAATAATTTACGGCGCAGCCAAGATTTCCCTGGTGTTGGCGCAGTATTCGCGCACCCCGGTCTAGCCGGGGTCATTTTTTAGTGGCTTTTGCCACCCACGCTTTCAGCACGTCTACGTCGTGACGCCACTCTTCTTTCATCTCTTCAATCCATTCACCTACGTTATCTTCCCACGCAGGAAGGTCGGGAGACTGAATTTGCTGACCCAGCTGTTGTAGATGGCGTAACCCCACTGAACCTGCCGCGCCTTTAATTTTATGCCCTTCCTCGACGATGCCTTTTTTATCCTGCGCCGTCAGGTTCGACTCCAGTACACTCACATAGCCCGGCATCATTTTCTCAAACACCGCCAGTCCATCGGTAATCAATTTCGACCCTACAAGTTCGAGATACTGTTCCAGCATGGGTATATCGAGTAATGCTTCAGATTTGCTGTTCTCTTCTGTCGTCACCGTGCTCTCCTCATCATCCTGGGTATCCCAGAATTTCTTGATCATCGCGGTTAGCGCCGGTACGGAAAGCGGCTTACTCAGCACATCATCCATTCCAGCATTGAGGTACTCTTGTTTATCTTTCAGCACATTGGCGGTTAAAGCCACCAGCGGCGGTAAATCTTCGCGCGGATAACGCTTCGTCAGTTCACGAGAGATATCCAGCCCGGTCATATCTGGCAACTGAATATCCAGCAATACCAGGTCGTATTCGCCTGGTTTAAACATCTCCAGCGCCGCCTTGCCGGTCATTGCTACATCAACGCTGTTACCCAATTTTTCCAGTACAGAACGCGCGACAATAACGTTCAGTTCAATGTCTTCCACCAGCAGCACATTCAGCGCCGGTAAAGGCATATCGTCTTCGTCAAACGCGTCATCGACCTCTTCTGCCACCGACGGTGCGTGGATCGTCAACCTAAAGGTAGAACCCTTGCCCTGTTCGCTGGTGACGGTGATATCGCCGCCCATATTTTTCGCCAGCCGACGAGAAACCGCCAGGCCAATGCCGGTGCCGGTGGCAGGTTTACCACCGTGACTGTCTTTCACCTGATAATACATGGCAAAAATTTTATCCAGCTCATCCTGCGGAATACCGATGCCGGAGTCTTCCACTTCAAAATGCAGCATGTCGCCTTCATCGTAGCGCACGCGCACGGTAACCTGCCCTTGCTGGGTGAATTTGACGGCGTTACTGATGAGATTCCACAGGATCTGCCGTAAACGCGTACCGTCGGTAATGATCTGATGCGGTAATGGTAGCGTCGGTTCCAGAATAAAACGCAGCCCTTTTTGTTGCGCCTGCAATGCGGAGAGATTTTCCAGATCGGCAAGGAAACTGGTGAAATCAACTGGCTGGTTATCAAGCTGAACTTTACGCCGCTCCATCTTATCCATGTCGATAATATCGTTAAAAATATTCCCCAAAGTGACGGCGGAAACATGGATGGTTTTGAGATATTTTTCCTGCTCAGCAGTGAGTTCCGTATCCAGCAGAATGCGGCTTAAACCAACGATACCGTTCAGCGGTGTACGCAATTCGTGACTGATGGTGGAGATAAAAGTCGTTTTGTCGCGGCTGGCACGTTCGAGCGCATCCTGATACCGCTTACGCTCGGTAATGTCACGACCAAACCCCATCAAACCGTGGCGTTTACCCACGCGGTCGTAGTACGGCACTTTACGGATTTCAAAGCAGGCTTTGCGTCCGTCGGGATAATCCAGCCACTGCTCATAGGTCAGTGACACATTATGACGGAACACTTTTTCATCGGTCTCAATGACTTTCGCGGCGGCTTCCGGTGAGTAAACATCAGCAGGTTTCAGATGAACCAGTTGTTTTTCGCTCTTCCCGGTTAGCAATTCCATTGCGCGGTTACAGCCGGAAAACTCTTTATCTTCGTTACGGTAAAAAACCAGGTCTGGAGAGGCGTCAAGGAAGGAACGTAAGAAAGAGGATTGCTGTTCGAGCTGAATTTGTGTCTCTTCACGCTCTTTGATTTCAATTTTCAGCTGACCGAAGGTTTCCTGCAATTCAGCTTCCGCTTTTTCACGAACGGCAATTTCCTGATTAAGCTGGGTAATATTGTCTTTTAACTGAACGTTGAGGCTCAGATCGCGCTCACGCATCTCCTCCAGTTTTTGCACCAACCGTGACAGACGTTGTCGTGACTCCTCCAGTTGCTCTACAACCACCGAAAGAAAGTAGACCGCCCACGGCGTAATCAGCAGACCAAAGAAGATAGAGCGAATAACATCAATGCTTTCGACCTGACCATGCAGCACCATGGTCACCGCCATTTGTACCACAATGGCGAGAACGACAAGGGCCAGCGCCAGCAACATTGAGAAGCGCACCAGACCTAACTTCATCATCAGGTCAACATAATACTGCGCCAGCAGACGAATTTGCTTCATTAGGGAATTCCTTCACGACAACCTGCCCCAATAATACCCAATTCTGACAGTTACGTTATAAATTGTGTGAGAAATGCGGAATTCCCCTCAATGGCCTACGCCGTTGGAGGTAGCCACGGACGTCCCAGCGCCGATCCCTGTACGCCATGTTCATTCAGATAGCGATCCAGCTCGACCATTCCCGTCCAGCGATTCTCACACCACAGCGGAGCAAGTAGCGTCGGGCGACGGGCGCTGGCGGAAATTCGGTGGTAGATAACCTCCGGTGGCGTATGGCGAATCATTTCTCCGGCCGTCAGCGTGTAATCGTCCAGTTCAATACCGTTCAAACGCCCCGCTTCCCAGGCTTTCGCCATAATACTGCCTTTCACGATATGCAGGGGATGAAGCTTTATGCCGTCCACGCCGGTTTCAACCACTCGCTCCAGCGTTTGCAAACATTCCGCGTGCCCTTCGCCAGGCAGGCCGACAATTAAATGAGAACACACCTTCAGTCCACGCTGACGCGCCAGCTGGGTCGTGCGCTGATAGCAGGCAAAATCATGTCCGCGATTGATGCGATGCAGCGTTTTGTCATGCGCGGTTTGCAGGCCCAGCTCCAGCCACACTTCGTAGCCCTGGTCTTTATATTCACAAAGCAGATCCAACACCGCATCCGGCACGCAGTCCGGGCGCGTACCAACACACAAACCGACAATATTGGCCTGGCTCACCGCCTGTTGATACATGGAACGCAGCACCTGAACTTCCGCAAAGGTGCTGGTATAAGCCTGAAAGTAGGCCAGATAGCGTTTCGCGCGGTTAACCAGATTCGCCTGATGCGCCAGTTGTTCGGCAATGGAGCGATGCTGCTGTGCTTCGTCGGCAAACGAAGCAACATTACAGAATGTGCATCCGCCGCGTCCGATGGTTCCGTCACGATTCGGGCAGCTAAAACCGCCATGCAGCGTCAGTTTATGCACCTTTTGCCCGTAACGACGGGTAAGATCCCCACCAAACATATTGACTAATTTCTGTAACTGCATAATCTGATAGACCGCGCCTTGAAAAGAGGCCAAAGCCTGCCATTTTTAGCTCAATTCGGCGATGACCTGGATCAATCGCCCCGGCCTGCTTATATCAACTGCATAATAAATCACAATTACTGAAATTTAATGCAATAGCACATAAATTACTTTTGCTTATCTTGCGTCGGATTTTTTTATCCGCTAATGGATTTTAAACAAAAACAGTAGCATGAAATGTCTTTTCCTCTTAAGGCAGTATAAAACACTGCTTCATACGTCAATTCAAGGCAGGATAAGGGTTAACACGCCGCTATAGTAGTCAGGCACTCAACGTTTTCCTTTTTCCCCTCCCATTAATAAAGAACAACAAATTCAGTTTAAATTCAATAAATTAACAAAGAATTTTGCGCTAAAGCACATTTCCAGACCAATAAGCTTGCCATTTGACCTGTATCAGCTTTCCCGATAAGTTGGAAATCCGCTGGAAGCTTTCTGGATGAGCAGCCTGCTCATCATATTTATGCAGTAATTGAGTTCCCCTCTTCACCGTATTAACTGATGCGAAAAGGACAAAAAAGGGGGCGAATGCGAGGTAAGCGTATGAAACGCAAACCCCGTCGCCATGCTCTTTCTGTGCCCGTGCGCAGCGGTTCGGTAGTGGGGTTCCCGCAGAGCCTGGGGGAGGTTCACGATATGTTGTACGATAAATCCCTTGAGAGGGATAACTGTGGTTTCGGCCTGATCGCCCACATAGAAGGCGAACCTAGCCACAAGGTAGTGCGTACTGCAATACACGCACTGGCCCGTATGCAGCACCGTGGCGCGATTCTCGCTGATGGTAAAACCGGTGACGGTTGCGGTCTGCTGTTACAAAAACCGGATCGCTTTTTTCGCATCGTTGCGCAGGAACGCGGCTGGCGTTTAGCGAAAAACTACGCCGTCGGGATGATCTTCCTGAATAAAGATCCTGAACTCGCCGCCGCCGCACGCCGCATCGTTGAAGAAGAGCTACAACGCGAAACCTTGTCGATTGTCGGCTGGCGTGATGTCCCTACCAACGAAGGTGTGCTGGGTGAAATCGCCCTCTCCTCGCTGCCGCGCATTGAGCAAATTTTTGTGAACGCCCCGGCAGGCTGGCGTCCGCGCGATATGGAGCGCCGTCTGTTTATCGCCCGTCGCCGCATTGAAAAACGTCTCGAGGCCGATAAAGACTTCTACGTCTGTAGCCTGTCGAATCTGGTCAACATCTATAAAGGTCTGTGTATGCCGGCGGATTTGCCGCGCTTTTACCTGGATCTTGCTGATCTGCGTCTGGAATCAGCTATCTGCCTGTTCCATCAACGCTTCTCCACTAACACCGTGCCGCGCTGGCCGCTGGCGCAGCCGTTCCGCTATCTGGCGCACAACGGCGAAATCAACACTATCACCGGTAACCGTCAGTGGGCGCGCGCCCGTACTTATAAATTCCAGACGCCGCTTATCCCTGATCTGCACGACGCCGCACCGTTCGTCAACGAAACCGGCTCTGACTCCAGTTCGATGGATAACATGCTGGAACTGCTGCTGGCAGGCGGGATGGATATCATCCGCGCCATGCGCCTATTAGTACCACCCGCCTGGCAGAACAACCCGGATATGGACCCGGAACTGCGTGCCTTCTTTGACTTTAACTCCATGCATATGGAACCGTGGGATGGTCCGGCGGGCATCGTGATGTCCGATGGTCGCTTCGCTGCCTGTAACCTCGACCGTAACGGTCTGCGTCCGACACGCTACGTCATTACCAAAGATAAGCTCATCACCTGCGCCTCTGAAGTCGGTATCTGGGATTACCAGCCTGACGAAGTGGTCGAAAAAGGCCGCGTCGGGCCAGGCGAACTGATGGTTATCGACACCCGCAGTGGGCGTATTCTGCACTCGGCAGAAACCGATGACGATCTGAAAAGCCGCCATCCATATAAAGAGTGGATGGAGAAAAACGTCCGCCGCCTGGTGCCATTTGAAGACTTGCCCGATGAAGAAGTGGGTAGCCGCGAACTGGACGACGACACGCTTGCCAGCTACCAGAAACAGTTTAACTACAGCGCGGAAGAACTGGACTCTGTGATCCGTGTGCTGGGCGAAAACGGCCAGGAAGCGGTCGGTTCGATGGGCGACGACACCCCATTCGCCGTACTCTCCAGCCAGCCGCGCATTATTTACGACTACTTCCGCCAGCAGTTTGCCCAGGTCACTAACCCGCCAATCGACCCGCTGCGTGAAGCGCATGTTATGTCGCTCGCCACCAGCATCGGTCGTGAAATGAACGTCTTCTGTGAAGCAGAAGGCCAGGCGCACCGTTTAAGCTTTAAATCGCCGATTCTGCTCTACTCCGATTTCAAACAACTTACGACGATGAAAGAGGAGCACTACCGCGCAGATACGCTGGACATCACCTTTGATGTAACCAAAACCACGCTCGAAGCGACGGTCAAAGAGCTGTGCGATAAAGCCGAAAAAATGGTGCGTAGCGGCACCGTGTTGCTGGTGCTTTCCGACCGGAATATCGCTAAAGATCGCCTGCCAGTTCCGGCCCCGATGGCGGTTGGCGCGATCCAGACCCGTCTGGTCGATCAAAGCCTGCGTTGCGACGCCAACATCATCGTCGAAACCGCCAGCGCCCGCGACCCGCACCACTTCGCCGTGTTGCTGGGCTTCGGCGCGACGGCTATTTATCCGTACCTTGCCTATGAAACGCTGGGTCGCCTGGTTGACACCCACGCGATTGCCAAAAATTATCGTACCGTGATGCTCAACTACCGTAACGGCATCAACAAAGGCTTGTACAAAATCATGTCCAAAATGGGCATCTCCACCATCGCCTCTTACCGCTGCTCGAAACTGTTTGAGGCGGTCGGTCTGCACGATGACGTTGTGAGCCTGTGCTTCCAGGGCGTGGTTAGCCGCATTGGCGGAGCAGGCTTTGAAGACTTCCAGCAGGATCTGCTGAATCTCTCGAAACGTGCCTGGCTGGCGCGTAAACCCATCAGCCAGGGCGGCCTGCTGAAATATGTGCACGGCGGCGAATACCACGCCTACAACCCGGACGTAGTGCGCACGTTGCAACAGGCGGTACAGAGCGGCGAGTACAGCGACTATCAGGAATACGCGAAGCTGGTTAACGAGCGTCCTGCTACTACGCTGCGCGATCTGCTGGCGATTACTCCAGGTGATGAAGCGGTCAACATTGCTGATGTTGAACCGGCAAGCGAACTGTTTAAACGCTTCGATACCGCCGCGATGTCTATCGGCGCATTAAGCCCGGAGGCGCACGAGGCGCTGGCGGAAGCGATGAACAGCATCGGCGGTAACTCGAACTCTGGTGAAGGTGGTGAAGACCCGGCGCGCTATGGCACTAACAAAGTGTCGCGCATCAAGCAGGTGGCTTCCGGTCGCTTCGGTGTTACTCCGGCGTACCTGGTCAATGCCGACGTCATTCAGATTAAAGTCGCCCAGGGCGCGAAACCGGGTGAAGGAGGTCAGTTACCGGGCGATAAAGTCACTCCTTACATCGCCAAACTGCGCTATTCCGTGCCGGGCGTAACGTTGATCTCCCCGCCACCGCACCACGATATCTACTCTATCGAGGATTTAGCGCAGCTGATTTTCGACCTGAAACAGGTTAACCCGAAAGCGATGATCTCCGTGAAGCTGGTGTCTGAGCCGGGCGTAGGCACCATCGCGACTGGCGTGGCGAAAGCCTATGCGGACTTGATCACCATCGCAGGCTATGACGGCGGCACCGGCGCAAGTCCGCTTTCATCGGTGAAATACGCAGGCTGCCCGTGGGAGCTGGGGCTTGTTGAAACCCAACAGGCGCTGGTTGCCAACGGCTTGCGTCATAAGATCCGTTTGCAGGTTGATGGCGGCCTGAAAACCGGTGTCGATATCATCAAAGCAGCCATCCTCGGCGCGGAAAGCTTCGGTTTCGGCACTGGCCCAATGGTGGCGCTCGGCTGTAAATATCTGCGTATTTGCCATCTGAACAACTGCGCCACCGGCGTGGCAACTCAGGACGAAAAACTGCGTAAAAATCACTACCACGGCCTGCCGTTCAAGGTGACGAATTACTTTGAATTTATCGCCCGTGAAACCCGCGAGCTGATGGCACAGCTAGGGGTAACGCGTCTGGTGGATCTGATTGGTCGCACCGACCTGCTGAAAGAGCTGGACGGTTTCACCGCTAAACAGCAAAAACTGGCGCTATCGAAGCTGCTGGAGACTGCCGAGCCTAAGGCTGGCAAGGCGCTCTACTGCACCGAAAACAACCCGCCGTTCGATAACGGCGTGCTGAATGCGCAGTTGCTGCAACAGGCGAAACCGTTTGTCGATGAGCGCCAGAGCAAAACCTTCTGGTTCGATATTCGTAACACCGACCGTTCTGTCGGCGCATCGCTTTCAGGTTATATCGCCCAGACGCACGGCGATCAGGGACTGGCTGCCGATCCAATCAAAGCGTACTTCAACGGCACCGCAGGCCAGAGTTTCGGCGTGTGGAACGCGGGCGGCGTGGAGCTGTATCTGACGGGTGATGCCAACGACTATGTCGGTAAAGGCATGGCGGGCGGCTTAATCGCCATTCGTCCTCCGGTTGGCTCGGCCTTCCGCAGCCATGAAGCAAGCATTATCGGCAACACCTGCCTGTATGGTGCGACCGGTGGTCGTCTGTATGCCGCAGGCCGCGCGGGTGAACGTTTTGGCGTGCGTAACTCCGGTGCTATTACCGTGGTAGAAGGTATTGGCGACAACGGCTGTGAATATATGACGGGCGGTATCGTCTGTATTCTGGGTAAAACTGGCGTTAACTTCGGCGCGGGCATGACTGGCGGCTTCGCTTACGTTCTCGACGAAAGTGGTGATTTCCGCAAACGCGTTAACCCGGAACTGGTGGAGGTCTTAAGCGTGGACTCTCTGGCGATCCATGAAGAGCATCTGCGTGGTCTTATCACCGAGCATGTGCAGCATACTGGTTCCCAGCGTGGCGAAGAAATTCTGGCTAACTGGTCAACCTTCGCCACTAAATTCGCGCTGGTTAAACCGAAGTCCAGTGATGTAAAAGCACTGCTGGGTCACCGTAGTCGTAGCGCAGCAGAGTTGCGCGTGCAGGCGCAGTAAGGGGTAGCAACAATGAGTCAGAATGTTTATCAATTTATCGACCTGCAGCGCGTTGATCCGCCAAAGAAACCGCTGAAGATCCGCAAAATTGAGTTTGTTGAAATTTACGAGCCGTTTTCCGAAGGCCAGGCCAAAGCACAGGCTGATCGCTGCCTGTCATGCGGCAACCCATACTGCGAGTGGAAATGCCCGGTACACAACTACATCCCGAACTGGCTGAAGCTCGCCAACGAGGGACGTATTTTTGAAGCGGCAGAACTGTCGCATCAAACAAATACCCTGCCGGAAGTGTGCGGACGTGTCTGCCCGCAGGATCGTCTGTGCGAAGGTTCCTGTACCCTGAACGATGAATTCGGCGCAGTGACCATCGGTAATATTGAGCGTTATATCAATGATAAAGCGTTCGAAATGGGCTGGCGCCCGGATATGTCCGGCGTGAAGCAAACCGATAAAAAAGTGGCGATTATCGGCGCAGGTCCGGCGGGTCTGTCGTGTGCGGATGTCCTGACGCGCAACGGTGTCAAAGCTGTCGTCTTCGACCGTCACCCGGAAATCGGCGGCCTGCTGACTTTCGGCATTCCGGCCTTCAAGCTGGAAAAAGAGGTGATGACGCGCCGCCGTGAAATCTTCACCGGCATGGGTATTGAATTCAGGCTCAATACCGAAGTGGGTCGTGACGTACAGCTTGACGATCTACTGAAAGATTACGATGCCGTGTTCCTTGGCGTCGGGACTTATCAGTCAATGCGCGGCGGGCTGGAAAACGAAGACGCCGATGGTGTGTACGCGGCGCTGCCGTTCCTTATCGCCAACACCAAACAGTTGATGGGCTTTGGCGAAACCAGCGACGAACCTTTCGTCAGCATGGAAGGCAAGCGCGTGGTGGTGCTTGGCGGCGGCGATACCGCGATGGACTGTGTGCGGACTTCCGTGCGTCAGGGAGCAAAGCACGTTATCTGCGCCTATCGTCGTGATGAAGAGAACATGCCAGGTTCCCGTCGCGAAGTGAAAAACGCGCGGGAAGAAGGCGTTGAGTTCAAATTCAACGTCCAGCCGCTGGGTATTGAAGTGAATGGCAACGGTAAAGTCAGCGGCGTGAAAATGGTGCGCACCGAAATGGGCGAACCGGACGCTAAAGGCCGTCGCCGCGCGGAGATCGTGGCAGGGTCAGAACATATTGTTCCGGCAGATGCGGTGATCATGGCGTTTGGTTTCCGCCCACACAGCATGGAATGGCTGGCAGAACACAGCGTTGAGCTGGATTCGCAGGGTCGGATCATTGCCCCGGAAGGTAACGAAAACGCCTTTCAGACCAGTAACCCGAAAATCTTTGCCGGTGGTGACATCGTGCGTGGTTCGGATCTGGTGGTGACTGCCATCGCCGAAGGTCGTAAAGCGGCTGACGGGATCATGAACTGGCTGGAAGTGTAATCCCCTAATTTTCTACTAACGTGTTGTAGTTCGCCAGGCTCTGTCTGGCGAATCTTGCCCATTAACAACCTTAGTATTTCTGCGCTATTCGCTGCTCTCCCTCTTTTTTGCTGAAGTAGTACCAGGATAGCGACTTAAACATATAAAAAAAATAAATATAATCATGCAGTATATTCATTATATTTATTTTTATATTTTCCTATTTTCCCCGTTAGTTATATTTATTAAATGAATATTGAAGATTATTTTTCACCATAAAAAAATACATAAGTCACAATATAACCATATTAACATTCATCTGTAGAATATAATTTGTTTATTAATTATTTCCAGATGCGCAATTTATTTACAATCATAAACAACCGGGTACACTTATCTGGTTTTGTTCTTTAAATATTGAAGAACAAATTAAATCACTCATTAAAAATCGTCACCAAGGAAGTGTTCACATGCTTTTCAAAAAGTCTCTCACTACTGCCGCTATTTGTGCGGCTCTTGCTGTTACGTCATTTAATGTAATGGCAGCTGATACCACCGTGACCTCAGATGCCACCTTAACGGTTGTCGGAGAATTTAACCCAGGTGCATGTACCCCTGAATTCACCGGTGGCGGCATCATTGACTACGGCAAACACCCAAACATGGCGCTGAATCCGACCGGTGTCACTAACACCCTCGTTCAGTTAGGCCGTAAAACCACCACACTGACCATCAAATGTACAGCACCAACGCTGTTTGCTATCACCAGCTTCGATAACCGCCTGGACTCCCGCTTACCGTTGAGCGGCACCGCATATGTTGCCAAAGCTTTTGGTAAACAAATGGATATGGCAAATACCAGTAACGGTTTTGGTCTTGGTCTCGCACCTAACGGGCAAAAAATTGGTGCATTCACTATTGGTATTGACACCATGGCGGGCGCTGTCACTGCCAGCGATGATACAGGCGATCTGACCGTCGATGTTATTCAGACCGGTGACTTTACTCCTGCAGTCCCAACCTGGATTAAGAGTGATACTGGCTCCATCATTTCGACTAACGGTGCAAAAAACCGTGCCTATTCTGTGGCGAAAACGGGTGAGTTAACGCCTGTTGCGATCACTATGGCCCAGTTCCCACTGCTGATTGACGCCGCTGTACAGGATAATACCGTTCTGGGTACGACTGAAGTGATTAAACTGGACGGTAACGTGACTCTGCAGGTGCTGTACCTCTAATCGTTAGCGATTCATTTTAGCGTTATTAAAAACAGCAGCATCGGTATTTTTCCGGTCTGCTGTTATTTATCACTTTCTTAGTCAGAAAGTAATAAAGATAAAAGGAATAACCCGATCTGGTTTCGGTATTTACAGGAGTTTTCTATGTTTAAATCTTTATTATCGGCTCTCGTATTACTCTCTTTTCAAACGCTGGCTGCCGGCATGGTGCCAGAAACATCAGTATTACTGGTTGATGAAAAGAAAGGCGAGGCGACGATGAATGTCACCAATACAGATTCTTATCCCGCACTGCTCTACACCACCATTGTCGATCTCCCGGATAGCCAAAAAACGATTCGTTTAATTCCAACCCAACCGGTTATTCGCGTGGAAGCAGGTCAAATTCAGCAAGTCCGTTTCTTGTTGCAAACATCCGCGCCCCTGAAAGCGGAAGAACTCAAACGCGTTACCTTTGAAGGTATTCCACCAAAAGACGTCGATAAAAACCAAGTTTCCTTAACAATACGTCAGGACTTACCGGTGTTGATTCACCCAGCCTCGCTCGCCGTAGAAACAGAAGCCTGGAAATATCTCGAATGGCGTAAAAACGGTAATCAAATAGAAATCAGCAACCCCAGTGATTACGTCGTGCGTATGACCCTGCAATTCAAAACATTGCCCTCAGGAAAACCAGGTAATTTAAGCAAAACATACCTGTTGCCACACACCTCAACCACAGCCACTCTGCCAGACGCCACTGACAAACAAGTGGAATTTTACCCTGCCAGCCGATACGGCTATCGCGGTAATAAATATCTGACAGACTTGAAATAACTTACTTCAGGTATCCAGGGATGTTGAAGAAATCGTTACTGGCATATTCTATCGGCCTACTCACAACGCTGCCTGCCAACGCCAGCGATCTCGAACTCGCTGCCGTAGACTTCGACCGGAATACACTTAAATCGCTGGGGATTGATCCGGCTGTTTCGCACTATTTTTCTCGTTCTGCACGCTTTATGCCGGGTGAGTATTCGCTCATGCTCAACGTTAATGGGGACGAAATTGGCAACATCATCGTACGCATTGATAACAACGGCGATGCCTGTCTTGATAAAAATGTGCTGGAATTTGCCGGGTTAAAAATCCCCGCCAGTAGCGATGAGAATGGCTGCTATGACTATCCCCAAAGTTACCCCAGTACGAAAATTACCCCGCTGACCAACCAGGATAAGTTGCAGATAACAGTGCCTCCACAGGCGCGTATTCCTCTAGGCCAGGATGTGACATCGGCTACCACCGGTGGACATGGCGCATTGTTAAATTATTCGCTTCTCTCCAGCCGTTCTGAGTTTGGCAATGACAGCTCTGATTTTTCCCAGGCGGTGCTGGAAGGCGGTATCAACATCAATGACTGGATGTTAAGAAGCCATCAATTTATTACGCAATCTGACGGTAACTTCAGCAACCAGAACTCCACGACCTACCTTGAGCACACATTCGTGGGGAGCAAGATGTTAATGCGTGCGGGTGAAGTTAACGTGAATAACACGTTGCTTGAAGGTGCAAGAATTTATGGTATTGAATTATCGCCAGATAGCGCCTTACAGCATACCGGCAGCGGCGTACAAGTAACCGGAATCGCGAATACATTTCAGGCGCGAGTGGAAATACGCCAACAGGGCGTTCTGCTACTCTCGACTCTGGTTCCGGCGGGTGCGTTTACCATTTCGGATGTTCCCGTTCGCACGATGAACAGCGACCTTCAGGTCAACGTGATTGAAACTACCGGAGGGGAACACACCTTCTCCGTTCCTGCGACGTTGTTTAATAACCAAATGGTTAACGGCCAGGGCTATCGCATTTCACTGGGCCGCGTTGACAATAGTTATGACGACTCTCCCTGGGTATTAAGCGCATCTGATAGCTGGAATCTCACAACCTGGAGTAATCTCGGCGGAGGGGCAATTGTGGCAGATAGCTACCAGGCTATTGCTGCGCGTACAGATATCATCCCCTTGCCTGACCTGTCGCTGGGAGGCCAAATAAGCTCGGCCAGGGATAACAACCATTCGCTGCAAGGGCAAAAATATCAACTGGATGTAAACTACAACTTACCTTACGCATTAGGAGTAAACAGTAGTATCAGCTACCAGGATCGTGACTATCGTACCCTGTCTGAATCCACCGATAACGATGGTGAAAGCGACTGGACAAAAAGCACCCTGTCACTGGGAATTAGCTGGTCAGATCCGACACTTGGCGGTGTTAACGTTAGTGGCTATAAAACGCAAAGTTACGATGGCAGAAGCGATTCGACTAACCTTAGTGTCAACTGGAACAAAAGCTTTAAACACGCCACGGTTTCCGTTAACTGGCAGCATCAATTGGATGCCTCTGAAGATAATGAAGACGATGGCGACCTTTTCTACGTGAATATCAGTATTCCGTTTGGTCGTTCCAGCAGTACCACATTGTATACACGCCACGATGACCATCGCACATACTACGGCGGGGGAGTCTCTGGTGTTATCTCAGATGAAACATCTTACTATGTCAGTGCCGAGCGTAACCAGGACGAACAGCAGAACACGATTAATGGCAGCCTGAATACCAATCTTCACTATACCCAGCTCAGCCTGGCTGCAAGTGCGAACAACACAGATAATCGTTCCTATAACGGTATGCTTTCTGGCGGTATTGCTCTGCACAGCCAGGGTGTCACGCTCTCTCCGTGGGCAATTGATGATACTTACGCCATTGCCAGACTCGATAACGCCGTATCAGGGGTCAAAATATCAACCCCAACAGGCTCAGTCTGGACGGATATCGGCGGCAAGGCGGTGATCCCCTCACTTCAGCCGTGGCGTAAAGCAACAATAGAAATTGATACCACCAGTTTGCCAAAAAATGTCGACGTCGGTAATGGCACAAAAATGCTGAAACAGAGCCGTGGGGCTGTGGGTAAAGTGGGCTTTAACACCCTCACACAACGGCGGGCACTGCTCACTATTGCTTATCCCGATGGTAAAAAACTGCCGCGAGGAATGGCGATCCAGGACAGTGACGGCAACTACCTGACTACGTCCGTTGACGAAGGTACGGTGTTCCTCAACAACGTGAAGCCAGAGATGACAATAATCGCAGTAGATGGCAATCGCTCTTGTCGGATCTCGCTCTCCTTACCCGCAGAAGCACCTGACGATATCTTCTACGAAACAGCAACAGGAGTCTGCCAATGAAACGGATAATCGCAGTATGCCTGCTATTGACGTGCGCCATGCCCGTTCTGGCAGAGTGTAATCTCACCAGCAGCACACAAAATGTCGACTATGGCAAACGCAGTGCCGCTATGCGCCAGGCCGACCGAGGTAAGACAACGCAGTTAGCGGACAAAACAACCACGCTGGTTATTCAATGCGACCAGACTGGTCATGTCCGCGTTCAGTTAAGTACCACGCATATTACAAATAACAGATTTGGTTTTGGCCCGGACGGTGCATTAAATCTGGTCGCCAGCGATGCAATTTCCGGTAGTGACAGCTTTGATTTGGCGTTAGCTAACAGCAAAAGTGACAATGCAGGCAGTGCAGGAACAGCATCTGTAAGCCCTTCGCCTAATAATTGGCTGGTATTTATGCAAAATGGTCAGGAAGCAGTAATTGATAGCGGTAAAAGTATCAGCCTCACACTGACCATGGCGCCTTCTTTTAAGGATGAAGGAGAGCTCACCGACATGACGGATATTACGGGCAATCTTACTGTCCTGGTGGAGGTAAAATGAACAACACAAAATTGCTGATTGTCGCCAGCGCCTTTATTACTTTGTCAGTACAAGCCGCTGACAGAGCCACCATTGGCGTCAAGGTGTCTTTGGAAGCTGCAGCCTGTACACCGCTGTTAAGCAACGGCGGTGTAGTGAACTTCGGCAGCCATTCAATCAATGCACTTTCAACGCAGCATTACACTCAGATTGGCACACGTAATATTACTCTGACCATCACTTGTGAATCAGCAACCGGAATCGCGATTACTGCCCGGGATACGCGGATGGACAGCGTGATCACCGGAAAAGATGGTGAAGGTCAGAGCGGTGTAAAATATACCGTGAATGGCGGCGGTTATATTAACCAGGCAACACGCTTATTCGGCTTAGGAAAAACAAAAGATAATAAGAATATCGGCAGTTATGCTGTGTTAATTGATAGCCAAAACATTAGCGCCAGCAATGGTAGCCAGACGTTGGCGGCATCAGTTGCAGGTGCAGATGCGGTCATAACTGGGCAAAAAAGAGCATGGCAAACGCTCACCGCTTATCCGCTTGCTGTCGACCAAAGTTATTACTACACCTTTGTAAAAGCAGGGGAAATTTCCCCCATTCCTGTGACTAACGCCGTTATACCACTACAGGTGAGCGCATCTATTGCGAATGATTTAGGCAGCTCAGAGAAAATCGAACTGGATGGTCAAGCAGTGATAAGCGTGGTTTACTTGTAATAACAATGCCGGGCAGGAGTACTATCTGGCATTCGTTTTATACGCTCTGATAATATTGCTGGAAACTGTTCACCTATCTTAGGGAAAGTGAATGTAATACGCCGTTCTTAATTGTTCAGTGCTCATCCCAGGCATATAGCTGACTCCATTATTCAACACAGCGCCGTATAAAGGCACAGATAATGGAATCTCTCTCAGAGAGAACCACAGCAGGCTATCAGCAAATCCACGACGGCATTATTCACCTGGCCGATAGTGCCCGACGGAAACGATACGTAGCCTTAATGACCGCCACATACTGGGTAATTGGCCGACGAATTGTCGAATTTGAACAAGGCTGCGTATGGCGCACAGCTAATCAAGCGGCTATCAAAGGATTTAAGTCTTAGGTATAAGCGTGGTTTTTCCACCAGGAATTTATGGCAGTTTAAAAATTTTTATATTTTTTCAACGAATTGAAATTCGTGCAGACAATGTCTGCCAAATTATGCTTGTTACCTGATAAAAAACGACTCGCGGATGAACTCGTTCGAACATAGGCGGCGCCAGAGGAAGGTTATAGACGCCGTTAATTTCAGCGGTTTCGAATTCTGCAGACGGTGTCTGCAGAATCTTTAAAACGAACCAAGTTTTAAGCCATTAACTCGGCCTTAACCTTCACTACCACCTTTTTAATCTCTCCTGGCTCGCTAACAACACATCCCGGTTTATGCGGTTCTCCTGGCATAAACACGGCGAACATTCCCGGTTTCAGGATGATAGCTTGCTCGTTCTCAATGGCGCTGCAAAGCTGGTAATCATCCTCATGGTGAAACTCTTCACACTGACGCGCAGTGCCTGCCATGCCAAAAAGAATCCGCTCCTCGCCGCTTAACAATAACTGGATATCAATATATTGCTCGTGCAATTCGGCTTTTTTCTCAACGGGCGATTGAGTGTTAAAAGTCATGACATTCATAAAGATATTGTCGCCCTGCAATTCGTAACGACCCGGCGCTTTTTCCTGCGGCCTGGCGGCTAATGCCAGCGTTAACGCGTCCAGTAGTGCTGGATGTAAACCGGCAGATGGTAACGACTGTACTTCACCCATCATCATAATTTTTCTCCCTGAGCCAGCAACGCAGCCCCAAGTAAACCTGCATCATGGCGGTAGTGCGCCGCCAGTAACTCAACATGAAATGCCGCTGGCTCCTGAGCCAGATACGTTTCCACCAGCGCCAGATACCCTTCCGCCAGCCCGA
The DNA here is from genome assembly GCF_002966005.1 of Escherichia sp. MOD1-EC5433. Lineage (NCBI taxonomy): Bacteria > Pseudomonadati > Pseudomonadota > Gammaproteobacteria > Enterobacterales > Enterobacteriaceae > Escherichia > Escherichia sp. MOD1-EC5433. The sequence goes on along the minus strand of NZ_PTRL01000010.1, from coordinate 53,201 downwards.
CACTGCCGCCGAGCACCACACACTGGCAATCAGTTGTGGCTTTAACATCGGCAATCAGTCTTGCCAGCGCATGTGCGGAGCGATGAATCAGTTGCTGCGCCTGCTCGTCGCCCTGTCCGGCGCGCGTGAAAATGGTTTTCGCATCCGCGCCAGCCAGCTCACCCTGCGCTGCCGCTGCAATGCCGCGACCAGAAGCAATCGCTTCCACGCAACCTGTGCGTCCACAGCCACAGACAGGCCCCTGCGGATCGGCAAGCGTATGCCCGATGTGCCCCGCCAGACCGCCAGGGCCGGTAAGCAGTTTGCCGCCACTGACCACGCCGCCGCCAACACCGGTGGAAACGGTGATAAACACCATATCGGTTATATCGCCTTCCAGCGCCTGATACTCTGCCCATGCTGCGGCCTGCGCGTCATTAATGGCAATGGTCGGCAAATCGGTAAGTTGCTCCAGCGTTTTGACTAACGGAAAGTGTAGCAATCCACCAAGATTATGCGGATTAAGCGCCAGCAAACTGCCGTCGCGAATAATTCCGGTCGAAGCGATGGCAACCCGCTGCGCATGAGCTTGCAACGGAGAGACTAATGCGGATAAGGCATCACGCAAGGCTTCTGGTGTCTGGCTGGCTGGCGTAGGAAGTTCACGACGATCGCGGATCTGCCCGTCAGCGCCAATCAGCGCGGCGGCAAGTTTAGTACCGCCGATATCAATCGCCAGTGTGGTCATAGCACCGCCTTTTTCATCGCTGTGTTGTACCACTGGCAAATGTGCTCAAGTCGCGTAATGGCAGAACCGACCGTCACTGCCCATGCGCCGTGGCGCATCGCATCTGCCGCCTGCGCTGGCGTGTTGTATCGCCCTTCGGCAATCACGCGACATCCTGCGTCACTCAACGTTTTCACCAGCGCCAGATCGGGCTCTTCTGGCGTTTCAGGTGTGGTATAGCCAGAAAGCGTAGTACCAATAATTTCGGCTCCCAGCTTTTGGCAAGCCAGACCGTCTTCCGGCGTTGAGCAGTCGGTCATCGCCAGTAAACCGTGGTGGTGAATACGCGCAAGCAGCGTTTCAACAGGCACCGGACGTGGGCGATCGGTGCCATCAATCGCGATAATATCCGCGCCCGCCTGCGCCAGTGCATCAACATCTTCAATATAGGCCGTGATACGTACCGGAGAATCCTCCAGATCGCGTTTCACAATCCCGATAATCGGCACGCTCACCACCGCACGCGTGGCTTTCAGGTTTGCCACACCCTCTATGCGAATAGCGACCGCACCCGCCTGCTCTGCCGCTAATGCCATGGCAGCAACGATTTCGGGTTTATCGAGCGGGCTGTCCGGAACCGGCTGGCAGGAGACAATCAAGCCACCATTGGTAGCGATTTTTTGATCCAGTTGTGCAAGTAACGACATACTTCTTCCCTTAGCGAAAGGCCCGGTGCAGAGACCGGGCTACAGGATTAACTTTTGGTTTTGACTAAATCGTTTTTGGCGCTGCCAAACGGCACGGCACCGCTAAATGGTTTGCCGTCGATAGCGTCATGAGTACGTAACGCTTCCGGGCGCAGCCAACGCTGAACGCGGGATGGCATATCCAGACCAATCAGCAAGATCACCACGAACGTCAGACTGAACGAGAGCGATCCCAGCGCAGTGCCCAGATCCAGACGTTGAGCGATCAACGCGCCGAGGATTGGAGCCAGTGCGCCGCCAAGTGCGCCGACGTTGTAGGTAAAGCCCAGCCCCGCCGCACGCTGGTCGGTATCGAAATAACCGCCGATCAGTTTCGGTAAGATCCCGGAGATGCCCTGACCGAGCATTTGCTGGAAGAACAGTAACAGACCGAGTACCCAGACGTTTGCGCCGCCAATCGCAAATACCGGAATAATCAGCAATTGTGAAGCTAACAGGCTACAAACGTAGGCTTTGCGCGTTCCCAGCCAGTCACCGAGGAAGCCACCGACGCAGCAACCCACCGCCGCACCAAAACCACTAAAGAACAACACATTGGCGACCGTATGTGGGTTATAAGCCAGCTCAGTTTTCAGATACGTCGGCAGCAGCGCCTGAATCGGCCATGAGTAGAGGAAGGCAAACAACACAACCACCATCAGCATTACGCCCGTTGGCCAGCGTTTACCCGTACTTTGCACCATAAAGCTGATAAAGATCGCGGCGCATAACAGCCCAAGAACAGCGACGATTGCGGCATTTTGCAGGTTGCCGGCGAAGCAGAACCACAGCGCAGTAGCTGCCGCCAGCGTCATCACGATATTGGCGATGCGATGTTCACCACGGTAAAGAATATCCACCATTGTACGTACCGGTGCTTTACCTCCGTGTTTCTCTTTCCAGTCTTCTGCTTCCGGGATGTTTTTCCGCAGCCAGAGAGCAAAGATGATCGGTAAGATGCCGATAAAGAACAGCGCACGCCAGCCCCAGATCGGAACCACCAGGCTGTAGACCTGAGCTGCAACGACGGCACCTACAGAGAAGCCGGAAATCAGAAAACCACTGGCTTTGTTACGCAGGTGTTTTGGCCAGCTTTCAATGACATAGGTGGCGCTGGAACCGTATTCTCCTGCCATCCCCATGCCGATCACCAGACGAGCGATAAACATGGTGATGTAGCCTGGCGCGAAGCCACAAGCCAGCGTCCCGACCGAGAAGAGAACGATACTGGTGACCATTGCCAGACGACGCCCGTAACGATCCCCCATAGCCCCAAGCATCAAGCCGCCGAACCAGCGTGAGATAAAGGCTGCGGAGATCAGACTTGCCGCCTGCACCGTCGTCAGCCCAAATTCACCTTGTACTTCGGTGAGTACAAGGGCAATTAAAACGAAATCAAAACCATCAAGTAGATATCCCAACCAGGCAGCGGAAAATGCTCGCCATTGTGCGCGGTTGAGATGGCGATACCACGGGATATTCTGGGTTGTAGTACTCATTGTGAGTCTCCCGCGATGGGCGTTGCCCACACGCTTTGGTATGAAAGTTGTAGGGTACAGATGCGTTTATTTCCCCTCACCCGGTAGGGGCGAGTGAGGGGAAAAACTCACCCGCGCTCTTGCATCAACTGCTGAGCCAGCGCCTTCAGTTCTGGCAGATATTTTTCATCTACCGGACCAAACGGTTTGCGGCACAGCGGAACGGACACCACATCCATATAGTGCAGAACTGTTTTCAGGCCACGGAATACGCCAGTTTTAATCAGCAAATCAATGACTTTGTTGCACTCGGTTTGCAGTTTCTGCGCGGTCTGGATATCACCTTCTTTTAACGCCTTAACGATGCCCTGATAACGCCAGCCCATGATGTTGTAGGTACTACCGATACCACCATCAGCGCCCGCCAGCAGGCCGGAAGCAAAGATTTCGTCGTAACCGTTGTAGAGCACCAGATCCGGATGTTCACGACGGATCTGCTCCATCTGATAGAGATCACCAGAGGTCTGTTTCAGCGCGCCGACACCTGGCAACGTAACCAGAGTGTTGATCTGATCCAGGCTCAGTTTAACGCCGCTTAACGCCGGAATGTTGTACACCACCATCGGTAAACCATCCGCTGAATCAATGATTGCCCGGTAGTGATCGCAGTGTTCTTCAAAGCTGAAAGGATAGTAGAACGGCGTAACGGCAGAGACGGCATCGAAGCCATAACGTTTAGCGGATGCCGCAAGTTGTTGGCTTTCAGCAGTGCTGACGCAACCTACGTGAGCGATTAATTTAATCTTACCTTTCGCCTCTTCGGCGACGATTTCCAGTACCTGTTCACGCTCGGAAAGGCTCTGTACAAAGGCTTCGCCGGTTGAACCACCTACGTATAAGCCGTCGATGCCCTGCTGAATATTGAACTGAACCAGGCGGCGCAGACTCGCTTTATCCAGTGCTTGTTGTTGGTCAAAAGGAGTCAGGAGTGCGGCCATTACGCCACGTAAATTTGTTGCCATAAATACCTCTGAAGTGATGCTTGCCTGTTAGAAACGATATACCTTTATACCTGTTATACCAGATCAAATAAGCAACACATCATACAGAACGCTTATAATGCGATCTGCTTCACTAAAGTGGCATTATTTCTTTTTGTTGGTGGTCTGACCGAAGGCGTGCCAGGTGGCAGAAACGCTGTTGAGATGCGATTGCAATGCGCGATCGGCTTCATCGGGATCGTGACGACGGATCGCATCAACGATCGCAATATGCTGCTGATAACTAACGTTATTATGCTCGTGCAGCGCCTGATCGGCGACTGTCGGACGGGCGGCGATCAGCCAGTCGAGCAGAGCAACGTGGATCGCCATAAAGATCGGGTTCCCCGGGATCTCTGCCAGCACACGGTGGAAATCAACGTCTGAACGAATAAACGCGGCGTTGTTATCCAGCGACTGACTGTTGATTTCCAGAGCTTTTGCCAGCAAATCAATTTGCTCATCGGTGGCATGTTCAGCCGCATAGCGCACCAGGCTGGACTCAAAGAACAGGCGTAACTGTTCGAAATGGGCTATCCCGCCAGGATGGGAAAGAAAATCTTTTGCCATGCCGGAAAGCTCGCCGATGATGGTGTCCGCAGAAGGACGCGAGACACGAGCGCGTTCACCATTATTAATTTGTACCAGACCTTTGCGCTTTAACGCCGCCAACGCCTCACGTACCGAAGGACGCCCAACGTTAAAGAACGCCATAAGTTCGCGTTCAGACGGCAGTTGCTCACCTTCGCCAAATTCACGACGGCGGATCATCTGCTCCAGCTCTTCCTCCACCATTTCGGAGAGTTTTTTGCGCGCCAGTGGACGACGACGCAAGTTACGACCGATAGTAGCCGGAGAATCTTCTGCTTGCGGATCAAATGCGTTCATAGAGCTCTTTCTGGGAAAATACGTTGACGGATAATAGCGAAGTTATCGTAACACAGTATTAAAATCAGGCGAAAAGAAGGTAGATAGCAAAACAGGCCACATGGGCCTGTTTATCATTTATTTCACAACCCGCAATGCCGGGCGTCCACCGCGTGGAGGCTGTGGCGGTTCATCGTCAGGATGATGGTCATCATCGTGATCGGGCTTATCGCCGTCAATGACCGACATAACGGTTTCATTATCTGCCGACGCTTCATCATCATTCATGATACTGGCATCTTCGTCGTAGGCAGCTTCAGGCTCGAACATCGTTCCTGCGCCATTTTCGCGGGCGTAGATAGCCAGCACGGCAGCCAGCGGCACTGAAACCTGACGCGGAATGCCACCAAAGCGCGCGTTAAAACGCACTTCATCATTCGCCAGTTCCAGATTGCCAACCGCACGCGGCGCAATGTTGAGTACGATTTGCCCGTCACGCGCATATTCCATAGGAACCTGCACGCCAGGGAGCGTCACATCCACCACCAGGTGCGGCGTGAGCTGGTTATCCAGCAACCACTCATAGAATGCACGCAGCAGATAGGGACGACGTGGTGTTAGCTGTGACAAATCCATGCAGATTAACTCCGGCCCAGACGCATTTCACGTTCTGCTTCAGTTAAAGAAGCAAGGAAAGAGTCACGCTCAAAGACGCGGGTCATATAGCCTTTCAGCTCTTTCGCACCCGGGCCGCTAAACTCGATGCCCAGTTGCGGCAGACGCCACAGCAATGGAGCAAGGTAGCAATCAACCAGGCTGAACTCATCGCTCAGGAAGTACGGCTTCTGACCGAAGACCGGCGCAATCGCCAGCAGTTCTTCGCGCAGTTGCTTACGTGCGGCATCGGCTTCAGAGGCTGAACCGTTGATGATGGTGTTCATCAGCGTGTACCAGTCTTTTTCGATGCGGTGCATGTACAGACGGCTTTCACCGCGAGCTACTGGGTAAACAGGCATCAGTGGCGGATGCGGGAAACGCTCATCCAGATATTCCATAATGATGCGAGATTCCCACAGGGTCAGCTCACGATCCACCAGGGTCGGAACGCTCTGATTCGGGTTGAGGTCAATCAGATCCTGAGGCGGATTGTCCTTTTCCACGTGTTCGATCTCGAAACTTACACCTTTCTCAGCCAGCACAATGCGGACCTGATGGCTATAGATGTCAGTAGGACCGGAAAACAGCGTCATTACCGAACGTTTGTTGGCAGCGACAGCCATGAAAACCTCCAGGTATAGTCAGAATTTTTACTGCTACCAGCCACCAGGTGGCCAGTCAGAAGTTATGTTACCCAGTTAGGAACGACTCTCTTTGTTCGAAAATCAAACAAAAAATGAGCAATACCCGACATTTGGGCAGAAAATTGGATGATAGTTTACCAGATTTTGCGACCTTTGTGGTAAGTCGATACCGGAAATGGGGAAAAAGAGATGCGCTTTAGTCTGAAATGGTTGACTTAATCCCTTATCGGCGATGTTGTTTTTGCTTTACCTGCCTGTCAGACGGTAGCAAAAAGCATCTTTCCATTCTTACGCTGATTCAGATTTTAGTCATAAAAAAACCCGCCGAAGCGGGTTTTTTCGCAAATTGTATTCTGCCAGAGCAGAAAGCAATTAACGTTTGGAGAACTGCGGACGACGACGTGCTTTACGCAGACCGACTTTCTTACGTTCAACCTGACGAGCGTCACGAGTAACGAAGCCAGCTTTACGCAGTTCAGAACGCAGGGACTCGTCGTACTCCATCAGAGCGCGGGTGATACCGTGACGGATCGCACCAGCCTGACCAGAGATACCACCACCTTTAACGGTGATGTACAGATCCAGTTTCTCAACCATGTCGACCAGTTCCAGCGGCTGACGAACTACCATGCGGGCAGTTTCACGACCGAAGTACTGTTCCAGAGAACGTTGGTTGATAACGATTTTACCGTTGCCCGGTTTGATGAAAACGCGAGCTGCGGAACTTTTGCGGCGACCAGTGCCGTAGTATTGATTTTCAGCCATTGCCTATAATCCCGATTAGATGTCAAGAACTTGCGGTTGCTGTGCCGCGTGGTTGTGCTCGTTACCCGCGTAAACTTTCAGTTTACGGAACATAGCACGACCCAGCGGGCCTTTTGGCAACATGCCTTTAACCGCGATTTCAATCACACGCTCAGGACGGCGAGCAATCATCTCTTCAAAGGTCGCTTGTTTGATACCACCGATGTGACCGGTGTGATGATAGTACACTTTGTCAGTACGCTTGTTGCCGGTTACAGCAACTTTGTCAGCGTTCAGAACGATGATGTAATCACCAGTATCTACGTGCGGAGTGTATTCCGCTTTATGCTTACCGCGCAGGCGCAGAGCCAGTTCGGAAGCCAGACGGCCCAGAGTTTTACCGGTCGCGTCAACAACATACCAGTCGCGTTTTACGGTTTCTGGTTTAGCTGTAAAAGTTTTCATTAAAAGCTTACCCAATAAATAGTTACACGTTGGTGAACACCCAAACGTCTTCAATTGTTGAGGTTCACACGACAAAGTCCGGCAAACCTACCCCTTCGAATAGCCTATGCCAGCACACAAAAAGTTTTGGGAAAAAAACTTTCTTGTAACGTGGGGTCGCAAGATTATAGAGAAGTCGGGGTCAAAGATCGACCCCTTTTTGTGATTTGTGACAGGTTTTAACCCGCCAAATGCTCGCGCTTCAAATACTCTTCGCTTTGCATCTCTTGCAGACGTGACAGGCAACGCTGGAACTCAAACTTCAGCCGCTCGCCCTGATAAATTTCATACAAAGGTACTTCCGCGCTCACCACTAGCTTGACATGGCGCTCGTAAAATTCATCCACCAGCGCAATGAAACGCCGCGCTTCACTCTCCATCAACCGCGTCATGACAGGAACATCAAACAACATCACCGTGTGAAACAGACGTGAGAGCGCAATATAGTCATGCTGGCTGCGGGCATCGACGCACAGCGTGGTAAATGACACCGCCAGCGTCTGGTTTTCTACGCCCATTGTCGCCAGCGGTCGATGATTGATTTCCAGCGTAGGGGCTTGTTCTCGTTTTGCACCTGCCAGCGCCAGCCACAGCTTATCCATCTGCTCACGCGTTTCATCATTAAGCGGCGACAGCCACAGATGCGCCTGAGTAAGGGTACGCAGTCGATAATCAACACCGGCGTCCACGTTCATTACATCACAATGCTGTTTAATGGCATCGATTGCAGGCAGAAAACGCGCACGTTGCAGGCCATTTCGATAAAGCTCATCCGGCGGAATATTTGACGTTGCTACCAGCGTTATGCCGCGAGCAAACAATGCTTTCATCAGGCCACCCAGCAGCATGGCATCGGTAATATCAGAAACAAAAAATTCATCAAAACAGAGCACGTCAGTTTCGGCTTTGAAACGATCGGCAATAATTTCCAGCGGATCGCTCTGCCCTTGCAATGCGGTTAATTCTTCATGCACCCGCAGCATAAAACGGTGAAAATGCAGCCGCTGTTTTCGCTCTCCCGGCAAACTTTGATAGAAAAGATCCATCAGCCAGGTTTTCCCGCGCCCTACACCGCCCCACATATATAAGCCACGCACCGGCGCGTTGCTTGTATCTTCGCGCTTCCCCCACAGTTTCCCAACCCGTGCCATTAGCCCGCTAGCCCTGGGGACTGGCGGCGTGCTGTTGATTAATTCCTGGTAGATAATCTCCAGCCGACTGACGGCCTCTTTTTGTACGTCGTCGGGTTGATGGCTACCTTCATTGAGCGCCTTCAGGTATTGCGATGTTGGGGTAACGCTTTGCATGATGTTCTTGTTATTCCTTGAATAATCGGTGTGCCGTTGTTCACGGTTGACGAAAAAAAGGCCGTTCTACACTACGCGATATGCAGTCGGGATTCCACTTCTGTGGAATTAACGGTTATAGTGGCATAATCAGCCGCAGGCATGGAGCCTGAAGCCAACACCCTACGGAAACAAAAGACAACGGGAGATGTTCATGACCTGGGAATATGCGCTAATTGGGTTAGTCGTCGGCATCATTATTGGTGCTGTGGCCATGCGTTTTGGTAATCGTAAACTGCGCCAGCAACAGGCGTTGCAGTACGAACTTGAAAAAAATAAAGCTGAACTGGACGAGTATCGCGAAGAGCTGGTTAACCACTTTGCCCGCAGCGCGGAATTACTGGATACCATGGCGCACGACTATCGCCAGCTGTATCAACACATGGCGAAAAGCTCCAGCAGCCTGCTGCCGGAACTGTCTGCTGAAGCCAACCCGTTCCGCAATCGTCTGGCAGAATCTGAAGCCAGCAACGATCAGGCTCCGGTGCAAATGCCGCGTGACTATTCTGAAGGCGCATCCGGCCTGTTACGTACCGGCGCGAAGCGCGACTAATTTATTTTTCGGGCGCAGCCATTGCGCCCTCCTCTTCTCTTCTTCCCCCGACTATCATTTAATCTGGTGTCTCATTGTTTGCCATCTGAAAATTCAATAACATCAAACTGTTTTGAATCTCTTTTTCTTATCATTCAGGTACGAGAGCAGGAATAATGAAAAAGCAAACCCAGCTGTTGAGTGCATTAGCGTTAAGTGTCGGGTTAACTCTCTCGGCGCCGTTTCAGGCCATCGCATCGATTCCCGGCCAGGTTGCCGGTCAAGCGCCTCTGCCCAGTCTGGCGCCGATGCTGGAAAAAGTGCTTCCCGCAGTGGTCAGTGTTCGAGTCGAAGGAACCGCCAGCCAGGAGCAGAAAATTCCGGAAGAATTCAAAAAGTTTTTTGGTGATGATTTACCGGATCAGCCTGCGCAACCTTTCGAAGGTTTAGGTTCCGGCGTCATAATCAATGCCAATAAAGGTTATGTGCTGACCAACAATCACGTCATTAATCAGGCACAGAAAATCAGTATTCAACTCAATGACGGGCGTGAGTTTGATGCAAAGCTGATTGGCGGTGATGACCAGAGCGATATCGCCCTGTTGCAAATTCAGAATCCAGGCAAATTAACGCAAATTGCCATTGCCGACTCCGATAAACTGCGCGTCGGTGATTTTGCCGTCGCTGTCGGCAACCCGTTTGGTCTTGGGCAAACCGCCACCTCCGGGATTGTTTCCGCATTAGGCCGCAGTGGGTTAAATCTCGAAGGTCTGGAAAACTTTATTCAGACCGATGCCTCTATTAACCGTGGTAACTCCGGCGGTGCGCTGTTAAACCTTAACGGTGAATTAATTGGCATCAACACCGCAATCCTTGCCCCGGGCGGCGGTAGCGTAGGAATTGGTTTTGCCATTCCGAGTAATATGGCGCGAACCCTGGCGCAGCAACTTATTGATTTTGGTGAAATCAAACGCGGCCTGTTAGGCATTAAAGGCACCGAAATGAGTGCCGATATCGCCAAAGCATTTAATTTGGACGTTCAGCGCGGCGCGTTTGTCAGCGAAGTGCTGCCAGGTTCTGGCTCGGCGAAAGCAGGCGTGAAAGCGGGCGATATTATTACCAGTCTCAACGGTAAACCACTCAATAGCTTTGCTGAGTTGCGTTCTCGTATCGCGACCACCGAGCCAGGCACGAAAGTGAAACTTGGCCTGCTGCGTAACGGCAAACCACTGGAAGTAGAAGTGACACTCGATACCAGCACCTCATCGTCAGCCAGTGCCGAGATGATCACACCTGCGCTGGAAGGCGCGACGTTGAGCGATGGTCAGCTAAAAGATGGCGGCAAAGGTATTAAGATCGATGAGGTTGTCAAAGGAAGCCCCGCCGCTCAGGCTGGCTTGCAAAAAGACGATGTGATCATTGGCGTCAACCGCGATCGGGTGAATTCGATCGCTGAAATGCGCAAAGTGCTGGCGACAAAACCGTCCATCATCGCCCTGCAGATCGTACGTGGCAATGAGAGCATTTACCTGCTAATGCGTTAATGTCGTAAACCGGGCATCAGGCTGACGTGTGATGTCCGGTTAACTCGTGGTATGCTGCTGCCGTTCCCTTTTTTAATGACGCCTCCATCATGTTTGTGAAGCTCTTACGTTCCGTTGCGATTGGATTAATTGTCGGCGCTATTCTGCTGGTTGCCATGCCTTCGCTGCGCAGCATTAACCCGCTTTCCACACCGCAATTCGACAGTACCGATGAGACGCCTGCCAGCTATAATCTGGCGGTTCGCCGCGCCGCGCCAGCGGTAGTCAACGTTTATAACCGTGGTTTGAATACCTCCTCACACAACCAGCTTGAGATCCGTACACTGGGATCTGGCGTGATCATGGATCAACGCGGTTATATCATCACCAATAAACACGTGATCAACGACGCCGATCAGATCATCGTCGCCTTACAGGATGGTCGTGTTTTTGAAGCATTACTGGTGGGATCTGACTCTCTAACCGATCTGGCGGTGCTTAAAATTAATGCCACTGGCGGTTTACCCACTATTCCAATCAATTCACGACGCGTACCGCACATTGGCGATGTGGTGCTGGCGATCGGTAACCCATACAACCTCGGGCAGACCATTACCCAAGGCATTATCAGTGCCACGGGTCGAATCGGCCTGAACCCGACCGGGCGGCAAAACTTCCTGCAAACCGATGCTTCCATTAACCATGGTAACTCTGGTGGCGCGCTGGTTAACTCGCTAGGTGAGCTTATGGGCATTAACACGCTGTCGTTTGATAAGAGTAACGATGGCGAAACGCCGGAAGGTATCGGCTTTGCGATTCCTTTCCAGTTAGCAACCAAAATTATGGATAAGCTGATCCGCGATGGTCGCGTGATCCGTGGCTACATTGGCATTGGTGGACGAGAGATCGCACCTTTGCACGCGCAGGGCGGCGGCATCGATCAACTGCAAGGGATCGTGGTTAATGAAGTGTCACCTGACGGCCCGGCGGCGAATGCGGGTATTCAGGTCAACGATTTGATTATTTCAGTGGATAACAAACCGGCCATCTCTGCTCTGGAGACGATGGATCAGGTGGCGGAAATCCGACCAGGCTCGGTGATCCCGGTTGTAGTGATGCGTGATGATAAACAGTTAACGTTGCAGGTCACCATTCAGGAATATCCGGCGACCAATTAAGGCCAGCGTGAAAGACAAAAAACCGGAGACGTTGCTCCGGTTTTTTTTATTATCCGCTAATCAATTACTTATTAACGAACTCTTCGCCCAGGGCGATATCTTTCTTCAGCGTATCCAGCATACCTTCCAGCGCGTTCTGTTCAAATGCGCTCAGGGTGCCGATAGATTTACGCTCTTCCACACCATTTTTACCCAGCAGCAGCGGTTGAGAGAAGAAACGTGCGTACTGACCGTCGCCTTCAACGTAGGCACATTCTACAACGCCTTGTTCACCCTGCAGTGCGCGAACCAGAGACAGACCAAAACGTGCAGCTGCCTGACCCATAGACAAGGTTGCAGACCCGCCACCGGCTTTCGCTTCAACCACTTCAGTACCCGCGTTCTGGATACGTTTGGTCAAATCAGCCACTTCTTGTTCGGTGAAGCTGACGCCAGGAACCTGTGACAGCAGCGGCAGAATGGTAACACCAGAGTGACCGCCAATAACCGGCACTTCAACTTCGCCCGGCTGTTTGCCTTTCAGTTCCGCAACAAAGGTGTTGGAACGAATGATATCCAGCGTGGTAACGCCGAACAGTTTGTTTTTGTCATAAACACCGGCTTTTTTCAGCACTTCTGCAGCGATAGCCACAGTGGTGTTCACTGGGTTAGTGATAATACCAATGCATGCTTTCGGGCAGGTTTTCGCAACTTGCTGTACCAGGTTTTTCACGATACCGGCGTTAACGTTAAACAGGTCGGAACGATCCATACCCGGTTTACGCGCAACACCTGCAGAAATAAGAACGACATCTGCGCCTTCCAGAGCAGGGGTCGCATCTTCACCAGAAAAACCTTTGATTTTCACAGCAGTAGGGATATGGCTCAGGTCGACGGCCACACCGGGAGTGACTGGAGCGATATCATACAGGGAGAGTTCTGAACCTGAAGGCAGTTGGGTTTTTAACAGTAGTGCAAGCGCCTGGCCGATACCACCAGCAGCGCCGAGGACTGCGACTTTCATCCTAAACTCCTTATTATATTGATAAACTAAGATATGTTGCTCCGCTGCCGCGACCTTAATCCACAAATTCCCTGTTTACAATGACCACTTCTCAAGAATGTGTAGTCACGCAAATTTGGCGTTTATGCATTTAATTGACGTAATCAGGGAGCTAACTTACGTAATTAACAGTCGCTTATGCGTTAGAGCAACATTCCAACAGGTGGTGACAATATACCCTACCGTTCAGCCAAAACAACATCATTTTGATAACAATTAATTTACTTTTAAGCGAAATTTACATGCCGTGACGCAGGCATGTTTCTCAATAACGAAATTTGATAAAATCCCGCTCTTTCATAACATTATTTCAGCCTTCTCCAGGGCAGACTGTTTGCATAAAAATTCATCTGTATGCACAATAATGTTGTATCAACCACCATATTGGGTGACTTATGCGAAGCTCGGCTAAGCAAGAAGAATTAGTTAAAGCGTTTAAAGCGTTACTTAAAGAAGAGAAATTTAGCTCCCAGGGCGAAATCGTCGCCGCATTGCAGGAGCAAGGCTTTGACAATATTAACCAGTCTAAAGTCTCGCGGATGTTAACCAAGTTTGGGGCTGTACGAACCCGCAATGCCAAGATGGAAATGGTTTACTGCCTGCCAGCTGAACTGGGCGTACCAACCACCTCCAGTCCGCTGAAAAATCTGGTGCTGGATATCGACTACAACGATGCTGTTGTGGTGATTCATACCAGCCCTGGCGCGGCACAATTAATTGCGCGTCTGCTGGACTCTCTGGGCAAAGCAGAAGGTATTCTTGGCACTATTGCCGGTGATGACACCATCTTTACCACCCCTGCCAAAGGTTTTACCGTCAAAGACCTGTACGAAGCGATTTTAGAGCTGTTCGACCAGGAGCTTTAATCTCTACCCCGCCGCTTCTGGCGGCGGGAAAAATGCTGCGTTCTCCTCTCATCTCCCTGCTTTCCCCTGCCATCTACTTAACGAATAGTGCGCTTTGCTGCGACAAAACATTCACATCTTGAATGCATAGGGTAATAATCGCACATTATGCAAAACACTATATCGTATTGAAATTAATGATATTTATCATGGTGCGCTATGTTTTTAATTCCACTTTGTTATAAAAATTAATATTTTTAACACTTTAAACCCAATACAAACGGTTAGCGTGGTATTAATTAGCTAGATAATTAGTGTATACTTGATTTTGTGATATGGGTCACGAAACAAAGACCCAGTTAAAAGATTATGTCGAGGTAAAAATCATGAAAATCAAAACCACTGTTGCTGCATTAAGCGTACTTTCTGTTCTCTCTTTCGGTGCGTTCGCTGCCGATTCCATTAATGCTGCACAAGCGCAAAACCGTGAAGCTATCGGTACAGTATCCGTCAGTGGGGTGGCGTCTTCACCGATGGATATGCGTGAAATGCTGAATAAAAAAGCGGAAGAAAAAGGCGCAACGGCCTACCAGATTACTGAAGCTCGTAGCGGTGACACCTGGCACGCTACGGCTGAACTGTACAAATAAACCCTCATCGTCTTGTCCGACGATATTGCCCCCGGTTCGGGGGCTTTTTTTGCGCTAATGACGAACATTAAAACGCAAATGCCCTTCCAGCTCTTCCTCTGCCTCATCAAACAGCAATATTAACGCGCCAAAACGGCGACGCGTTTTCTCTCCCAGATGAACAAATTCGATCTCCAGCGGTAGCGGCAGGACATCGTTCATTAACACATCCCATAAAGAGTCGAGATCGCGTACCTTATCTTTCGCCAGGCCAAAGGTTTGGCTAAAGTCGCGATAAAAATCCTCCTGACTCTCAATCTCATCAAAATCAAAGGTATAGATATTCATCTGTTGCCACCGTCACGTTTCGCGGCGAGTTCTGCCGTTCATCGCTAAGTATAGACATGAAAAAACCGACGCTTTTGGCGTCGGTTTTAACTTAACTATCGGTCAGCGCGTGCTGGTATTTATGCAGCATACCGGTAAGCCGATGCACCGGTTCCGTCACCTGCGGTGGCGCTTGCCAGATGCGTAGCTTTTCCTGATAGATTTCCAGTTCTTCCAGCAACTGCCCAAAGTACCGACGACGTTTATCATCGCTACGGGCAGATATCACATGGTCAGCTGTGCGGCGCATTTGTCGGTGAAACGCCGATAAATCCTCGTTAACCGGGATCGGCGCATCACGCAGGCGCTGGTGCGCGATAATCATCGTCAGCGCCAGGCGAAATTTCGGCAAATCTCCGGGAAATTTATTCATCAGCAAAAACAACTGCTGATAAAGTGCCGGAAGATGGTTCTCTTTACGTCGCGCGACATTGGTGGTCATCGCGGAAACGGCAGCAGAAACAAATTGATTAAGCAATACGCGTCCGGTTCTGTCGCGCGATTTATCCCGCACCAGCAAAATAACGATGAACGCGAGCACACAGCCGACGATTTGCCCTAATGCGCTGTCGAGAAACTGGCTGAAATGGAACGTCATCGGGTTATCCAGCACGATAATATTGATGGTGCTGGCCAGCGCCCCCATTGAGCCTAGTCGCCGTTTCTGTACCTCAATGCCGAGGAAGAATCCCAGCACTGCAAGGCTAATACACAGCAGCAACATACTCTGTTGGGTATTAGGGATAATCACCAAAAAGTAGAGCAGCCCTAACGGCAGCGCCGCCAGCGTCCCGTAGATAAAGTCGATCGCCACCATACGTGGATTCGGCAAACGCATTGCCAGTGACGTCACTACCGCAATCATCACCATTGCGCCACTGCCGGAAGTCCACCCCGTCCACAGCCAGAAAAGCGTGCCCAGAATGCAGGAAAGTGTGGTTCGCCAGAAGTTTACCATCGCATGATGACGTTCGGCTGACTCTACTTTTACTTCCGGCTCGCCTTGCAGGATCTCTTCTTCGGTCTTGTTGATTTTTGTGTTACTGATAACGCCGCGTTTGAGCAATTGATAACGCGTTGCTGCCGCGACCCAGCTATAAATGGTGACAGGTGTTTCACGTTCCCCGGTCCAGGCAATAACTCTCCGCAGGCGTTTTAACTGCTTGTGAACGTCCTGCGCGGTTTCTACCGGCGTGTCAAAAAATTCGCGGAAAGTATCAGTGATCAATTCCGGGCGCGAATTCTGAATCAAATAGGTTTCGCAGGACTGGGTAATCAGTGTCAGCGATAGCGTATTGATCGCTTTTAAACGTCGATTGGCTCGCGCCCAGCGGGAAGATTCCATATTCAGGTTGCTGCGCATACCTTGTAGCGCCGTGGTGCGTCGAACCAGGTCGCCCCAGGCTTTATCGACAACTTCACCATCGCCATGCTTGATACAGAGTTGCATTAATTGATATTGCGCGACCAGCAAACTTTCCAGCTCTCGATCCACTTCTTGTTTGATCGATCGCGGAGAAAAGAGCAGATCCGCCATAATCGCACACACAATACCAATAACGATCTCACTACAACGTTCGACGGCAAACTGCGGCGTAAGCAGCGGTTCCGGCTGAATAGTGATCACAATGATCAGCGCGGTATAACCAGCCAGTCCCCACGCATAGGAGTTTTCTATTCGTACCAGTGAAGAAATCCAGGTACAAAAACCAGCCCAGATACAGCACACCAGAATCATCAGCAAGGGGGCGCGGATCATCGCAATAATGATCACCAGCCCGGCAATACAACCAATAAATGTGCCGATGATACGTAAAAAGCCACGATAGCGAATAGCGCCAGAATACGGTTCGCCACCGGCAGCAAAGGCCGGACCGGCGGCAACAATCGCCGCTGTCAGTACCGCCCAACGTGGCGTTTCCAGCTGAAAGTGAAAGCCAACAAACAGCGCCAGCACAATGGCGGTCGCCAGTTTTACCGCGAAGCGAATATGTTGGTTAGCAATGGAGAAAATACCCATCGTGATTAACCAAACTCACGCAGGCGATGAGCCATTTTACGGAAGAACGAATCCTGGCTTTCGTCACGATCCTGTTTGCCAGTGACCACCACCGTAGCGGTGGTGCCCGCAGGCCAGATGTTCTCTTGCTGGTTGTCGAGACGAATACGTACCGGAACACGTTGCGCCAGACGCACCCACTCCAGGTTAGAGTCGATAGTCGCCATTCCTTTGTCATCGCGCGTACTGCTGGCGTTGGTGACCCCGGCAGCGACGCTATCAACCGTACCTTTCAGAACTTTGTTGCTGCCAAGCGGCGTGATCTCTGCGCGATACCCAGGGCGTACGCCTTCCAGCTTGGTTTCTTCCATATAGGCCAGCACATAGAAGGAGTTCTGTTTCACCAGCGCAACCGCCGTTGAGCCACGGGTAATAAACTCACCGGTATAGACGTTGAGATTGGTCACCCAACCATCTGCTGGCGCGCGGATCACCGTGCGTTCAAGATCCAGTTTTGCCAGATCGCGGGTCGCCTGCGCTTTCGCTAATTGATGCAGAACCGTTTGTAGTACGTTGTTGGCCTGGTCTATCTCTTCGCGAGACATCGCCTGTATGCCGAGACGGTTACGACGTCCGGCCTCCTGGCGTTTTTCCTGTGCCAGCACCTGATAATAAGCAACATCGGCTTGCGCTTCCTCGAGCGCCTTTTGATAGCGCGGCTGGTCGATGGTGAACAGTACCTGTCCTTTTTTCACCAGCTGGTTATCATGAACATTCACCTGAGTAATGAGTCCGGATACGTCCGGCGCGATCGCAACGACGTCGGCGCTAAAGCGTGCGTCACGCGTCCACGGGGATTCGGTGTAATAGACCCAGGCATTAAAAATTGCGATGAAGGCCAGAATGACTAATACGACCGTGATGGCCGTACGGGAGAATTTTCTTATTAGTGTTTTCACTTCAACCTCAAACGAACAGTCGCGATATCAAATAAAACAAGCAGCAATAGAGCGCGGTGTTGAACAACGCCGGATGCCAGACAAAGTCGTAGATACCTGTTGGCACAAGTACCCGGCGCACCAGCCAGAAAATCGCCAGTGATAAAAGCAATTCGAAAAATATCGGTGGGAAGGACAGCCCAAACACCACGATAACGGGAAACAGACTCATGTTGACCTTGGTTGTATAGAGAGAGCAGGCGTTATTATTTTCAGCATCTGTCGCCGCAGAGAAGGGCATGGAAAGCCGGGCGAGAGCAACATTGCTGTAGATTGATATTTAATATATTAACGTAACTGTTATGCTGTTATCTATATTATGTGATCTAAATCACTTTTAAGTCAGAGTGAATAATGGAACGACTAAAACGCATGTCGGTGTTTGCCAAAGTAGTTGAATTTGGCTCTTTTACCGCCGCCGCCAGACAGCTACAGATGAGCGTTTCGTCCATCAGTCAGACGGTGTCAAAACTGGAAGATGAGTTGCAGGTAAAGCTGCTAAACCGCAGCACACGCAGCATTGGTCTGACCGAGGCCGGTAGAATTTACTACCAGGGCTGCCGTCGGATGCTCCATGAAGTGCAGGATGTCCATGAACAACTGTATGCCTTCAATAACACGCCCATCGGGACGCTGCGCATTGGCTGTTCTTCAACTATGGCACAAAATGTTCTCGCCGGGCTGACAGCAAAAATGCTGAAAGAGTACCCAGGTCTGAGCGTGAATCTGGTTACCGGTATACCTGCGCCCGACCTGATCGCTGATGGTCTGGATGTGGTGATCCGCGTCGGCGCTTTACAGGATTCCAGCCTGTTTTCCCGCCGTCTGGGCGCGATGCCAATGGTAGTGTGCGCCGCTAAAAGCTATCTCATACAATACGGCATACCGGAAAAACCCGCCGATTTAAGTAGCCATTCATGGCTGGAATACAGCGTGCGCCCGGACAATGAATTTGAACTGATTGCCCCGGAAGGGATCTCAACACGACTGATCCCGCAAGGACGGTTTGTCACAAATGATCCGATGACGCTGGTGCGCTGGCTGACGGCAGGCGCCGGCATCGCCTACGTGCCGCTGATGTGGGTGATCAACGAGATCAATCGCGGGGAACTGGAGATCTTGCTGCCGCGTTACCAGTCAGATCCACGCCCGGTTTATGCGTTGTATACCGAAAAAGATAAGCTGCCACTGAAGGTGCAGGTCGTGATCAACTCACTGACGGATTATTTTGTTGAGGTCGGTAAGCTATTTCAGGAGATGCACGGGCGCGGGAAAGAGAAGTAATTTATGTGCGTAAGTCGGTAAGCACTGCATCCGGCAACCAATGCCTGATGCGACGCTTACCGGCCTGGATAGATTACGCAGTACCGCCAACGGTCAGGTTATCGACTTTAAGCGTCGGCTGGCCCACGCCAACCGGCAAACTCTGCCCTTCTTTACCGCAGACACCCACGCCGTTATCCAGTTTCAGGTCGTTGCCCACCATCGAAATCTGCTGCATGGTTTCGATTCCGGAACCAATCAACGTTGCGCCTTTCACCGGCTTCGTTACTTTACCGTTTTCAATCAGATACGCTTCTGAGGTGGAGAAGACAAATTTACCGGAGGTGATATCTACCTGACCGCCACCGAAGTTCGGCGCATAGATGCCATACTCAACGGATTCAATAATTTCCTGCGGGGTAGATTTACCCGGCAGCATGTAGGTATTGGTCATACGCGGCATTGGCAGGTGAGCGTAGGATTCACGGCGACCATTGCCGGTCGGCTTCATGCCCATTAAGCGCGCGTTGAGTTTATCCTGCATGTAACCTTTCAGGATGCCGTTCTCAATCAGCACGTTGTACTGTCCTGGCGTACCTTCGTCATCAATCGCCACCGAACCACGGCGATCAACCATCGTGCCGTCATCAACCACTGTACACAGTTCAGAAGCCACCAGCTCCCCGACCTGTCCACTAAAGACCGAAGTACCACGGCGGTTGAAGTCGCCTTCCAGGCCATGACCGACCGCTTCATGCAACAGCACGCCAGGCCAGCCAGCGCCGAGAACCACCGGCATGGTGCCCGCAGGTGCGGCAACAGCAGAAAGATTGACCAGCGCCATACGCACGGCTTCTTTTGCCCATGCATCCGCACGGACTTCGCCGTCGAGATCGGCAAGGAAGAACTCATAACCAAAACGACCGCCGCCGCCACTGGCGCCGCGTTCGCGTTTACCATCTTCTTCGACCAGAACGCTCACAGAAAGACGCACCAGAGGGCGCACATCTGCCGCCAGGGTGCCGTCAGTCGCCGCAACCAGAATTAATTCATAGACGCCACTGAGGCTGGCAGTCACTTCCTGTACGCGTTTGTCCGCTTCGCGAGCAACCTTATCGACACGACGCAGGATATCCAGCTTCTCTTCACGGCTCATGCTTTGCAGCGGGTCGACCGAGGTATACAGCGGGCTATGCTCTACCACACCCAGCGTCTGTACTTTGCCATCGCCGTTGTCACGCACAATGGTACGCGCCGCTTGCGCACTCTGTTCCAGCGCCAGCAGGCTGATTTGGTCAGCGTAAGCAAATCCGGTTTTTTCACCGCTGATTGCACGCACGCCAACGCCCTGATCGATGTTGTAAGAACCATCTTTAATAATGCGGTCTTCTAAAACCCAGGATTCGTGATAGCTCGACTGAAAATAGAGATCGCCATAATCAAGGCGACGTTCGGTCAGTTGACCGAGGATCGCGAACAAGTCCTGATGTTTCAGGCCGTTCGCCGCTAGCAATTGTTCACTTACCAGGTTCAGACTCATCGTTTTTGCTACTCGTTAGTTACTGCGGTAGAGGATTTTTTACGGCTGCCGGACGCGGCGTGAACACCTTATCCGACCTACGGTTATTTCCGGTTTGTAGGCCTGATAAGACGCACTGCATCGCATCAGGCAACGGCTGCCGGATGCGGCGTGAACGCCTTATCCGGCCTACGGTTATGTTCCGGCTCGTTGGCCGTATGGCAACGATTATCTTATGAGATTGGGGCAATTACGCGCCCTCGTCAAATCATTGCGCTTTTTCTTTACGCGGTTGGCGCAACACTTCGTTGATTTGCGGATCGTCCAGCGGACCCGAAATGTGATAGCGCAAAATGGAAACTTTGCTCCACAGCGGCCCCAGCACTTTACTGGCGGCAAACACCGCCGCGCCGACAATGGGGTTAACCGCAAAGGCTGCAGCTACGCCGACCGTCGCAGAAATCTCTGGTGCGACAACCGCTTCCATATTCAGATCGCGACGCACCAGATTCACCGACCCTTTCATGGCGATATCCGCTTCCAGGCCATCCACCAGCGTGTCATCGGTGTGCATAACGCCGTCTTTAATCCACGCGGTGCTGCGAATGGAGTCAAAATAGAACCCTTCGCCAAAGGTATCCCTGAAATCAAAACGCAGCTTACGCATCAGGGCATCAACGCTCAATAAGCGCAGCAATTGCCCGGCATGTCCGGTGCTAATTTCGGTAATTTCGCCTTTGCCCAGTTGAGTATGAATGATGCCATTCAATGTCGCTTCATCTGGCTGCCACGGTGCTTTACGCCAGTGTAAATCGTAATCCACATTAAATGACGACTGGCGTATTGGCGTCGTGACACCAAAAAATTCTGCGGCGGCATCAATTTTCTGTCCGCGCAGTTTTCCTTTCAGCGAGGTGCGTTCATTCCCCGGATTGTTAACCCATTCACCATCGGCAGTGAGTCGCGAGAAACCGGTATCAATCAGTCCATTGGTCAGCGTTAACGTATCGCCGGAAATGGTGATATCGCTGTCGATGCGACCGAATTTTTGCCCCCAGAACCAGCACTCTGCGCAACGTATTTGCGCGTCCGGCCAGCCACGGAAGCTGATGCGCTCCGTGGTCGGGAAAGGTGATGAACTCATTGATTTACCACCTGTTTTCGCTACGTTCGGGTTGTAATAGAGATATTTAATATTCGCCAGCCACGGCGCGTTATTACGCATCGCCAGCGTAGCGTTGATTTCACGCCCTTGCGCCTCAACCTGCGTACCGTTTGCCATCGGTTGCGAGACGATGCTCAGGTTATTCCACTGCTGATTCCCCAATGACAACGCCGGTGTACGTAACGTAATGTGCTGAGGGAAACTCGCCGCGCTACCAACTTTTTCCGTCGCGCCTTTCTGGAATAGCGCCAGCCATTCGGCGCCGTCCATTGGCGGCATATTTAACTCAACACCACTCTGTTCCGGTAACGGGGGAAGCGTTTTGCTGTCTGCCGCCCAGATAGCGCGCTCAAGCGTCAACTTTTGACCGAGCAACCAGCGGCTATTGAAATGGTTCTTCGTGCCAGCCTGCCCGGTTAATTCAAAGCTGTTGAGATTGCCATCAACCTTAATGTTAACCGGTAGCGGTTCGCCCGCAGGTTTGGCTAACGGTGAGGGTAAGTGACTACTCACATTCTTCAGATCGCCGTTCAGCTCTACGTTATAGGTCGCGCCAGCATGATAAGGCAGCTCAATACCCACTTTTCCATCCCACGCCACGCTGCCGCTTAACGCTTCGTTCACCGCTTCAGGCAGAACGCCGGTTTTCGCCGGTTGCCAGTTGCCGTTGAGATTCACCGCAACCTGGTAGGCTTTCGCCCCTTCTTTGGTGGAAAAATCCACGTTCAGTGGCTGGTTAAACCAGCTTGCTGTCAGTGGTTCACTTTGCAGATCACCATTGATAAAGCTGAATTTTCCGCTCAAATTTTTCAGAGTGCTGTCGAGGGGTTTGATAAACAGACTGTTGTTGCGCAGCGTCACTTCACCTTTCGCTGTAACCAGTTCGCCGTTCAGCGGGATATCGAGATGTAAGCGAGCATTCACATCGCCGTCGAGCTGGAGTTCTTGGAGGGTCGCTCCCAGCGAGTCCTTCAGCGGCGTCTCATCAAAGTAAGGACCAACGGCTTTACCCGGACCTTTAATGTCAGCGTCAATCAGCAACTTTTCTTTCGAGTAGTCAGGGATCACCGCAGTGAGGTTACTGGCGCGCACACCGCCCAGATTAACACCATCGGTTTTCATCCATAAACCGTCGTTAATAAAGTCCAGTTCAATATCGAGATTAGTCAACGCTGGCCAATCTGGCTGGAAAGCAAACTTCGCGTTACGCAGCGGCACCAGCACTTCAAACTGACCTTCGTTGTGTTTGTAAGGGAAAAGATGTGGATTGCCGCCATAAACCAGGGTTGCGTTATCCGCTTCACCGCCCTGAATTGCGCCACTTAGATAATCGACTAACTCTTTCCCCATCAGGTTTTCCGGGAAATAGCGCCAGGCTTGTGAACCATCATCGGTACTAATGCCAGCCAGAATCCCCAGCCAGGGTTCATCGTTAGCAGGTTGCAGGTAACGAAAACCGCCGCGCGCATGGACGGCTTTAGCTTTGACGTCGATGTTACGACCATCCAGCTGGAAACCTTTGTCATTATTCAACCAGCTTATAGTTGCCTGACCGTCGGCAATTTCCAGCGGTGCGCGAAATACCGTTTCGTAAGGCATTTTCGCCTGCTTCATGGAAGCCGTCAGCAAACCATTTTCTACGCTACCGGAAAGCGTCCCGGAGAAGTGCTCCGCGCCTGGCAGTAATTTCCATTGCTTCCAGGCCAGATCGCTCCACGATGCCTGAAAGCGGGTCTTTTCGGCTGCCTGGAGCGGGATATCCAGCGCCAGCGTGTTGATCTTGCCGCTCGGCTGCGTGGAGCGCCAGATGTCACCCAGGGCAGGTGAAAGTTTCGCGGCCAGTGGGCGTATGCCTTCCAGCCCCGCCAGCTCCAGATTGCTGGCGCGAATCCGTAGTTCGTCACTGCGTTTATTGTTTTTGCCGCCAACGTCCTGTTCCGGTATCCAGGCCAGCGTCAAAGCTCCACTCGGCCAGGGTTTGCCGTCCATGGTGATCCGCGTATCAGGAATGGAAAACTGCCAGCCCGAATGTTCGCGCGTTATGTGCGCGGTCAGATTATCCACCGACAGCGAATGCGTTTTTTTCTCGCCCAGCCAGCTTGCACCGCCCTGTTTCAGCCAGACATCGCCGCCGATCACATCGCCTTTGTCGATCGTCATCCAGCCTTCAAGGGAGAACTGTGCCGTTTCCAGCGCAATATTGTCCTGCATCCATTTACCGAGCCACGGCTTCAGGTCAATGTCATTAGCCTGGAGCCAGACGCGACCATTGCTTAACAGTCCCTCGTCATCACGCAGATCCATGCGCACCTGCATCACGCCGTGTTGTCCGGTCAGACTGGAGAGACTTACCTGACCTTCCGCGCGGTGTCTACGTGGATCGTTAAGCCAGGTGAGTTGCGGGATCGCCAGTTCAGCGCGCTGACCGGATGGTGTCAGGAAGCTGATTTCGCTATCGCGGAGATCGAAGTGATCGAACTGACGAAGAAACAGATCGCTGATGTGGCTGGCTTCCAGGCTATCATTACTACCGCCACTGGTGATGGGGGTATTGGTGCGAAAGCGCAGTTGCCAGAAAGTGAGGTCGCGAAACTGCCAGCGCATATGCAGCAGGCTCTGCCAGACATCCAGCGCCAGGGTGACGCGTTTAACCGAAAATTCACCGCCATCTTTCAACTCAGCGCGGATGTCGTGCGCTTCGAGTGTTGGGCCAAAATTTTGCCAACTGGCGGAGAGCTGACTGGCTGCCACCGGCATACCCGTCGCGGATTCAATTTTGTTAAGGATTTCCGGGCGCCAGGCGTCGAGGTGCGGTAAAGCAATACGCAGGCCGCTGACCAGCAGCGCAGCGATCACAACGAGCGCGGCTCCAGTAAGCAGTAAAATCCCCGGCAATCGCCTCACCCGTCACTCCTTGTCTGCTAAAAATGTGACTCAAAAACCCTTTGCCGGATGGCGGCCCAGCATTTGTTTACATCATTACGACGTCAAACTGCTCCTGGTTGTAGAGCGGTTCGATTTGTACTTTAACCTGCTTGCCTACAAAAATTTCCACTTCCGCCAGCGAGTGAGATTCTTCGCCTTTCAAGGCTTCCGCTACTGCCGGAGAAGCATAGACCAGGAAACGGTCAGAGTCGTAAGCATGGTGCACGCGAACGATCTCGCGCATGATTTCATAGCATACCGTTTCCACGGTTTTTACCGTTCCGCGACCGTGGCAGGTAGGGCATTCATTACACAGTACGTGCTCAATGCTTTCGCGGGTGCGTTTACGCGTCATTTCCACCAACCCCAGAGCAGAAAAACCGTTAACGCTGGTTTTCACCCGGTCTTTACTCAACGCCTGTTCCAGCGAATGCAATACGCGGCGACGGTGATCTTCATTATTCATGTCGATGAAATCAATAATGATAATCCCGCCCAGGTTACGCAACCGTAACTGGCGAGCGATAGCCTGCGTCGCTTCAATATTGGTATTGAAGATGGTGTCGTCCAGATTGCGATGACCGACAAACGCCCCGGTATTGATGTCCACAGTGGTCATCGCTTCGGTCTGGTCGATAATCAGATAGCCGCCGGATTTCAGTTCTACTTTGCGTTCCAGCGCCCGCTGGATTTCGTTTTCGACATCAAAGAGATCGAAAATTGGCTGGCGTCCGGTGTAATGCTCCAGCTTGCTGGTCATCTCAGGAATATATTCCGAGGTGAACTCAAGCAATGCTTCGTAAGTCAGGCGCGAGTCAACGCGAATACGATCCAGCTCAGCGTCGGCGAAATCACGCAGAACACGCTGCGCCAGCGCCAGTTCGCCGTACAGTTGATAACGGGTCTGTGGACGCTTTTTACGCTCCATCACTTTGGTCCAGACACGTTTCAGGTAGGCAGCATCAGAGGCCAGCTCCGCTTCGCCAACCCCTTCCGCCGCAGTACGGATGATAAATCCGCCCTGCTCGTCGCAATACTCTGCGACCACTTTTTTCAGGCGTTCACGTTCAGATTCACTTTCAATGCGTTGGGAAACCCCAACGTGAGATGCACCCGGCATAAACACCAGATAGCGAGATGGCAGCGTGATATCTGTGGTCAGGCGCGCACCTTTAGTGCCAAGCGGGTCTTTCACCACCTGCACCATCAGATCTTGTCCCTGACGCACCAGCTCTGAAATATCGCGCACCGTGAACTGCTTTTGTTCTTCACCCGCCACACATTCGGTGTGCGGCATGATGTCGGATGCATGAAGAAACGCGGCTTTATCCAGCCCAATATCTACAAAAGCCGCCTGCATACCCGGAAGTACACGACTTACACGACCCTTGTAGATATTGCCTACTATTCCGCGTCGCGCCTCACGTTCAATATGAATTTCCTGCAGAATACCGCCATCAATATACGCCACTCGTGTTTCCGAAGGCGTTACGTTTACCAACAATTCAGCCGTCATGTTTATCCCTTTTGTCACGCAGTGCGTTAAAATTACTTAATAATTCATACGTTTCAACCAGCGGTAAGCCGACTACGGCGTGATAGCTGCCATTTATCTTCCTGACAAAACAACCACCCAGCCCCTGAATACCGTATGCACCTGCTTTATCTAACGGTTCACCGCTGGCAACATAGCCCGCGATGTCTTCGTCTGTTAACGTTCTGAACGTCACATCGGTGACCACCAGACAATCGAGAATGTACTGGCTGTCTGCCAGCGCCACCGCCGTCATTACCTGATGAGTCTGTCCCGATAATTTGCGCAACATCTGCGCCGCATGCTCTGCATCGCGCGGTTTCTCTAACACTTCCCCATTCAGGACAACGATGGTATCCGCTCCCAGTACCGGGAGATCCTGCGCAGTATGAGCAACACCTGCTTGCGCTTTCTCACGCGCCAGACGCATAACATACTGCTGCGCGCTCTCCTGCGGATGGCGCTGTTCCTCAATGCCCGTAACAATACGTTCAAAGGTCACGCCAAGTTGCGCAAGTAACTCCTGACGACGCGGAGAACCGGAAGCTAAATACAGAGAAGTCATAGAAACCTTTATTGCACTGCAAACTGCTGACGGATTTTGCGCATCAGCAAGAAAATCCACGGCCAGAGCACACCATTGACTACACTACTCCAGAACACTTCGGGTCTGAAAGAGACGTTGATCACTAAAAACTCTGCCCAGAAAACAATAATATCCACTACCAGCGAAAGCAACATGACGACCAGCGCCTGCTGCCATAATGCCAGGTTGCGGAAAAGCTGGAATTTCAGTGCTACCAGATAAGCAATGATACTCATCGACAACGCCCGGACACCGAGCGTAGAGCCACTGATCAGATCCAGTATGGCACCCATCACAAAACCTGTGCCCACATTTACGCGATGAGGCAAGGCCAGGATCCAATACAATAAGATGAGCAATACCCAGTTTGGCCGGAAAACGATGAGATTATCCGGCCAGGGCATAATTTGTAGTAACAAGGCGATGAGGAAAGAGAGCCAGATAACCCAGCGCCCCTGGCTACGATATCTCGCCACTATTGCCCTCCTGGCGCACGTGCAGGCGGTTGAGCACCACTTTGCGGCGGCGTAGCCCTTTGTGGAGAGCGGTTAGTGGCAGTACCTGTTGCAGGTTGCTGCGGGTCTGGCTGGGTAATTCCCGTTGCCGGTTCCGGAAGTTTTGGTCCCATTGCGTCTGGCGAAGGCAATACCTGCGGCATCATCTGCATCAAACGTTCATTAGCAACGCGATGCACCTCTTCCGGCGTCATGGGATTAGCACCGTTACGATCTGCGCCCCACAGCAGCAGCAGATAACGCAAACGTTGCAGCCCCGCAGTCGGACGCGCCTGGATCACGGTATAAGCGCGCTGGGTATCGAGTTTCACAGAAGAGACGACCGCCACCGGATAACCTTCCGGGAAGCGTCCACCAAGACCAGATGTCACCAATACATCACCAACACGAATATCAGTATTCGCTGGCAGGTGCTCAAGTTGTAAATCATCAGTACAACCGTTACCCGCAGCAATTACGCGGATATCATTACGGAGTACCTGAATTGGCAGTGCATGGGTCGCGTCGCAAATCAGCAGCACGCGGCTGGTCAGTTTGGCGACCGCCACCACCTGGCCAACAACACCTTTGTCGCTGATGACCGGCTGGCCTTCATAAACTCCGTTAACGCTGCCTTTGTCGATAACGACTTGATCGCTATACGGATCGTTAACCGTAGAGATAACCTGGGTCACCATCTTTTGCTCATCCTGGCGCAACGGAGAACCCAGCAGCTCGCGCAGGCGCGCGTTCTCCTGTTTGTATTGTCCAAGCATCAGCAGTTCGCTGTTTTTCAACAGCAATTCCTGACGTAACGCCCGGTTTTCAAGTTCTAGTTGATCACGCGAGGCCAGCGTCTGCGATACGCCATCCAGCAATTCTCGAGGAGCATTGGAAACAAAGTAGAAAGGACTGACGGCGGTATCCATATAGGTACGGATTTGACTAAACATCCCCAGGCGACTGTCGGCAATAATAACGCCGAGCGCCACCAGCACCGCCAGAATAAGGCGAATCTGTAGCGACGGGCCACGGCTAAAAATTGGCTTCATAAGTTATGCGTATTCTCGTATCAGACCAGGCAGGGCAAACAGATGCTTCCCCTGCCTGCATCCGATTACTCTTCGCTGAACAGGTCGCCGCCGTGCATGTCGATCATTTCCAGTGCTTTGCCGCCACCGCGCGCCACACAGGTCAGCGGGTCTTCAGCAACAACAACAGGAATGCCGGTTTCTTCCATTAACAAACGGTCAAGGTTACGCAGCAGCGCACCACCGCCAGTGAGCACCATTCCGCGCTCGGAAATGTCGGAAGCGAGTTCCGGCGGGCACTGCTCCAGCGCAACCATCACCGCGCTAACGATGCCGGTCAGCGGCTCTTGCAGCGCTTCGAGGATTTCGTTGGAATTCAATGTAAAGCCGCGTGGCACGCCTTCTGCCAGGTTACGGCCACGAACTTCAATTTCACGGACTTCATCGCCCGGATAAGCAGAACCGATTTCGTGTTTGATACGTTCTGCAGTCGCTTCACCGATCAGAGAACCGTAGTTACGACGAACGTAGTTGATGATCGCTTCGTCGAAGCGGTCACCGCCGATACGTACAGAAGAGGAGTAAACCACACCGTTCAGGGAGATAACGGCAACTTCAGTAGTACCACCACCGATATCAACCACCATGGAACCGGTTGCTTCAGATACCGGCAAGCCGGCACCGATTGCTGCGGCCATCGGCTCTTCAATCAGGAATACTTCGCGGGCGCCTGCGCCCTGCGCGGATTCACGAATAGCACGGCGCTCAACCTGGGTAGCGCCAACCGGCACACAAACCAGAACTCGCGGGCTTGGACGCATAAAGCTGTTGCTGTGCACTTGTTTGATAAAGTGCTGGAGCATCTTTTCAGTCACGAAGAAATCAGCGATAACGCCATCTTTCATTGGGCGAATGGCAGCAATATTGCCCGGCGTACGGCCCAGCATCTGCTTCGCGTCATGACCTACTGCAGCTACGCTTTTCGGTGAACCGGCACGATCCTGACGAATAGCCACCACAGAAGGCTCATTCAATACGATGCCTTGTCCTTTTACATAAATGAGGGTATTCGCAGTACCCAGGTCAATGGACAAGTCATTGGAAAACATGCCACGAAATTTTTTCAACATACTAAGGGATAATCCTGAAAGCTGGGGCGGAAAAGAAAATCCGCTTACTTTACCAACCACACGCAGCAGCGACAAGGCGCAAAAATCATCTGCTACGGTGAAAATTAGTGCAGTTTGTTTCCTTTGTTACAAATCTCTACCTGAGTCCAGAGAGGCTAAATGCATCAGCATGCATTCCTCGCCTGTTTGCAACTGCGTAAGGTCATTAATCTGCATATGTGCTGCAACAATCTGGCGAACAGACAAGCACGCTCCCGTGAAACGCAGCGCGCGTTATTCTACGTGAAAACGGATCAAACGGCAGGTTAAACCGAGTATCTTTGTGAATATTTTTTCACGTTAGTATCAAGTGGCTGTGAGGACGCAAAAAAATCCCCCTGCCCACCCAAAACCCCACGCTGAATCAGGGTCTGCCACTCGCTTCGCGAACGTACGCCAGTAGCGTAAACCTGGGTGTTGGTCCCGGAACACGCTTCTACCATGCTCTGAACCAACAATTGATTCTCTGTTCGCTTCTCAATGTTTCTTACCAGCCCCGGATGGAGCTTGAGTAATTCGACATTAAGTTCTTTGATCCAACGAGTACTTACCAGCGTCAAACCAGCCTGGTTGACGGCGACCCGAACGCCTAAAGCATTCACCAAACGAATGACAGGTTGCAAGCGACCGATATGTTGACCAACATCAGCCTCTGCAAGTTCAATAATTATGCGTTTTCGCTGTGATTTTTCACACTGCATCAGTGTATCGCGTAGCCAACGCTGGAAACGCGGGCGAATCAACGACTCAACGGTGACCTGAATCGCCAGATTTTCTTGCGGCCAATAGCGTAACAGCGGGATGAGGCGACTGACTTGCAGACGGTCATACTCTTCCGATAAGCCAAACTGCAACACCATCGGCATATATTCCGCCGAACTGACCTCTTCGTTACCATCAAAGATACGACACATCAGTTCGCGGTGATGAACCTGCCCTTCACGGGTAACCGCCGGTTTCTGATAAAGACGCGGGCCGCCGCGACTCAGCATTTGCTCGATGAGCGTACGCCAACGAACGTTACCGCGCCCTTTTTCAGGTAACGAGTCATCGTAAATAGCCCAGCTATTGCCGCCCTGTAATCCTGCATTGCGCGTGGCGGATTCCGCATGTTCCATCACCTGTTCGGTATCCTGCCCGCTACGCCAGGCACAGATGCCGATGTGAATCATATCATCACGATCCAGCATTTTATTCGTCGGTAAGGTATCGACCGCCTTGATCAATTGCCCGGCAATACTCTCCGCCTCTTTTAATGTCCGGTGTGGCAACAGCACGGCGAAATCGCTACGGTGATAACGCGCCAATAGCGCCCCCGGATAACGCATCATAAATGTCGATAACAGATTTGTCAGGGTAAAGAGCTGTTCTTCAACCTGGCTGTGCCCCCAGGTATCGCTCAACATATTGAAATCCGGCAGGCGGATCATCATCACGATCCCGTGAGTCCCCACTTTCTCCTGATCTTCCAGTAACGTTGCTAACTGATTATCGAAAAAGAGTCGGTTATTAAGGCCGGTTTTGATGTCCTGAGCAGCATAGGAGCGAATCAGTGTATCAAGACGACTGTGCTGTTCGCGTGCGTTCTGAATTTCACAAAGCAGCGTATCCAGCGCACTGCTGGTTCTGGGCGGCCATTCATAGATGGTTCCCAACACATTCGAGCCTCGCTCACCATTTAAAATACGTGTGGCGCGGGTTTCCAGCAGTTCTTGCCCGGCAAGTTGCCGCTGTAACCAGCGTACTGCCAGGAAGAGCATAACAATGATAAATCCAATCGCACCGGTGAGCGGTGCGGTGGTCATCAACGAGTGGAAATAGTTGCCCATCGGGTCCTGATAAACCAAACGCAGCGACATCCCCGGATGTTTAATCAACGGTACAGTCAGTTCGCGAAACAGATCGCTGGTTCCCACCGGACGGTAACTACCATTGCGGGACTGGGTATAAACCTGTTTTTTATCGTGCAAAAGATCCACGCGAACGATATCTGCAGACATCATCAGTTCGCTGATTTGTGGCCTCAATGTGCTGAAGTCATTCGACACAAGGTGGGTATCGATCGCCGTCGCCACTGCCTGAACACGATGACTAAACTTATACTGAATGGCGTTGTAGAAACTAAGCGAGCAGCCCAGCAGAGTCACAAAAATTGTTAACCCGGTGAGCAGCGTGACAAAGGCCGAAAATTTCGTCGTTAATCTCATCCTTGTGTTAACTCCGATAGTGAGGACGCGGGCATACTAGCAAATCAGATTTATCTCGCAATTTATTGCGCTTCATCGGCTTTGCTTTTCCATTAGCGAGTATAGTCTTCAGAAATTATTTTCCAATCCATCATGCACATGAGGATCTCTTATGCAGGCGTTACTTTTAGAACAGCAGGACGGTAAAACCCTCGCATCTGTACAGACTCTGGACGCAAGTCGCCTGCCGGAAGGCGATGTGACGGTCGATGTCCAGTGGTCGAGTCTGAATTATAAAGATGCACTGGCGATTACCGGTAAAGGAAAAATCATCCGTAATTTTCCGATGATTCCTGGCATTGACTTCGCCGGAACGGTACGCGCCAGTGAAGATCCTCGTTTTCATGCCGGTCAGGAAGTGTTACTGACGGGTTGGGGCGTCGGTGAAAACCACTGGGGCGGGCTGGCACAACAGGCGCGCGTAAAAGGTGACTGGCTTGTTGCGATGCCGCAAGGTCTGGACGCGCGTAAAGCGATGATTATCGGTACTGCCGGATTTACCGCCATGCTGTGCGTAATGGCACTGAAAGATGCCGGTATTCGTCCGCAGGATGGCGAGATTGTGGTGACGGGTGCCAGCGGCGGCGTCGGCAGTACAGCCGTGGCGCTGTTGCATAAGTTAGGTTATCAGGTCGTTGCTGTATCTGGTCGCGAAAGTACCCATGAGTATCTGAAAAGTTTAGGCGCCAGCCGTATTCTGCCGCGCGATGAGTTTGCTGAATCCCGTCCCCTGGAAAAACAACTCTGGGCAGGCGCAATTGACACCGTTGGTGACAAAGTACTGGCGAAAGTACTGGCACAAATGAACTACGGCGGCTGCGTGGCGGCTTGTGGTCTGGCGGGTGGCTTTGCTCTGCCAACCACGGTAATGCCGTTTATTCTGCGCAACGTCCGTCTGCAAGGAGTGGATTCAGTCATGACGCCACCAGCTCGTCGGGCGCAGGCCTGGCAGCGCCTGGTCGCTGATCTACCGGAATCATTCTATTCACAGGCAGCAAAAGAAATCTCACTGACAGAGGCACCGAAGTTTGCCGAAGCCATTATTAATAACCAAGTGCAGGGGCGCACACTGGTAAAAATAAGTTAAGATTTCGTACAAAATAATTTACATATAACTAACGAATTTTAGCAGCACTTTGACATTCTCCCTGCCATAGTAATCAGGAGCATACCGGGAGTCTGTTATGAAAAAAATTCGTCAATTTACAGAAGCCGATGTCACTGCCGAATCGGCTTTTTTTATGCAACGTCGGCAGATTCTGAAAACATTAGGCATCAGCGCAGCTGCACTTTCTCTGCCAACCACTACACATGCCGACCTGCTTAACTGGTTTAAGGGCAACGATCGCCCGCCCGCACCTGCCGGGAAGCCGCTGGAGTTTAGTAAACCTGCCGCCTGGCAAAATAATCTGCCGCTCACGCCGGAAGATAAAGTTTCCGGCTATAACAACTACTATGAGTTCGGGCTGGATAAAGCGGACCCAGCGGCAAATGCCGGCAGCCTGAAAACCGATCCGTGGACGTTGAAAATCAGTGGTGAAGTCGCCAAACCGTTAACGCTCGACCACGAAGCCTTAACCCGTCGTTTCCCGCTGGAAGAGCGGATTTACCGTATGCGCTGCGTGGAAGCGTGGTCGATGGTCGTACCGTGGATTGGTTTCCCGCTGCACAAATTACTGGCACTGGCGGAACCAACCAGTAACGCAAAATACGTCGCCTTCGAAACCATTTATGCGCCGGAACAGATGCCAGGCCAGCAGGACCGGTTTATTGGCGGCGGCCTGAAATATCCTTATATAGAAGGATTACGTCTCGACGAAGCGATGCATCCGCTCACGCTGATGACCGTCGGTGTCTATGGCAAGGCGCTACCACCACAAAATGGCGCACCTGTGCGGCTGATTGTGCCGTGGAAATATGGCTTTAAAGGGATTAAATCGATTGTCAGCATTAAGCTGACCCGCGAACGTCCGCCAACCACCTGGAATCTGGCTGCGCCCAATGAATATGGCTTTTACGCCAACGTCAATCCGCATGTTGATCATCCCCGTTGGTCGCAGGCCACCGAACGTTTTATTGGTTCAGGCGGCATTCTGGATGTACAACGCCAGCCTACGTTGCTGTTTAACGGATATGCCGATCAAGTAGCGTCGCTTTATCGTGGCCTGGATTTACGGGAGAATTTTTAAGTGCGACTGACAGCAAAACAAGTGACATGGCTGAAAGTTTGCCTGCATCTTGCCGGATTTTTACCGTTTGTCTGGCTGGTATGGGCAATCAATCATGGCGGATTAAGCGCCGATCCGGTGAAAGATATTCAGCATTTTACTGGTCGGACTGCGCTGAAATTCTTGCTGGCGACCTTATTAATTACGCCACTAGCGCGCTATGCTAAACAGCCCTTATTGATACGCACCCGCCGCCTGCTAGGTTTATGGTGTTTCGCCTGGGCAACGCTGCACTTAACCAGTTATGCCTTACTGGAACTGGGCGTGAATAACCTGACGTTATTCGGTCAGGAATTAATCACCAGACCTTATTTAACGCTCGGCATTGTCAGTTGGCTGATTTTACTGGCTTTAGCATTCACTTCCACGCAGGCGATGCAGCGAAACTTAGGTAAACGCTGGCAACAGTTGCATAACTTCGTCTATCTGGTCGCGATCCTGGCTCCCATACATTATCTGTGGTCAGTGAAGATTATCTCACCACAGCCGGTTATCTACGCCGGGCTGGCTTTACTGCTTTTAGCCTTACGTTTTAAGAAGTTCCGTCAATGGTGGCGCTAATTTCATGAACTGTGCGGCTTGTTGCAAAATGCACGGCGTTGAAAGTTATTTACATGTTAGCTGTTGATTATCTTCCCTGATAAGACCAGTATTTAGCTGCCAATTGCTACGAAATCGTTATAATGTGCGACTTCGTTCTCCCTAACGCGGTTTTTAAGCTGCGGAAAAGGTGACAATGGCGCAACGAAGGTATATTTTGTTTTTTGCCGGAGGATAGCAGCAGATCGCTACACAATGTCCGTCAAGTCTCACATTGACGCTCTGGGGCAAAATAGACCGGCGTCCCGGTCAGCTGGAATTTATCGCTATGCATACAGCTGTCGGGGCATACGCTTTACAGACGGCGGTGAAACGCCTGTCACAATCACACTAAACAAAGAGTACGGAACCCACTCATGGATATTCGTAAGATTAAAAAACTGATCGAGCTGGTTGAAGAATCAGGCATCTCCGAACTGGAAATTTCTGAAGGCGAAGAGTCAGTACGCATTAGCCGTGCAGCTCCTGCCGCAAGTTTCCCTGTGATGCAACAAGCTTACGCTGCACCAATGATGCAGCAGCCAGCTCAATCTAACGCAGCCGCTCCGGCGACCGTTCCTTCCATGGAAGCGCCAGCAGCAGCGGAAATCAGTGGTCACATCGTACGTTCCCCGATGGTTGGTACTTTCTACCGCACCCCAAGCCCGGACGCAAAAGCGTTCATCGAAGTGGGTCAGAAAGTAAACGTGGGCGATACCCTGTGCATCGTTGAAGCCATGAAAATGATGAACCAGATCGAAGCGGACAAATCCGGTACCGTGAAAGCAATTCTGGTCGAAAGTGGACAACCGGTAGAATTTGACGAGCCGCTGGTCGTCATCGAGTAACGAGGCGAACATGCTGGATAAAATTGTTATTGCCAACCGCGGCGAGATTGCATTGCGTATTCTTCGTGCCTGTAAAGAACTGGGCATCAAGACTGTCGCTGTGCACTCCAGCGCGGATCGCGATCTAAAACACGTATTACTGGCAGATGAAACGGTCTGTATCGGCCCTGCTCCGTCAGTAAAAAGTTATCTGAACATCCCGGCAATCATCAGCGCCGCTGAAATCACCGGCGCAGTAGCAATCCATCCGGGTTACGGCTTCCTCTCCGAGAACGCCAACTTTGCTGAGCAGGTTGAACGCTCCGGCTTTATCTTCATTGGCCCGAAAGCAGAAACCATTCGCCTAATGGGCGACAAAGTATCCGCAATCGCGGCGATGAAAAAAGCGGGCGTCCCTTGCGTACCGGGTTCTGACGGCCCGCTGGGCGACGATATGGATAAAAACCGTGCCATTGCTAAACGCATTGGTTATCCGGTGATTATCAAAGCCTCCGGCGGCGGCGGCGGTCGCGGTATGCGCGTTGTGCGCAGCGACGCTGAACTGGCGCAGTCTATCTCCATGACCCGTGCGGAAGCGAAAGCTGCTTTTAGCAATGATATGGTTTATATGGAGAAGTACCTGGAAAATCCTCGCCACGTCGAGATCCAGGTACTGGCGGACGGTCAGGGCAACGCAATCTATCTGGCAGAACGTGACTGCTCCATGCAGCGTCGTCACCAGAAAGTCGTCGAAGAAGCGCCAGCACCGGGCATTACCCCGGAACTGCGTCGTTACATCGGCGAACGTTGCGCTAAAGCGTGTGTTGATATCGGCTATCGCGGTGCAGGTACTTTCGAGTTCCTGTTCGAAAACGGCGAGTTCTATTTCATCGAAATGAACACCCGTATTCAGGTAGAACACCCGGTTACTGAAATGATCACCGGCGTTGACCTGATCAAAGAACAGCTGCGTATCGCGGCAGGTCAACCGCTGTCGATCAAGCAAGAAGAAGTTCACGTTCGCGGCCATGCGGTGGAATGCCGTATCAACGCCGAAGATCCGAACACCTTCCTGCCAAGCCCGGGCAAAATCACCCGTTTCCACGCACCTGGCGGTTTTGGCGTGCGTTGGGAGTCTCATATCTACGCTGGCTACACCGTGCCGCCGTACTATGACTCAATGATCGGCAAACTGATTTGCTACGGTGAAAACCGTGACGTGGCGATTGCACGCATGAAGAATGCGCTGCAGGAGCTGATCATCGACGGTATCAAAACCAACGTTGATCTGCAGATCCGCATCATGAACGACGAGAACTTCCAGCATGGTGGCACTAACATCCACTATCTGGAGAAAAAACTCGGTCTTCAGGAAAAATAAAACTGCAAAAACGTCAAAAGGCCGGATTTTCCGGCCTTTTTTATTTCTGGGGATCGACAAGCCCCATAAGGTACAATCCCCGCTTTCTTCACCCATCAGGGACAAAAAATGGACACTCGTTTTGTTCAGGCCCATAAAGAGGCGCGCTGGGCGCTGGGGCTGACCCTTTTGTATCTGGCTGTATGGTTAGTAGCCGCTTACTTACCTGGCGTTGCCCCCGGTTTTACCGGCTTTCCACGCTGGTTTGAGATGGCCTGCATCCTGACGCCGCTGCTGTTTATTGGACTGTGCTGGGCGATGGTGAAATTTATCTATCGCGATATCCCGCTGGAGGATGACGATGCAGCTTGAAGTAATTCTACCGCTGGTCGCCTATCTGGTGGTGGTGTTCGGAATCTCTGTCTACGCGATGCGTAAACGGAGCGCGGGCACGTTCCTTAATGAGTATTTCCTCGGCAGCCGTTCTATGGGCGGTATTGTGCTGGCGATGACGCTCACCGCAACCTATATCAGCGCCAGTTCGTTTATCGGCGGGCCTGGTGCTGCTTATAAATACGGGCTGGGCTGGGTATTACTGGCGATGATCCAGTTGCCGGCAGTCTGGCTTTCGCTCGGTATTCTTGGCAAAAAGTTCGCGATTCTCGCGCGCCGTTATAATGCGGTAACGCTGAACGATATGCTGTTTGCCCGCTACCAGAGCCGCCTGCTGGTGTGGCTGGCAAGTTTGAGTTTGCTGGTTGCGTTCGTTGGTGCGATGACCGTGCAGTTTATCGGCGGTGCGCGCCTGCTGGAAACCGCTGCGGGTATTCCTTATGAAACCGGCCTGCTGATTTTCGGTATCAGCATTGCGTTGTATACCGCCTTTGGCGGCTTCCGCGCCAGCGTGCTGAACGACACTATGCAAGGGCTGGTGATGCTGATTGGCACCATTGTGCTGCTGGTCGGCGTGGTCCATGCTGCTGGCGGCTTAAGCAACGCAGTAGAGACGCTGCAAACCATCGATCCGCAGCTGGTTACGCCGCAAGGTGCTAACGATATTTTGTCGCCAGCCTTTATGACGTCGTTCTGGGTGCTGGTATGTTTTGGCGTGATTGGTCTGCCGCATACCGCTGTGCGCTGCATCTCTTATAAAGACAGTAAAGCAGTACATCGTGGGATCATCATTGGTACGGTTGTGGTGGCGATCCTGATGTTTGGTATGCACCTTGCCGGAGCGTTAGGTCGGGCAGTGATCCCCGATCTCACCGTACCGGATCTGGTGATCCCAACGTTGATGGTAAAAGTGCTGCCACCGTTTGCTGCCGGGATCTTCCTTGCTGCACCAATGGCTGCGATCATGTCGACAATCAACGCCCAATTGCTGCAAAGTTCCGCTACGATCATTAAAGATCTCTATCTGAATATCCGTCCGGATCAAATGCAAAATGAGACGCGTCTGAAGCGGATGTCGGCAGTAATTACGTTAGTTCTCGGCGCGTTGCTGCTGCTTGCCGCCTGGAAGCCGCCAGAAATGATCATCTGGCTGAATTTGCTGGCCTTTGGTGGGCTGGAAGCCGTTTTCCTGTGGCCGCTGGTGCTGGGTCTTTACTGGGAACGCGCCAACGCCAAAGGCGCGCTAAGTGCCATGATCGTCGGCGGCGTGCTGTATGCCGTACTTGCGACGCTGAATATTCAGTACCTGGGCTTCCATCCTATCGTGCCCTCGTTACTGCTAAGTTTGCTGGCTTTCCTGGTCGGAAACCGTTTCGGTACATCCGTCCCGCAAGCTACCGTTTTGACTACTGATAAATAAAGAGTTTTGCCATGCCTTGGATCCAACTGAAACTGAACACCACCGGCGCGAACGCAGAAGATCTTAGCGATGCGCTGATGGAA
Source organism: Escherichia sp. MOD1-EC5433 (assembly GCF_002966005.1). Taxonomy (NCBI): domain Bacteria; kingdom Pseudomonadati; phylum Pseudomonadota; class Gammaproteobacteria; order Enterobacterales; family Enterobacteriaceae; genus Escherichia; species Escherichia sp. MOD1-EC5433. Next base: position 14,514 of record NZ_PTRL01000010.1, on the reverse strand, counting down.
GCGGGTGCCGTTTCTATCACTTTTCAGGACACCCACGATACACCGGTGTTTGAGCCGCTGCCTGGCGAAACTCGCCTGTGGGGCGATACCGATGTGATAGGTCTGTTCGACGCTGAAACTGACATGAATGAAGTTGTGGCGATTCTGGAAAACCATCCGCTGCTCGGCGCGGGCTTCGCGCATAAAATCGAACAACTGGAAGATAAAGACTGGGAGCGCGAATGGATGGATAATTTCCACCCAATGCGCTTTGGTGAACGTCTGTGGATCTGCCCAAGCTGGCGTGATGTGCCGGACGAAAACGCTGTCAACGTAATGTTAGACCCAGGCCTGGCGTTTGGTACAGGGACTCATCCAACCACCTCTCTGTGCCTGCAATGGCTCGACAGCCTCGATTTAACCGGTAAAACGGTCATCGACTTTGGTTGTGGCTCCGGCATTCTGGCTATCGCGGCGCTGAAACTTGGTGCAGCAAAAGCTATTGGTATTGATATCGACCCGCAGGCTATTCAGGCAAGCCGTGACAACGCTGAACGCAATGGCGTTTCCGAGCGTCTGGAACTCTATCTCCCGAAAGATCAGCCAGAAGAAATGAAAGCCGACGTGGTGGTCGCTAATATCCTCGCAGGCCCATTACGTGAACTGGCACCGTTAATCAGCGTCCTGCCGGTTTCAGGCGGTTTGCTGGGCCTTTCCGGTATTCTGGCAAGCCAGGCGGAGAGCGTTTGCGAAGCTTATGTCGACAGCTTCGCTCTGGACCCGGTTGTGGAAAAAGAAGAGTGGTGTCGCATTACTGGTCGTAAGAATTAACCTTCGCATCACCACATGGTGATGCAGGGCGAAGTGCGAGCAAGGTCACAAAAGGCACGTAAATTTGCTGATTATTTACGCAATTTTGCGTGCCAAAATTTTCATTCATAAAGAAAAATTGAGAACTTACTCAAATTTCTTTGAGTGTAAATTTTAGTCACTATTTTCTAATATGATGATTTTTATGATTAATTATCGCGCTACGCTCATTTTAAATGCAATTCTTTGATCCATCTCAGAGGATTGGTCAAAGTTTGGCCTTTCATCTCGTGCAAAAAATGCGTAATATACGCCGCCTTGCAGTCACAGTATGGTCATTTCTTAACTCATGCGCATCGGACAATATCAGCTCAGAAATCGCCTGATCGCAGCGCCCATGGCTGGCATTACAGACAGACCTTTTCGGACGTTGTGCTACGAGATGGGAGCCGGATTGACAGTATCCGAGATGATGTCTTCTAACCCTCAGGTTTGGGAAAGCGACAAATCTCGTTTACGGATGGTGCACATTGATGAACCCGGTATTCGCACCGTGCAAATTGCTGGTAGCGATCCGAAAGAAATGGCAGATGCAGCACGTATTAACGTGGAAAGCGGTGCCCAGATTATTGATATCAATATGGGTTGCCCGGCTAAAAAAGTGAATCGCAAGCTCGCAGGTTCAGCCCTCTTGCAGTACCCGGATGTCGTTAAATCGATCCTTACCGAGGTCGTCAATGCAGTGGACGTTCCTGTTACCCTGAAGATTCGCACCGGCTGGGCGCCAGAACACCGTAACTGTGAAGAGATTGCCCAACTGGCTGAAGACTGTGGCATTCAGGCTCTGACCATTCATGGCCGTACACGCGCCTGTTTGTTCAATGGAGAAGCTGAGTACGACAGTATTCGGGCAGTTAAGCAGAAAGTTTCCATTCCGGTTATCGCGAATGGCGACATTACTGACCCGCTTAAAGCCAGAGCTGTGCTCGACTATACAGGGGCGGATGCTCTGATGATAGGCCGTGCAGCTCAGGGAAGACCCTGGATCTTTCGGGAAATCCAGCATTATCTGGACACTGGGGAGTTGCTGCCCCCGCTGCCTTTGGCAGAGGTTAAGCGCTTGCTTTGCGCGCACGTTCGGGAACTGCATGACTTTTATGGTCCGGCAAAAGGATACCGAATTGCACGTAAACACGTTTCCTGGTATCTCCAGGAACACGCTCCAAATGACCAGTTTCGGCGCACATTCAACGCCATTGAGGATGCCAGCGAACAGCTGGAGGCGTTGGAGGCATACTTCGAAAATTTTGCGTAAACAGAAATAAAGAGCTGACAGAACTATGTTCGAACAACGCGTAAATTCTGACGTACTGACCGTTTCTACCGTTAACTCTCAGGATCAGGTAACCCAAAAACCCCTGCGTGACTCGGTTAAACAGGCACTGAAGAACTATTTTGCTCAACTGAATGGTCAGGATGTGAATGACCTCTATGAGCTGGTACTGGCTGAAGTAGAACAGCCCCTGTTGGACATGGTGATGCAATACACCCGTGGTAACCAGACCCGTGCTGCGCTGATGATGGGCATCAACCGTGGTACGCTGCGTAAAAAATTGAAAAAGTACGGCATGAACTAATTCAGGTTAGCTAAATGCTTGATTAAAAAGGCGCTACTCGGCATGGGGAAGCGCCTTTTTTATAGGTGTCACAAAGGGAGTGACCATGAGAACAGGATGTGAACCGACCCGGTTTGGTAATGAAGCTAAGACTATTATTCACGGTGATGCACTTGCCGAGCTTAAAAAACTACCCACCGAAAGCGTCGATCTGATCTTTGCCGACCCACCTTATAACATCGGTAAAAATTTTGATGGTCTGATCGAAGCCTGGAAAGAAGAGTTGTTTATCGACTGGTTGTTTGAAGTGATTGCAGAGTGCCACCGCGTTCTGAAAAAGCAGGGCAGCATGTACATCATGAACAGCACGGAAAACATGCCCTTTATCGATATCCAGTGCCGCAAGTTCTTTACCATCAAAAGTCGCATCGTCTGGTCATATGACAGTTCTGGGGTGCAGGCGAAGAAACACTACGGCTCCATGTACGAACCCATCCTGATGATGGTGAAAGATGCAAAGAACTACACGTTCAACGGTGATGCTATTCTGGTAGAAGCTAAAACCGGATCGCAGCGCGCGTTGATCGATTATCGTAAAAATCCTCCACAGCCTTACAATCATCAAAAAGTACCGGGTAATGTCTGGGATTTTCCGCGCGTGCGTTATTTGATGGATGAATATGAAAACCATCCGACGCAAAAACCGGAAGCATTACTGAAGCGCATTATTCTCGCCTCTTCCAACCCTGGAGATGTCGTTCTTGACCCGTTTGCCGGTAGCTTTACTACCGGTGCCGTAGCCGTCGCCAGCGGGCGAAAATTCATTGGTATTGAGATTAACATCGAGTACATCAAGATGGGACTTCGACGGCTGGATGTCGTGTCACATTACTCTGTGGAAGATTTGGCGAAAGTGAAAAAAAGAAAAACCAGCAACCTCTCAAAACGAAGTCGGTTAAGCGAAGTTGACCCCGATCTCATTGCAAAGTAAAGGAAGTGTAAGCCTGGTTTTCAGATTATTCATTTCGTGTATATTTCCTGCCAGACCAGGTTAAACATGCACAGGTTCAGGTAATGATTCGCAAGTATTGGTGGCTCGTCGTTTTCGCTGTCTCCGTTTTTCTGTTTGATGCTTTACTGATGCAATGGATTGAACTGCTGGCAACAGAAACAGACAAATGCCGCAATATGAACTCGGTTAATCCACTTAAACTGGTTAACTGTGATGAGCTGAATTTTCAGTACAGAATGTAAATTTACATGACACTTAATTCATTTGTTTGATGAATTAATTTCGTTATGTTTTCATCTGGCATGAACATTCTTAATACGTTATCGACTAATGCGGGTGCTTGTTTATAAAGATCGTAACCCGCCATATTCATTAACCAGTTTTGAACAATACCACTGAAGGCGCCATCAATAATAATCATCACGACATCTAAATCGAGATTATTTGCCACATAACCTTGTTGCTGACATGATTGCAATACTTCGTGGAGAGTCTGCGGATTAAAGCCCATCTTCTCGCGTATTACTGCCTCTGCCAGCATCTCATCATTAAATTCACATTTGTGATATAAGATTTGCAGTAATGCCTGTTGGCGGGGAGTTTCGGCAATATATTGCAAGCCAACAATCAGTTTTTCACGCAATTGCTGGTACGGGTTATGGTCTGAACCTGCCGCCAGCCGCTCCTGGATTAACTCCCGCAATGATGGCTGTTGCAGCCACATTTCATTAAACAACTGGGTCTTGTTTTCGAAGTGCCAGTAGATAGCGCCACGCGTGACGTTAGCGGCGTCGGCGATGTCATTGAGCGTCGTTTTGCTTACGCCATGTAGTGCAAACTGGGCGATGGCGGTTTCAATCAGTTCTTGCCGGGTCTTCAGGGCTTCGGCTTTAGTTCTTTTGGCCATAGTTAATTATTCAGAAAATAAATATAATAGACACAGGGTGAGAAAATAGCGCAGGTTAATCTATCACCTGATGTGTATTTATACGAGAGGCTAATATTGAGTTGCCATAAATCGTCAAATAAATCACATGTATTGTTTATCTAAAATTCATTCACTTAATCAATATATATTTCCATTTGCGTGAATTTAATTCCACCTCATTCAATTCGCATCAAAACAAAACATCAGAATATTAATCTTTTTTTGTGTTTATGTGCCTTGAGACGCCAGTATTCATAACTATTCCTTACATCGACGAATGATAATTTGTAGGATAGCGAACTGTATTTTTTCTTTCTGCGAGTTAACGCGTTGCCTTTTTGGGTAAATAACGCGCTTTTGGTTTTTTTGAGGAATAGTAATGACGAAACATGCCAGGTTTTTCCTCCTGCCCTCCTTTATTCTGATCTCCGCTGCTTTAATCGCGGGTTGTAACGATAAGGGAGAAGAGAAAGCTCACGTCGGTGAACCGCAGGTTACCGTTCATGTTGTGAAAACGGCCCCGTTAGAAGTAAAAACTGAATTACCAGGCCGCACCAATGCTTTTCGTATTGCCGAAGTTCGCCCACAGGTTAGTGGGATCGTACTGAATCGTAATTTCACTGAAGGCAGCGATGTGCAGGCAGGCCAGTCCCTGTACCAGATCGATCCAGCGACCTATCAGGCAAGTTATGACAGCGCGAAAGGCGAACTGGCGAAAAGTGAAGCCGCCGCCTCCATCGCGCATTTGACGGTAAAACGTTACGTTCCGCTCGTGGGTACGAAATACATCAGTCAGCAGGAGTACGACCAGGCCATTGCTGATGCTCGCCAGGCCGATGCCGCCGTAATTGCCGCAAAAGCCACGGTCGAAAGCGCCCGCATCAATCTCGCTTATACCAAAGTGACTGCGCCCATTAGCGGACGTATCGGCAAATCTACTGTGACCGAAGGTGCTCTTGTCACTAACGGGCAAACGACTGAACTGGCGACTGTCCAGCAACTTGATCCTATCTACGTCGACGTTACTCAATCCAGCAACGATTTCATGAGGCTGAAGCAATCCGTAGAGCAAGGGAATTTGCATAAGGAAAATGCCACCAGCAACGTAGAACTGGTCATGGAAAACGGTCAAACCTATCCCCTGAAAGGCACGCTGCAATTCTCCGATGTGACCGTTGATGAAAGCACCGGCTCCATAACCCTACGCGCGGTCTTCCCTAACCCGCAACATACGCTTTTGCCGGGTATGTTTGTGCGCGCACGGATTGATGAAGGCGTACAACCTGATGCCATTCTTATCCCGCAACAAGGCGTTAGCCGCACACCACGTGGTGACGCAACCGTGCTGATTGTGAACGATAAAAGCCAGGTTGAAGCGCGCCCTGTCGTTGCCAGCCAGGCGATTGGCGATAAATGGTTGATTAGCGAAGGGCTGAAATCTGGCGATCAAGTCATTGTCAGCGGCCTGCAAAAAGCGCGTCCGGGAGAACAGGTTAAAGCCACTACCGATACCCCCGCAGATACTGCATCGAAGTAAGGCAATCTGACATGGCAAACTTTTTTATTCGACGACCGATATTTGCATGGGTGCTGGCAATTATTCTGATGATGGCGGGCGTACTGGCGATCTTACAATTGCCCGTCGCCCAGTACCCAACCATTGCGCCGCCTGCGGTTTCTGTTTCGGCAAACTATCCGGGCGCTGATGCGCAGACCGTGCAGGATACGGTGACGCAGGTTATCGAACAGAATATGAATGGTATCGATAACCTGATGTATATGTCCTCCACCAGCGATTCCGCCGGTAGCGTGACAATTACCCTCACCTTCCAGTCCGGAACCGATCCAGATATCGCGCAAGTGCAGGTGCAGAACAAACTCCAGCTCGCCACGCCGTTGCTGCCGCAGGAAGTTCAACAGCAGGGGATCAGCGTTGAAAAGTCCAGTAGCAGCTATTTAATGGTGGCGGGTTTCGTCTCTGATAACCCAGGCACCACACAGGACGATATCTCGGACTATGTGGCCTCTAACGTTAAAGATACGCTTAGCCGCCTGAATGGCGTTGGTGACGTGCAACTCTTTGGCGCACAGTATGCGATGCGTATCTGGCTGGACGCCGATCTGCTGAACAAATATAAGCTGACACCGGTTGATGTAATTAACCAGTTGAAAGTGCAAAACGATCAGATTGCTGCCGGACAGTTGGGCGGAACGCCAGCGTTACCAGGGCAACAGTTGAACGCCTCGATTATTGCTCAGACGCGATTAAAAAATCCGGAAGAGTTCGGCAAAGTTACCCTGCGTGTGAACAGCGATGGTTCGGTTGTGCGCCTGAAAGATGTCGCACGGGTTGAACTAGGCGGTGAAAACTATAACGTTATCGCTCGCATCAACGGTAAACCGGCGGCGGGTCTGGGTATTAAGCTGGCAACCGGTGCGAACGCTCTCGATACCGCGAAAGCCATTAAGGAAAAACTAGCGGAATTACAGCCATTCTTCCCGCAGGGAATGAAAGTTCTCTACCCTTATGACACCACGCCATTCGTCCAGCTTTCTATTCACGAAGTGGTAAAAACGCTGTTCGAAGCCATTATGCTGGTGTTCCTGGTGATGTATCTGTTCTTGCAGAATATGCGAGCAACGCTGATCCCCACCATTGCGGTGCCCGTGGTGTTGTTAGGGACGTTTGCCATCCTCGCCGCTTTTGGTTACTCCATCAACACACTAACGATGTTCGGGATGGTGCTTGCCATTGGGCTGCTCGTCGATGATGCGATAGTGGTGGTGGAGAACGTCGAGCGCGTGATGATGGAGGATAAGCTCCCGCCAAAAGAAGCGACGGAAAAATCGATGTCGCAAATTCAGGGCGCACTGGTGGGTATCGCGATGGTGCTGTCAGCGGTATTTATTCCGATGGCATTCTTCGGCGGTTCCACAGGGGCAATTTATCGCCAGTTCTCTATCACCATCGTTTCAGCAATGGCGCTTTCCGTACTGGTGGCATTGATCCTTACTCCTGCGTTATGTGCAACGCTGCTCAAACCCGTCTCTGCTGAGCATCACGAAAATAAGGGCGGTTTCTTCGGCTGGTTTAATACCACCTTCGATCATAGCGTTAATCATTACACTAACAGCGTCGGCAAAATCCTCGGTTCCACAGGACGATATTTACTGATCTATACGCTGATTGTTGCTGGAATGGTGGTGTTGTTTTTACGTCTTCCGTCGTCCTTCTTGCCTGAAGAGGATCAGGGTGTCTTTCTGACCATGATTCAGTTACCTGCTGGCGCGACGCAAGAGCGGACGCAAAAAGTGTTGGATCAGGTGACGGATTACTATCTGAAGAACGAGAAAGCGAACGTTGAAAGTGTCTTTACGGTTAACGGCTTTAGCTTCAGCGGCCAGGCACAAAACGCCGGTATGGCCTTCGTCAGTCTGAAACCGTGGGAAGAGCGTAATGGTGATGAAAACAGTGCGGAAGCGGTTATCCATCGTGCCAAAATGGAATTGGGCAAGATCCGCGACGGTTTTGTCATTCCATTCAATATGCCAGCCATTGTTGAACTGGGCACGGCAACGGGTTTCGACTTTGAGTTAATTGATCAGGCAGGGCTGGGTCACGATGCCCTAACCCAGGCCCGTAACCAGTTGCTTGGTATGGCTGCGCAACATCCTGCCAGCTTAGTCAGCGTGCGTCCCAATGGTCTGGAAGACACCGCGCAATTCAAACTTGAAGTTGACCAGGAAAAGGCGCAGGCATTAGGCGTATCGCTTTCTGACATCAATCAGACCATTTCTACGGCGTTGGGCGGGACTTACGTTAACGACTTCATCGATCGTGGTCGCGTGAAAAAAGTTTATGTTCAGGCAGATGCCAAATTCCGTATGCTGCCAGAAGATGTCGATAAACTTTATGTTCGCAGCGCCAACGGCGAAATGGTGCCATTCTCTTCCTTTACCACTTCACATTGGGTGTATGGTTCTCCGCGACTGGAACGCTACAACGGTCTGCCGTCAATGGAAATTCAGGGGGAAGCCGCGCCAGGAACCAGTTCCGGCGATGCCATGGCGTTGATGGAAAACCTTGCGTCAAAATTACCGGCAGGCATTGGTTATGACTGGACAGGTATGTCGTACCAGGAACGCTTATCGGGTAACCAGGCTCCTGCTTTGGTGGCAATCTCCTTCGTAGTGGTTTTCCTGTGCCTTGCTGCGCTCTATGAAAGCTGGTCAATACCTGTCTCGGTTATGTTGGTCGTGCCGTTAGGGATTGTTGGCGTGCTGCTGGCCGCGACAATCTTTAATCAAAAAAATGACGTTTACTTTATGGTGGGCTTGTTAACGACAATTGGCTTGTCGGCCAAAAACGCCATATTGATTGTTGAGTTCGCTAAAGATCTGATGGAGAAAGAGGGGAAAGGTGTTGTCGAAGCGACACTGATGGCAGTACGTATGCGTCTGCGTCCTATCCTGATGACCTCTCTCGCCTTTATTCTCGGTGTATTACCGCTGGCTATCAGTAATGGCGCCGGCAGTGGTGCGCAGAACGCAGTGGGTATCGGGGTAATGGGCGGAATGGTTTCTGCAACATTGCTGGCGATTTTCTTCGTACCGGTGTTCTTTGTCGTGATCCGCCGTTGCTTTAAAGGATAAATCAGAAACATAAAGGCGCTTTCGGGCGCCTTTATTATTTCTACTGAACACCATAAAAATTAATAAGATAATCTTCCACTCACTCTTTAATAACTTTCCATAGCCCATGCTCCCTTCACTATTTTTACAATTCACATAATTTGTCATTATTCATTCCGCAAGATTTATAACCTCCAGTGATAAAATGGCATTCAGCTCGCTAATAAGAGAGTTAACTTATTAAGCGATAGCGTTATTACTGAGGTAACACCATGAAAAGATTAATTCCTGTGGCATTGCTCACCGCATTGCTGGCGGGCTGTGCTCACGATTCCCCCTGCGTTCCAGTTTATGACGATCAGGGACGCCTGGTTCACACCAATACCTGTATGAAAGGTACAACACAGGATAACTGGGAAACTGCCGGAGCTATTGCTGGCGGGGCGGCGGCTGTCGCTGGCCTTACGATGGGGATCATTGCTCTGTCAAAATAACTGAACAGAGCGCGGACTTCCGCGCTCTGTTTAACGATACAGAATCTTTCTATACGTTAAACACCGCTATATTTCGCTGGCTAATCCCCTTTTAATTAAGCATTTTATCTCGCAGCATTACCTCAATATCGAAATAACGCATTAATTTATTTTTTAATCACATCCTCCCCACCGATACTCACGCCAATAATCATTATTCTGCTTAGCAAAATACGAGTAAATCTTTTGCGCCAAAATGTGGCGCATGTTTCATTTTCGCACCATTGCGGGGCGCTGTTTTTATTATTTCCTGTCTACACTCAGCTTATTGCGACGCGAAATCGTGCGCAAAAGCTGGCACTACTTTTGCTTATAAGAGGATGGCCACAGACAGGTAAAAGGCGTTTCCCAAACGTCCTATAACGATAATTTTCGCCTCACAGGAAGCATTATGAAAAAGATGATGATAGCCACACTGGCTGCCGCCAGCGTGCTGCTTGCCGTTGCAAATCAGGCACATGCTGGCGCGACGCTCGATGCTGTAAAGAAAAAAGGTTTTGTGCAATGCGGGATCAGTGACGGATTGCCTGGATTCTCTTATGCCGATGCAGATGGCAAGTTTTCTGGTATTGATGTTGATGTTTGTCGTGGCGTCGCCGCCGCTGTATTTGGCGATGACACAAAAGTGAAATACACCCCGCTCACCGCAAAAGAGCGTTTCACTGCATTGCAATCTGGCGAAGTGGATTTACTCTCTCGTAATACAACCTGGACTTCATCTCGTGACGCAGGCATGGGAATGGCATTTACTGGTGTCACTTATTACGATGGCATTGGTTTCCTGACGCACGATAAAGCGGGGCTAAAAAGCGCGAAAGAGCTGGACGGCGCAACGGTCTGTATTCAGGCAGGAACAGACACCGAACTCAACGTTGCCGATTACTTCAAGGCAAACAATATGAAGTACACGCCCGTGACCTTCGATCGCTCTGACGAATCCGCGAAGGCTCTGGAATCTGGTCGCTGCGATACGCTGGCCTCGGATCAATCACAACTGTATGCATTGCGAATCAAATTAAGCAACCCAGCCGAGTGGATCGTGCTGCCAGAAGTTATCTCTAAAGAACCGCTTGGTCCGGTAGTCCGCCGTGGCGATGACGAATGGTTCTCTATTGTGCGCTGGACGCTTTTTGCCATGCTGAATGCTGAAGAGATGGGCATCAATTCCCAGAACGTCGATGAGAAAGCGGCGAATCCGGCAACGCCTGATATGGCGCATCTACTGGGTAAAGAGGGCGATTACGGCAAAGATCTGAAGCTGGATAACCAATGGGCATACAACATCATCAAAAAGGTGGGTAACTACTCGGAAATTTTTGAGCGCAACGTCGGCTCCGAAAGCCCACTGAAAATTAAACGTGGTCAAAATAATCTCTGGAATAACGGTGGCATCCAGTACGCACCGCCCGTGCGTTAAGTCGGTGTGAGGTAATGAGCGTCGCTACAGCGGCGCTCTCTTTAGCGTTATGGTTTCCGAGGTTCCTATGTCCCATCGCCGCACAACCGTTAAAGGTTCACTTTCATTTGCCAATCCTACGGTTCGCGCCTGGCTTTTCCAGATCCTTGCCGTTGTCGCCGTCGTCGGCATTGTAGGCTGGCTCTTCCATAACACCGTAACGAATCTAAGCAATCGCGGCATTACATCGGGGTTTGCCTTTCTGGATCGCGGAGCTGGCTTCGGTATCGTCCAGCATTTGATCGATTACCAGCAGGGCGATACTTACGGACGCGTTTTTATTGTCGGCTTACTCAATACGCTACTGGTTTCAGCATTGTGTATTGTATTCGCTTCTGTTCTGGGCTTCTTTATCGGTCTGGCGAGACTTTCGGATAACTGGCTGCTACGAAAGCTTTCCACAATTTATATTGAGATCTTCCGTAATATTCCGCCATTGCTGCAAATCTTCTTCTGGTACTTTGCCGTGTTGCGCAATTTGCCCGGACCACGCCAGGCGGTGAGCGCGTTAGATCTGATCTTTTTGAGCAATCGTGGACTTTACATTCCTTCACCGCAACTGGGAGATGGATTTCTCGCGTTCATAGTGGCTGTTGTTATTGCTATAGCCATTTCTGTTGGGTTATTCCGTTTCAATAAAACGCACCAGATAAAGACCGGTCAACTGCGTCGTACATGGCCTGTCACCGTTGGGTTGATCATTGGTTTGCCTTTACTGGCACACTGGCTTTTTGGTGCAGCAGTGCACTGGAATATTCCGGCGCTACAAGGGTTTAACTTCCGTGGCGGTATGGTTCTCATACCCGAACTGGCAGCCTTAACGTTGGCGCTTTCCGTTTATACCTCTGCATTTATCGCCGAGATTATCCGCGCCGGGATCCAGGCGGTGCCTTATGGTCAACATGAAGCTGCCCGCTCGCTGGGGTTACCCAACCCGGTTACGCTACGCCAGGTCATTATTCCCCAGGCGCTGCGGGTGATTATTCCGCCGTTAACCAGCCAGTATCTCAATATCGTCAAAAACTCCTCTCTTGCCGCCGCTATTGGCTACCCGGATATGGTTTCGCTGTTTGCTGGCACCGTACTGAACCAGACGGGGCAAGCTATCGAGACTATAGCCATGACCATGTCGGTCTATCTGATTATCAGTCTGACTATCTCGCTGCTGATGAATATCTATAACCGCCGTATCGCGATCGTTGAACGCTAAGGAGTCATGATGACAAAAGTATTGCTGTCTCATCCCCCGCGCCCGGCGAGCCATAACTCAAGCCGCGCTATGGTGTGGGTGCGCAAAAACCTGTTCTCCAGCTGGGGCAATAGCCTGCTGACTATTGGCTGCTTGTGGTTGATGTGGGAATTAATTCCGCCGTTGCTGAACTGGGCATTTTTGCAGGCTAACTGGGTTGGCTCAACGCGTGCCGACTGCACAAAAGCCGGTGCCTGTTGGGTTTTCATCCACGAACGATTTGGTCAGTTTATGTATGGGCTTTACCCACACGACCAACGTTGGCGAATTAATCTGGCATTACTGATTGGCCTGGTTTCGATTGCGCCGATGTTCTGGAAAATACTCCCTCATCGCGGGCGCTATATTGCAGTATGGGCGGTTATCTACCCACTCATCGTCTGGTGGCTAATGTATGGCGGTTTTCTCGGTCTGGCGCGGGTTGAAACCCGGCAATGGGGCGGGCTGACGCTGACTTTGATTATTGCATCAGTTGGGATCGCGGGGGCGCTACCGTGGGGGATCTTGCTGGCATTAGGTCGCCGCTCCCATATGCCGATTGTGCGTATCTTATCGGTCATTTTTATCGAGTTCTGGCGTGGCGTGCCGCTGATCACCGTGTTGTTTATGTCTTCGGTCATGCTGCCGTTGTTTATGGCAGAAGGCACCAGTATCGACAAACTGATCCGCGCGCTGGTTGGCGTGATCCTGTTTCAGTCAGCCTATGTTGCAGAAGTCGTGCGAGGCGGATTACAGGCGCTGCCAAAGGGGCAATATGAAGCGGCGGAATCGCTGGCGTTGGGTTACTGGAAAACCCAGGGACTGGTTATTCTGCCACAGGCGTTGAAGCTGGTAATTCCTGGGCTGGTCAATACCATCATCGCACTCTTCAAAGATACCAGCCTGGTGATCATTATCGGGTTGTTCGATCTTTTCAGTAGCGTCCAGCAAGCCACCGTCGATCCCGCCTGGTTGGGCATGTCGACCGAAGGGTATGTTTTCGCCGCACTGATCTACTGGATCTTCTGTTTCAGCATGTCGCGCTATAGCCAGCATCTGGAAAAACGTTTTAACACCGGGCGTACACCGCATTGAGGACACTATGAGCCAAATTTTACTGCAACCTGCTAACGCGATGATTACGCTGGAAAACGTTAACAAATGGTATGGACAATTCCATGTACTGAAAAATATAAATTTAACCGTGCAACCGGGAGAACGAATCGTTCTGTGTGGCCCATCTGGTTCCGGGAAATCGACAACCATTCGTTGTATTAATCATCTGGAAGAACATCAACAGGGACGGATCGTGGTGGATGGGATCGAACTTAACGAAGATATCCGCAATATTGAGCGTGTCAGACAGGAAGTGGGAATGGTCTTTCAGCATTTTAATCTTTTCCCACATCTGACCGTTTTACAGAACTGTACCCTGGCACCGATTTGGGTACGCAAGATGCCAAAGAAAGAGGCTGAAGCTCTGGCGATGCATTACCTTGAGCGGGTGAGAATTGCCGAACATGCACAGAAGTTTCCCGGACAGATCTCCGGTGGTCAGCAGCAACGCGTTGCTATAGCACGTTCACTTTGTATGAAGCCCAAGATTATGCTGTTTGATGAACCAACATCCGCGCTCGATCCGGAGATGGTAAAAGAAGTGCTGGATACGATGATTGGGCTGGCGCAATCGGGTATGACGATGTTGTGCGTAACGCATGAGATGGGATTTGCGCGAACCGTCGCTGACCGGGTGATTTTTATGGATCGCGGAGAGATAGTGGAACAAGCTGCACCAGATGAGTTTTTTGCGCATCCTAAATCAGAGCGTACCAGGGCATTTTTATCGCAGGTAATCCATTAAGTTGCGTTTCCTGGACTGTAAAGGTGAATCCAACTTTTTTCGCACAATGCAAAAAGGCCATCCTTTCGGATGGCCTTTCGCTTGATTTGATGTCTGGCAGTTCCCTACTCTCGCATGGGGAGACCCCACACTACCATCGGCGCTACGGCGTTTCACTTCTGAGTTCGGCATGGGGTCAGGTGGGACCACCGCGCTACTGCCGCCAGACAAATTCTTTTCTAATCTGCCGAACTTTAACCTAAAAAGTGGTGCTGATACCCAGAGTCGAACTGGGGACCTCACCCTTACCAAGGGTGCGCTCTACCAACTGAGCCATATCAGCACGCTTAATTTGATGCCTGGCAGTTCCCTACTCTCGCATGGGGAGACCCCACACTACCATCGGCGCTACGGCGTTTCACTTCTGAGTTCGGCATGGGGTCAGGTGGGACCACCGCGCTACGGCCGCCAGGCAAATTC